>NZ_JBMDKF010000013.1:0-166174 GCF_057809575.1 Azospirillum sp. FG154 | reverse complement strand
CCCGCAGGGTGTACTTCCCGCTCGGCTCCCGCACCCGTTCCAGCCGGTCGAGCGCCAACCCGGCACGGGCGATCAGCAAGCTGAAGGACGCCGCGCTGAACGCGCACAAATGCTCTATAAAGAACTCCTCCCGCTCGGGGCTGTCACGCAACGCGGCCTCGCCGTCGGGAAGCTCAACATAGATCACGCCTCCCGGTTCCAGAAGCCGACCGGCCTGGACCAGCATCTCGATCATCATCGAACCCGGCACATGTTCGAGCACCTTGTTGAGGGTGATTAGCCCAAAGCGCCGCTTTGGCGGCAGCGCTAGAAAATCCTCGGTGATCGGCTCGACTCTGGCGACGCTCTGGGCATGGCGACCAGCGACTGGATCGGGATCAAGGGCGGCGCACTCCCATCCAGCCTCCCGCATCGCCGCTGGGAACACGGCCAGCCCCGATCCCACATCCAGCAGCGTTCTGGGGGCCGTGGCGCCCGAATTGTTCCAATACTCAAGAATCCGGGCGACCCGCCCCCGGTTGTCGGAGCGTTCGGGCGGCAGAGCCATGATCCGGTCGAACGTCGCCCGCACGCCCGTTCCATAGGTCCGTTCCCAATAATCCCCACGGTAAAGCGCCGACAGGTCCATGGCGTGCCGATTCACCACATGCCCACATCCACGGCAGCGCCACAATGAACGCCGGTAGGGGAAAAGGCCAAAATCAGTTTCCCCGGTCGGTCGATCGGTGAAGCTGGCCACATGGTCATGATTCGCATGGCCGCACAGCAGGCAGTTTCCCTCCCGTCCAGAGGCGTCAGTCTCCGTCCGACCGTCCAGCCCCGTCAGGGTCGCCTCTTCGTCCAGCCAGCCGAGTATCCGATGCCCTTCCTCCGCCAGATAAGCCCGGAAAGACGCCTCGCACCCGCGAGTGACGAGCAGGACGTAGGCGGTTCCTTCTGGAGAGCGGACCAGAACCGGGCGCAACCCATGATTTGGCAGCCTTTGGTTGAGAGATGGCGTGGCGTAATAGCCCCATTCTTTACGCGCCACGTCATACTGGGTATCGCCAGCCACGAACGTCACCAGTTCGTCTGGTTCAAGGGCAATGTCCGCCATATGGGACAAGAGCCGCCCCTTGACGATGAATCGGCGGGGCGGGGACTTGGCGTCGATCTGCATGGAATGTTCCGAACATGACGGAGAAGCTGGACGATAGCGGCAAAACCCGAACGTTTCCACAGATGGAGAAACAGTGGATCTGCGCCGTGTTTTTGGAGTATGACGACACTCTCGAACACCGCGTCTTCCCCTGCCGACGTGACGGTTTCAGCCACCCCATGATCCTTGGGCCATGAACGATACGTCGAACGACACGTCCCATCCGCCCGCCCGCGTCCGCGCAGGCGTCATCGGTCTCGGTGTGGGAGAGCAGCATGTGCTATCCTATCAAGCCATTCCGGGATGCGAGGTCGTTTCGGCGTGCGACATCGACCCGGTTAAGTTGGCCGAGGTTTCTGATCGCCACGGTATCGCCCGACGACACACTGACTGGCAGTCGGTGGTGGATGACCCCGACATCGACGTCGTGTCGATCTGCTCCTATGACGATGGCCATGCCGAGCAGGCGATCCGCGCCTTCCGCAATGGCAAACACGTCATGGTGGAAAAACCGGTCGCCTTGGGTCGGGCCGAAATGGATGCCGTCTTGCGAGCCCAGCAGGACAGCGGCAAGCTGATCACCTCGAACCTGATCCTGCGCCGCAGCCCGCGCTTCATCCAGATCCGCGACATGGTCAAGGCTGGCGAGTTTGGCGAGATCTTCTATTTGGAAGGCGATTACATCCACAACATCCTGTGGAAGATCACCGAGGGCTGGCGCGGCAAGATGGGGTTCTATTGCGTCGCTTACGGTGGCGGCATCCATCTGATCGATCTGATGCGCTGGATCATGGGGCAGGAGATCACCGAGGTCTCCGGCATGTCGAACAAAATCCTGACCCGGAACAGCGCATATCGTTTTGACGACACAATCGTGGGATTGCTGCGCTTTTCCGAAGGCGCTCTGGCTAAGACCCTGACCACCTTCGGCCCCCAGCGGCCGAAATTCCACGCGCTGAACCTCTACGGCACGCGTCTCACCTTCATCAACGACGCCCCAGACGGCAAGTTGTTTTCCAGCGACGACCCCGCCGACGAGGTGGCCGTGACCACGCCCTATCCCGGGATGCTGAAGGGCGACCTTCTCCCGGACTTCGTCGCCGCCATCCGTGAGGGACGCGAGCCGATTGTCGGCGCCCAGGACGTGTTCCAGGTGATGAGCGCCTGCCTCGCCTTGTGGGAGTCCATCCAATTTGGCCGAACCGTTTCCGTCCCCCGCCTACTTTAGCATCCGCACCGGGAGGCCATCCTTCATGACTCAGACGATTCCATTCGGGCGGCCGCAACTCGACGATGCCGAGGCAAGGGCCGTCGCCAAGGTTCTGGCCAGCGGCACGCTCGTCCATGGCCCAGCGACCCACCAGTTCGAGGAGCGATTCGCCGAGCGCGCTGGCGTGCCGCATGCCGTCTCGGTTTCCTCCTGCACCGCAGGCCTGCACCTTCTGCTTTTCGTCAACGGCATCGGCAAAGGCCGTCGGGTCGCCGTTCCAGCGATGACCCATGTCGCCACCGCCCATGTTGTCGAGTTGATGGGGGCGGAGCCGGTGTTCGTTGATGTCGAGGCCGACACTGGCAACATAGACCCGGATCTTCTCGAAACGGTCGCTCCGACCCTCGACGCGGCGTTCGTCGTCCATTATCTCGGCCTGCCTTGCGAGATGGACCGCATTTCGGGGTTGGCCGCCCGGCATGATTTCCGTCTGTTCGAGGACTGCGCCCTCGCGCTCGATGGCCATTATGGCGGCGTCAAGGCGGGCGCCCTGTCGGAAGGCGGCAGCTTCTCCTTCTACCCGGTCAAGCACATGACCAGCATCGAAGGCGGCATGGTGACGACCCGGGATCCAGAACTGGCCGCCCGCCTGCGCCAATGCCGTGCTTTCGGCTACGACAAACCGCTCGGAGAACGGGCCAAACCCGGTTTCTACGATGTGACGGCGCTCGGCTTTAATTACCGGATGAACGAAGCGGAAGCCGCTGTCGGTCTTTGCCAAATGGACAAGCTGGACGGTTTCCAGGCGCGGCGGACAGAGAACTTCCAGACGCTGGCCAACGAGTTGAGCAGCATCGCCGAGTTGTCCGTGTTCCCAGACCGCAAGGGCAAGGCGGTGTCGTCGCATTACTGCCTGACGGCGGTTCTCCCGCGCGACGGCAGCATCGACCGGGACGCGGTGGCGGCCGATCTCAAGACGCAAGGCATTGGAACCAGCATCCACTATCCGAACGCGGTTCCCCTGTTCACCTATTACCGGGAAAAATACGGTTACAAGACTGGTCAGTTCCCTGTAGCAGAATGGATCGCCGCGCAGTCCATCGCCCTGCCGGTCGGCCCTCATGTAACCATCGACGACGCCCAGCGAATTGGACGGGCCATGAAGGATGCCATTCGTCGTGTCCGCAACTGACATTGGGCTGACTGCCCGGGTTGAGGATTTCGATTCCGCGTTCCTGAATGGCACGGTGTGGCGTCTTAATGTTCCATCGGACGTCACCCAGGACGCGCTGCACAGCCTTGTAGGGCGGGCGGAGCAGGCGGGAGTGCGCCTCATGTTCTGCCGCCTGCCAGAGGGCAGCTTGGTTGTAGAGCCGCTGCGGATGGTCGGCTTCCGGCAGGTCGAGACTCTCATCACCTACGAGGCGGTTGTTCCGCCAACACCAGCGGCCTTTCCCCGGTCAGTCGAACTGGCGCGAGCCAGTGACCTTGAGGACTGCGCGATGATCGCACGCGGTTCCTTCACCTGGGACCGTTACCATCAGGATGCGGATATCCCGCGATCGGTCGGGGATCGGATCAAGGAGCAATGGGTCCGCAACGCCTTCGCTGGGCGGGCCGACCATATCCTTGTCATCCGAACCGCCACCGGAAGGGTTGGCGGCTTTCTGCTTCTGCTGCGCCAGCAATCCGTCGGCATCGTGGATCTGGTCGCAGTCACGCCGGAATGCCGTGGCCAGGGATTGGGCAAGGCGCTCTTGCTGGGTGCGTTGGCGACCCTGGCCGACACGTCGGCCCAGGTTCTCCGAGCGGGCACGCAGGACACCAACGGGAGTTCCGCAGCCATGTATCTCGGCAGCGGGTTCCGGCCAGTGGCCAAGCAGTTCACCTTTCATTGGACCCCCGGCGCGGGAAGAACGACAACGGCTCCCCCGGCCTCCGCCGGAAGCCACGAAAAAAGACCGCCACACACTTGACCGGGTGGTCGAGCGGGGCGCAAAGCCTTGTCTTACGACAAACGATGGTCGCACGACGCAGACGGATCTGCGAAAGATTGGATGGAGATTGGTATGTCAGAGGATGTTGTCGATTTCAGCTACGAATCGGTCATCAGTCATATCAAGGGCAAACGGGTTGCCCTGATCGGCGGCGCCGGTTTCATCGGCCATAATCTTGCTCTCGATCTGAGCAAGGCTGGGGCGAATGTGATAATTATTGATAATCTGATGATCAACAATCTCACTGACAACGTCTTCAACGCCAAGATTTCCCCGGGCAAATTCCATCTTTATCAAAATTTCCTGCTTGATCGCTTCCGTCTTCTGCGCGAGCACAACGTCACGCTGACCAATTGCGACGCCCGGATCTACATGGAGCTGAACCGGATCCTAACCGAGTTTGCCCCCGAAAAGATCGTGCACCTGTCGGCAATCGCCAGCGCGGTGGAGGCGGCCAAGGACCCTGGCCTATGCTTCGACACGCAACTCCTGACGCTGCGCAACACGCTGGAATGGATCCGGTTGTCTGGACAAAAGAACTGCCAGATCATGTTCCTCAGTTCCAGCACGGTGTACGGGGATTTCGAGACGCCCAGCGTCGACGAGAGTGTCCGGCCACAGCCCAAGGGCATCTACGCCAACGCCAAGTACATGGGTGAGCGTCTGCTGCGCACCTACCGTCAATCCTATGGTCTCCAGATCACGATCGTGCGGCCAAGCGCGCTGTATGGCGAGCGCTGCATCAGCGGTCGCGTCTCGCAGGCCTTCATTGAAAACGCTCTGACCGGCAAGCCGTTGCTGTTGGAAGGCGGCGGCGACGGGCGTCTGGATTTCACCTACATCCATGATCTGGTTGAGGGCATGATCCGCGCCTTGGCCTTGCCTAAGGGCGTCAACAACACTTTCAACCTGACATTTGGCAACGCGCGGACCATCGCCGACTTGGCAGGCATCGTCCGCGACGTTATTCCTTCCGCGATCTTGGAGGAGCGACCGCGCGCGGAGGACAAGCCCATTCGCGGCACCTTGTCCACCGAGCGAGCCTGGAGCGATCTAGGGTTCAAGGCGCGCTGGACGCTGGAGGTCGGATACCGCCAATACTGCGAATGGTACGTCAGCGAGTGGAAACGGGCCGGAAACACCGTTCCCTTGGTCTGAAATCCAACCTGAAAGCCCAAGCGGCCGATTGGATGAGGCATCCAGTCGGCCATCTCCATCGACCAACTCCGCAGACACTGACCGACTATCCCATCCGTTTCACAGCCTTGGATGGTATGATGGGGCAGGCTAGGATGTCTTTTCAATGTGATGGAGCGTTTTTCCGTTCAGCGAACCCGGCCTTAACCAATTGATCCTCTAAAGGCCTATCCTCATGCCGGACCAAAAGTGCGACTGGAGAACATTGAAAAAATTTCCGTTGATCTCTTAATCTGTGCATAGGCGCGTCAATTTTATCAAGAGATTGGCATCTCTGGTATCCGTAAGGGTAATGTAAAGTCACTTGCAAGATGCTGTTTGGCGGAAATGCATTCCTTCAATATACAGCATCCAGGAAATGGAGGCGTGCAATGATCGAAAGCTTCGGGCTGTCCAAAGTTCCTTATGAGACTCATCCGGCTTTTTCTGGAATCCGTTTCGATGAGGACCCTGCCATCAAAGAGGCGACGGATCGCCTCAGTCATGCGTTGGAAGAAATTCGCCGCCGTTCCGCTCTTCCGAGCACCAATGTGAAGTATCTTCTTGAAGAACGTGTCGGGCCAGCTCTTCAAGATCTTTTTGGAAAGCTTAAGGATAAAAACGCCGATATTGACATTTTCTCGGATTTCGCGGATAGATTGAAGTCTGAGATGATAAAACTCATCGCTGAAGATTATGATATATTTGCGCGTCGCGGCACATATTCTTATGCAGAGTGCACGCAGAAGGCTGATTCTATTTCAGAATCTCTCTTCAATAAAGGGTTCTTTATTGGAAGATATGGATCAGAAAGCGTTGAAATACTTGAAAGCGCTGTTGTTTCTGAAAAAATTATGCTTTCTGAAAATTACAAATCTGGGAAACGAAATCGCGAAGACCTGTCGGTAAATCTTTGGAAGCCTTCTCAAGATTTGCTTCTCAATAGCGTTTTCGGCGCCAAAGATATTTGTGATGGACTCTCAAATTACATGGGATCCAACTATGTATATTCAGGATGCGCTTTCGAGCTGTCGATGCCCAATCTGGATTGGTGGAAGAATCGCTACCAGCGAGACGATGAATCCGAGCCGAGCGCCTATTATCACCTCGACATGAATTCACCATACCCGAAGATGCTCTGTTATCTGAGCACCGTAACAGAGAAGAACGGCGCGACATCCCTTCTCGACGCATCGCTCGACGACAGCACGCTGAGTTGGATCGCTGGCCGGGCTCTGGACAAGGTCCGGGAAGATCCAAAGCGTGGCGGCACGATCGACATGACGTCCCTCATCACCGGAACTGAATTGGGAAGAATCTGCTTCTCTCGCCTGCCAAGAGAAATGCGCTGCATCGGACATTTTGGCAATGACATCCTCAAAAACTCCAATGAGGAAGCCTTCATTCTGAAAAACCAAAAGGTTATGACTGGAGATCCTGGAACTTTCGCCGTCTTCGACGGAACGCGCGTCGCCCATCGCGGCGGCATCGTGCACGAAGGTTCCCGTTGGGCGTTCCAAGCCATCTACAGGAGAAAATAAATATGGGACCGAACAATATTTTTTCCTCCATTCTGAAGGACGTCGCTTTCGGCGCGGTCGACATCGGAGCGGCGCACTGGTTGCCGCCGCACTGGATCCCTTATACGGACGAGTTCGACTATTTGTTGGTCGAACCTGACGCCGATGCGGCGAAGGATCTGGCCATCCAGGCATCGCGCCGGACTCAGAATCCGCAGCGTTTCCGCGTTCTCAAGGCTGCGCTGTCGGGAACCGGCGGTCCGCGCGCCTTTTTTCGGCTGAACTGCCCGACAGGCTCCTCGCTGCTCAAACCGGCAATCGACGAGAATGACCCGGCTGTCTTCTTTTCCTATCCGAAAATAGATAACCCTTCCTATGTTTTCCCTGTCCATGAAAGCGTCATCGAGACCATCACACTGAAAAACGCGCTCGAACAGGCCCGTTTCCCTGGCGCCCACATGATTAAGCTCGATACCCAAGGGACCGAGCTGGAAATAGTTGAAGGGTTGAGTGAGCGGCTGTCCGAAACCGTGCTTGTCCAGATGGAAACCGGCGATCACGGCCATTATGTCGACCAGCCGGGACTGGGTGAGACGATCACCGCCATGAAGCGACACGGTTTCCGCTTGCTTGACCTGCAACTTGCCCGCAGCGAGATGGTGTTTCGTGGCGCCAACGCCGGCCCCACCAGCTACGGCGAATCGCTGTTCGCGTCGCCCCAGACGACCATCGACCGCGCCTTTGTTCCCCGCCTTCACGAAGTCGACGCGGTCTTCATCCGCGACCCAATGGTCACCGCCAAGGCAGGGGACGCCATTGGCCTGCGGCGCATCATTGCCGCCATGTGCGTTTATCGTCTGTTTGGCGAAGCTTTCCAACTCACTGGGATTGGCGAACTGATGAAGCTGTGGAACGGCCTGGAAGCCCGACGTTATCGCCGCGACATCAAACGTTCCCATCAGCTTATCAAGAAGAGCCTCGAAACCGGATACCGGCTTCATTGGGAGAATGCCTGACCTCTCCGTCGACGAACGCCCGCATGGTCCATGCGGTCGTTCGTCGAAAACATCGGCATCAAGGCTTGCGGGCCCAAACTTTCCAGGTCGCCGATACGGCGTTGCCGTCCTGGTCGATCATGCGGCTTGCCAGCTTCTTCTCGATATGGAACTTCGTAAAGAAGGCGTCGATGTCGCTGCCAGACGCAAAAAATGTCCGGGCGATGTCGGCAAAATAGCCAGCTCGGAAATCAGCGATGGACCCATCCCCCTCGTCCACGCCAAGGGACGCCGAAGCGTGCTCGGTGCTGAAAAGCACGGAGAGAAACAGACCGCCTGGCTTGAGAGTGCGATAAACCTCGGCGAAGGCGCGCTCGATGTCGCGACGCGTGTTGTGCGTGATTGACTCACGATCAATCACGATGTCGAAGGTCTCGTCATCCCAGGGCAAGACAGTGAAGTCCCCGACACGGATGTCGGCTTCCAGCTTCTCAGCGTCCAGCCGCTCCCTCGCCACCTTGACGGCCGTCTCGGATCCCTCGATTCCAGAGGTTCTGAATCCTTCCCGTGACAAGAACCAGAGATTATTCCCAGCGCCGGAGCCGACTTCAAGAACAGACATTGCCCGTCGGTTGGCTGGAGAGGGGACATTGTTGAAAATGAAGGACACGACATCATCAAACGGGTAACGATTCAGGTGTCGGCCCTTCCCGTACACATCTTCTTCCCAACGCTTGTCAAACATAGAAGCGATCCTTGCGCTGATTGGGTGGAAACGCCCATCCGGCTGTCCGATTCACCACGACCAGCCATCGACCATGAAATTTCGAGAATCCTGGCGCTCAAGCGTCGAAAACATTGTTGCGCCCCTGCCGGACGGACCGGGTCGCGTTGCGGGTATCCACAACGACGGCCGTTGATTCGACAATCAGACGGAAATCGACGCAATCATGGTCGGTGACGATCAATGCGGCGTCCATTTGGCGCAATGTTTCCGCCGTCAGCGGCACCGACCGGCGACCGATGTAATCGGCATGCTCCCGAAGAGCGGGGATCTCCGCAACATAGGGGTCATGGTAGGAGACGACCGCGCCACGCTCTTCAAGCAGATGCATCAGCTTGAACGCCGGGCTTTCACGGACATCGTCAATGTTCTTTTTGTAGGCAATGCCGACGATCACGATTTGGGCGCCGTTGAGCCCCTTGCTGAGCGTCTTGTCGACGGCTTGGGCCAAGCGCTGCATCACGTAATGGGGCATCGAGGTGTTGATCTCGCCCGCCAACTCAATGAATTTGGTGGCGATGTCGTATTCACGCGCTTTCCAGGTCAGATAGAAGGGGTCGATCGGAATGCAATGCCCCCCCAGGCCGGGGCCGGGATAGAAAGGCATGTAACCGAAAGGCTTCGTCTTGGCGGCATCAATCACGCTCCAGATGTCGATCCCCATCCGCTGGAAAATGATCTTCAACTCGTTGACGAGAGCGATGTTAACCGAGCGGAAGATGTTCTCCGTCAGCTTCACAGCCTCGGCTGTGGCTGCGCTGCTGACGGGCATCACATCGACCACCAGACGGCTGTAGAGTTGACGGGCGAGGCCCAGCGACAGGGCATCGTCCGCTCCGACGATCTTGGGAATGTGTTGCGTGTCGAAATCGGGATTGCCCGGATCCTCCCTTTCGGGAGAATAGGCGACAAACAGATCGGAGCCGCACCGCAAACCACCGCGCTCCAGGATCGGCGTCAAGATCTCCGTCGTGGTGCCGGGATAGGTCGTGGACTCCAGCACAACAAGTTGACCGGGACGCAGATGGGGGGCAATCGCCTCGCCGGTGGAGATGATGTAGGACACATCCGGTTCACGGTGCTTGGTCAGGGGCGTGGGAACACAGATGAGAATGGCGTCCATCTCGCGGATGCGCGAGAAATCGGTGGTGGCGTCGAACACCCCTCGCTTGACCAATGCGTCGACATCATCGCTTGGAATGTGTCGGATGTAGGAATGCCCGCTCATCAGGAGGTCCACTTTGACCGAATCGATGTCAAATCCGGTTACGGCGTATCCCTTGCCCGCTGCCGCCTTAGCGAGCGGAAGGCCGACATACCCCATGCCGACAATGCCGATCTTTGCACGACCATCTATGATACGGGATTCAAGTTCCGTTTGTTCGACAGATGACATCTTCATTGCCTTCGGCATTTTCAGTCAAACCAAAAATATTGAGATATTTGTTTATCGATACTGGAGGACATGATTTGGAAAGTCATCCCAAAGCGGTTTTGCTAAGTCTACCATGCATCTGACATGCATTGATGCTGTCGATATCATCATCAACCCTTCATTCCTTCTCAGGCGTTCCGTCATGGCGTTTGATCAGAGATCCGGTTTTCTTAAAACGGCAAGAATACCATTATTCATGAAGTGCTTTCGTCCAGGATGCAGGGATTCCAGCGTCTTCTGCGCCTTGCTAAGAAAATCGGGATTCCCCTGGAAGGGGAAGGTCAGTTGCAATTTCTCCACAGTGAACGGGCTTTGCTTGAAGAAGGCGGCGTAATCCTCTGTAAACAGCCGGTTGATGTGGGGGGATTGGTAGACGTAGTAAACGATCTCGCCAGCCGTAGTTGGATCGGTGTGGTTCAGCAGATGGCTGTACAGCTCTGGAGGCCGCATCGTCAGATGGCCCCAGGGAGGAATGATCGGGGAACTGAAATCGAAACGCCGCCCCTGGCGATCAACGACCGTCGGCAGGTGATGGCCATCGTGAGCCGACCAGATCGGTGAATGCATGGTGAAGACAGCGCCACCCGGACGCAGCGCCTTGAACATTGCCTCCAGCGCCAGCGGCATGCGGTCGATGTGCTCGAAGGCCGCGATCGAGAAGATCGTATCAAAGGCGCCGTGCAGGCTGTCCGGCAACTGTTCAATCCGACCGTCCAACACGGCGTGACGACCAAGCGCGCCACCCCCCTCGACTTCCACCAGCCGACTGGCGAAGATCTGCGTCGGCGGCGTGCCCTGCTGATGCCCGGTGGCAGTGGATTCCTGCCAGTACTCCATCTCCTCAATTGAGATCCAGCGACGCGCCTCCAGACCGTCCAGCACGAAGCTCGCTGGCAAGCTGCCCCCCACCTCCAACACATCCTTGCCCTTCAGACCGACAAGCGCCTCGGCAGTCAAGGCGTAGGAGACGTGATAACTGAGGCCGAATCTTGCCTGAAAGGTTTTGATGCGGTCAACATCCATCGTTGTCGGCTCCCAACGGGCACAGGCAGTACAATAGGTTACTCTTAGCGGCCCGGCGGAAGAGCGTCCATCAATTCCGGCTGCGCGCCCCGCGTCAACCTCGAAACGTGTCAACGATTATGAGACGGGCCGAATATGGAAATTAGAGTCTGACCCGAAAAGAGTTGAGTGATTTCAGCCCATTGTGGTTCGATCAATGTTGCGAAGAATGACAAATGACAAGACGATGTGGACTTATACTGGCGGACGGAACCGCTGACTCACAGAAGAGGATTCCCAAGGGCGCGGATCCGTGATTCGATCCCCTGTTTACGATGTCGAGGATTGAGCGGCGTTGCCAATCCGGGAAGAGTTGAGCGCCAGCGACTTGCACGGCGGGAGAGCAGGCGACCCGGATGTTCGCCATCACTCATGCGCTTGACGGTGTGGGCCAAGCGGAAGCGGCGCGGCTGCGTGGGGCCAGTCTGTCGCGCATCCTGCGGCGGCTGAACCTGCCAAAGCAGAAGACACGGCCCCGTCACCCGCAGTCCGACGCCAAAGCGCAGGCCGCTTTCCAAAAAAGGGCTGCGCGAAGCCCTGAAAGCCTCAGCCGCTGCGCATCCTGAGCGCCGTCTCCAGCTCTGCTTCCAGGATGAGGCGGCCTGCCTCTACGCCGCCGTCTGCCCAGCCAGCGGCGCAAGCTTCGCTCTGGTGACGCCAACCGTCTCCACCGCCATCATGAGCCTGTTCCTGATAACCGTCTTGATCGGATGATGCGCGCAGACGTTTGGACGCAAGACGGCGAAAATGGATGCAGGGCAATCGCTTGAAGGATCATTGGACTGAAAATAGGGTTTTCCGTCATCCCCGCGCAGGCGGGGTTCCAGGCTTTCCCATGAGATCCGGTCTGTGAACTCTGGATCCCCGCCTTCGCGGGGATGACGAATGTCTCAATGAAGGAATATCAAGCCTTCACCCGATTGCCCTGAAAATGGATGGCAGAGGAGATGACAGGTGGGAGCCGAACCGCTACAACGGCCCGTTCGGTTGCGACCTTCCGCGCGACCTTCACGCTTGCGCGCAGGGATGATGCCCCAGGCTCTTTCAGAACCACCTTTCGGCCCGTCTGGAGTTGCGACGTCTGTTGGTCGTGCGCGACTGTGGCCGACCCTGGCCAAAGCGGTGGTGACGCTTGTGGTGTTGGCGTTGCTTGGCGCAGGGGCGGATTGGGCGGCTGTAGCAGCTCGTTTGACCGCCGCCGATCCGCTTCTGCTCGCTGCGGGCGTTGTCGTCAAAGCGGCGACCCTGCCATTGGCCGCCCTGCGGTGGCGGGCGGTGGGGCGAGCGGCCGGTTTCACCATCACCCGCTGGTTGGCCTTTCGTCTTCAAATGACGAGCAGCTTTCTCGGTCAGGTTCTGCCTGGCTCGGTTGGAGCCGATCTTTTGCGCGGTTGGTTCACCTGGCGGCTTGGCCATCCGCCCGGCGCTGTGATGCTGGCCTTGCTGGTGGACCGTCTGATGGCCTTGTTGGGGGTTGTTCTGATCGGGTTGGTTGGTCTGCCCCGTCTGGCGACCGTCGCCCCGCCAGCCATTGCCTGGACTGTTCTGGCCGGAGCCGGGGTGCTGGGGTTGGCGGTGGGAATGCTGCTGCTGCTGGCGCGGATTCCGCGCGACCGGTTGCCCCTTCCCCGTTCTGTGCGCGACGGGGCGCTCGGTCGAACTCTTTGGGGGGCGGTTGGCGAGTTCCGTGCGATGGCTGGACGACCGCCCGCCTGGGCCTCGTTGGGGCATGGGATCGCGGTCCATCTCGCCACCATCGCGGCGGTCATTCTGTTCGCCCGGTCCCTGGGGTTGCCGTTGGGTTGGTTGGACGGTCTGGCCATCGTTCCAGCGGCCATCGTTGCCGCAGCCCTGCCCGTTTCGCTGGGGGGCTGGGGCGTGCGCGAAGGGGCGATGATCGCCGGTTTCACTCTGCTGGGCTTTGATCGTGACGCGGCCCTGCTTGTTTCCCTTCTGGTCGGTGCGTCCATCGCCGTCCTGTCCCTGCCCGGCGGCGTCTTTTGGCTGCTGTTGCGGCATGAAACCTCTTCCCTCCCGGATTCCACCCGATGACCGAACCGACCATGCCAACCGCCCCCCACCTCAAACCCTTGTCCTTCCGGCAGGACCGGATCCGCGCCCTGTTCGACGTGGCGGCGGCGACCCCCACCCGATGGGCCGAACGCAACCGGGCCTTTCATGAGGCTGACCGCGCCTATCTGCGTTTCCTGATCCCGGACGGGGCGACGGTTTTGGAGATCGGATGCGGTGTCGGCGACACGTTGGCCGCCCTGAACCCGGCGCGCGGGGTTGGCATCGACCTCAGCCCGGAAACGGTGGCGCAGGCGCGGGCACGTCATCCGCAACTGGAGTTCCATGCCGGCAACGCCGAGGATCCCGCCGCGCTCGACGCCATCACCGGCCCGTTCACCCACATCCTGCTGTCCGGGACCATCGGGTTTCTCGACGACATCGAAGAGACGCTGCGACTGCTGCATCGTTTTGCCACGTCGAAAACGAGGATCATCGTCAGCTACCATTCCCGTGCCTGGGAACCGATCCTATGGGTGGCGGAAAAGCTGGGCATGCGGATGCCGCAGGGCCAACAGAACTGGTTGTCCACCACCGACATCGTCAACCTGCTCGATCTGGCGGGCTGGGAGCCGGTGCGCCGTGAATGGCGGCAATTGCTGCCCAAGCGGCTGTTTGGTTTGGGAACCCTAATCAACCGGGTCATCGCGCCCTTGCCTGGCATCCGGCGGCTGTGCCTGCGCAGCTATGTTGTGGCCCGTCCACAGGCGGCGGGGGCTGTGACGGTGGATGGCAAGCCGCCATCGGTCACGGTGCTGATTCCCTGCCGGAACGAACGCGGCAACATCGAAAACGCCATCCGCCGCCTGTCTCGCTTTGCCCCCGACATCGAGGTGATCTATTGCGAGGGGCACAGCAAGGATGGAACCTATGAGGAGTGCGTGCGCGTGCGCGACGCCTACCCCGATTGGGACATCAAGGTCATGCGTCAACCCGGCAAGGGCAAGGGCGACGCCGTGCGCGCCGGGTTCAAGGCGGCGCGCGGCGACATCCTCATCATTCTGGACGCTGATCTGACGGTGCCGCCGGAAACCATGGGAAAATTCTATCAGGCCATGGTGGCGGGTCGGGGCGAATTTGTGAACGGCACACGTCTGGTCTACCCGATGGCGGCGGAGGCGATGCGCTTTCTGAATTTCCTGGCCAACCGCGCCTTTGCCCGCATCTTCTCCTATCTGCTGAACCAACGTTTCACCGACACGCTGTGCGGCACCAAGGTTCTGTGGCGTAAGGATTATGAGGAAATTGTCGCCAACCGCCATTACTTTGGCGACTTCGATCCGTTCGGCGATTTCGACCTGATTTTCGGCGCGGCGAAGCTGAACCTGAAGATCGTCGAGGTGCCGGTGCGTTACGCTGACCGCAGCTATGGCGAAACCCAGATCTCACGCTTCACCCATGGTTGGCTGCTGGCCCGCATGGTGGTCTTTGCCTGGAAAAAGCTGAAGGCGTTCTGATCCGGCATGCCGCCGTGTCAGGGGGGCTGCGCCCAGGGTCCGCGCGATGTCGTTCTGCCACACCATGCTGACCAGCGCGATCTGCGTCAGCAGATGCATCTCGCCGCGCCAGACCCGCGTCGAGCAGTTCGGCGCGGGTCAGGAACAAGATATCCGTGTCCTCCAGATCATCGGCCACAGGATCCGCCACCATCCCGGTTTCCTCCAGCAATTCCCGCTTGGCCGCCGTCAGGGCGTCTTCTCCAGGTGACAGGTGGCCACCCGGGAAAGGTCAAGCCAACGCGGCGCAAGCCATGCCGGTATTGCCGATAGGTCACGATCCGCCTGTTCACCGTTTCGGCCAGGACGCAAGCGAAGGGGGGCGCGTCGAGCTGGTCGTAATCGGTGATCCGCCACCCGTCCGGCAACTCCACCGTTTCGACGCGCAACTTCAGAACCCGGCTGTCCAGAACGGTCCAGGGACGATGACGGGGATCCGGGAGTTGTTCTGGGGTGGCGCCAAGCGGTGTCGAACGGAATGCCTGCGCGGATGCGGATCAGATGGCCGCGTAAATCTGGTTTACAAAGGGATCATGACCGCAGGCGGTCTGGCTGAGAAGGGGGCGCCGGGGGCCGTGCGGCGTGCGGTTGATGTTGTATTGCGCCGACAACAACAGGCGGCGGCCCCGTCGTGGCAAGGCCCCCTTGTGAACGCCATAGGTGTCGCCCAGGAACCAGCTTCCTGCCGGGCCGGTCATCGCCACCGTGTCATCGCGGCCAAAGGCGGCCTCCACCTCGGAGTCGGTCAGGGCACGCCCGGTGGACAGGAGGCGGCTGCGGTGGCTGCCCTTGACGAAGACATGCGGGCCGCCATCCTCTCCGACATCGGTCAGATAGAAGAAGATCTTGAAACCGCGCAGGCTGTCGAGATCGCGGTGGTGACGTTGGGTTCCCTTGGCGGCCTCACGCGCGCCAAAGGTCTCACCGCCGTAGGACCACCAGCAGCCGATGTTGTCGAGGATTGGTTTGCAGCCAAGATAGAGTTCCGCCGTTTCCAGCACCCGTGGGTCGTTGAACAGATTCATCACATGAGGCGCTTGCAGGATCTGCTCGACGCTGTGATAGCCCATGTTCGAATCCGGGCTTGGCGGCGCGTCCGGTCGGAACCAGCCCAGATGCGGGCGGAACGGGTCGTGGCACATGGTGTTCTCAAAATAGCCACGCAAATCGGCCATGATGCTGGGGTCGATGGGTGGCAGAAGCGGGGAGATGCCGTCGCGCATCAAGGTCCGGCACCAGTCGCGCGCGATCAGGGATGGGTGGAAGTGCGGCGTGCGCGGGCGGTTCCAGGCGATCACGGTGGCCAACCGGTCGCGCAGATCGGGATCGGTCAGGATCGGCAACAGATCATAAATGGCGTAACGCCCATCATGGCGGATCTTGCGCAGATACTGGCCAGGCGATGCGATTCGGGTGCGCGCCTTGATCCGGAACGCCTCCACGGGACCGAAGAGGGATAGGGTGGTAAGAGACGCCATGGTGGCAACACCCGCAAAAGGCGATGAAACGGTGACGAAACTCTTTCCGATCCGGTCCGGTTTTTCAAGGCGCGGTGTGGTCGATCGCTGGCTATGCTGGCTGGGGCATGACGTCGCGGAGAGGGTCCAGGGTGACGGATCAGGTCGGGAATGACCGGATGGAACACCGGGTGCTGTATCGGGATGCCCGCTTTTACGCCTCCTTCCCGCTGTGGCGACGCGGGCGGCTGCGAGCTTTCGCAGCCCCAGCATCAGCGCCGTGATTTTGTCCTTCATTGGAACGCCACGGTCGGCATGCGGCGACCCGCCATCCGACGACGCGGCATCTTCCGGCGAGACTGACGGTGGGGCGTGTCCCCCTGATGGACGAAGCGGAAGAAGGCGTCCTGGCCTACATGACCTTTCCCAAGGAGCATCGGGCCAAGCTCCACTCGACGAACCCGATTGAGCGTCTCAACGGCGAGATCAAGCGGCGCGCCGAGGTGATGGGCATATTCCCGAACGAGCAAGCGATCACACGGCTCATCGGTGCGATTTTGCTGGAGCAAAACGATGAATGGACCATTCAGCGGGCACGCTGTATGACGCAGGAAACCATCGCTTCGGCGATGATCCCCTCGTCAGCCTGCCCGCTGTGGTCGCCTGACAATCCCGGCCAGACCAGCCGGAAAACCGGATGAGCGACCCAGATCCTGCGCCACGCTCAGGGGTATGATCCCGGCGCGTAAGATCGTCGTCAGCGGGGCGTCGATCTCCTCCGGCTGACGCGCCGGACAAGCTTGCCATTCTCATCCATGGCGCATCGCTCCCTCGTGGAGGTTCGCCAGGTTTCGTCACCCACCTCGATCCGCCGCCCTCTTCACACCGTCATCACCCAGATTCCCGCATAGCTCCGCAACAGGGCGGCGACGCCGCCGCTGGCGACAGATCAACTTTGATGGGCATGACCACGTGAACTTTCTCCTACACCCGCAAGGGTAAACTTCGGGGGGAGACTCACTCCTATTGGCGCGACGGGCTTACGACGGAGATGATGTTCGATTCCGATTCAACGAAACCGGCTCGAACCGCGAAACGCCTCGGACAGAATGCGTTGCAAACGGATCAAATAGTAAAGGAATCCAAGAAAGCGCGGCAAGACGATCTGCCTGCGATCAATCTCTGACGGCTGCAAACGGTATCGCAAAAGCGCCCATCGATTGCGGAAGGCGTTGAAAAGCCGTAACTCCCAAATTAACCATCGGAAACGTCCCATCGCCAAAATTCCGGCGGCTTCGCTGTCCAGCGGTGGTCCGATCAACAAGGGGCGCAAGCCCTGACCGGCGCGTCGCGCTGCGGCCAGTTTTCGGGGTGAACGCAGCAGGGAGGGGGGCAACGGCGCCCCCAACACATCATGCGCCAACGTCACAGCCAGAACCAGGTGCGACTCAACCCCCATGCGTCCGGCCAAGGCAAAGGCGTCCGGCCAATTCACCTTTTGGCTGTGGCAAGCTGTCGCGATGTCGGTCAGCCACAGCAACCGCCGCCAGAAGTGATGCGCGCCATGGAAGGCGGCAAAGACGATCGCCTGGGGCGGGGCAAGGGTCAGGATTTCTTCATCACCAACCGGCACGGTGACGGCGGTCTCGAACGGACGAAACACCTCAATGGGAAATGCACCGGCGCATTCATCAAGCGCATCATGAAGTTCCACCATGATTCCCAGCCCAGGATGACGCAGCGCTATGTCCTTGTGGGACATGACCGGGCCGGATGCATCCTCGCTGTACCCTTGGTCGCGCAACAGCCGGGTCGCTTCGGGCATTTGAGCCGAACGGACCAACAGATCAATGTCGTTTCCAGCCCGACGTCCAGGTTCGTTGTAAAGTTGCACCGACAAAGGCACTCCTTTGAGGGTCAACACCGTAATCCCGGCGGCGTGAAAGGCTTTGGTCAGGCGGATGACCTCACCGGAATGGGCAAGCGCGCGTTCAGCCGCCCGACGTTTTTGCCTGCTCAACCCATCACAAAATGTGCCTGGGACGCGCTCATCCAACATCAACACAGAGTCCATCAAGGGAGCGATCCGGTGATGCCGGACGAGTCGCAGGACCTGTGTCCAATCAAGATCCGCAGCGTATGATGGTGTTTGACCGCCATAACGCGCCGCAAGGCACTCAAGAACAAAGCGCATTTCGGGTGAAAAACCCCAGCGGCGCAGCGGGGCATTCGTCATGGAAGCGACCCACCGTGTTCAACGGAACTGGAGGCAAAAGCCGTCTCCACTACGGCCATGACATCCGCGACCGTCAACATCGGTTCGATTTTACCGGGGGGGAATGGGATGGCGATGTAATTGCGGGAGGTTGGGCCGGGAGCCGCGCACAGGACGAAGCGTCCATTCTGCTCTGTCAAAATACTGTATCCCAACGCCGCAAGCCTTACGAAAGCAGCGTCGCGCGCCAAGGCGGCGCGGGTCAACGTCGCCGGATCGCATTCGAAATAGATCACAGGGCGGTGGCGCTCCAGAATTTGTGCGGATCCAGCCAAAACCGCCGGTTCATACCCTTCGACATCAATTTTCATGAGGAGTGGACTGGCAAGTCTCACAATCCCCGCCTCCACCAAGCCGTCGAGACGATGAACCGAAATCGGTCCACCGTTGCCATTCACCGGATAAACCCAGCCCAACCCGCTGATTGCGTTGCCAAAACGATCCGTTGGCACCATCAACCCAACGGAACCATCGGCATCGCCCAAGGCGACGGGCAACAGATGCGTCGCAGGTTGATCACGCAACAGACGCCTCAACAGGGCCACCGCCGCCGGATTCGGCTCAAAAGCGTACAGCGGCGTTCCCGTCCTCCGATATCGTATGCAAAACCAACTGTAGCGCCCGGCGTTGGCTCCGATGTCCAAGATGGTGTTGGCTTTGGCGGTTAGCCCGGCCAGAAGCCAGAGCGTTTCGGCGCTTTCCGGCGGGTCAAAGCGACCGAAACGGCGCAAAATCGCGTGATAGAAACGGTGGGCGGTCATCAATCCACCGTCGCCAAGGCAGCGCTGGAGCGTTCCGCGCAGCAGAGCGCGCGTTGTGTCGATGAGCGAACCGTATGTGATGCGGTCCGGTTTGGACATCATGCCGCTGGATCGCGGACCAATGTCGCCGACGATTCCACGGGCATGGTCTGGATGTCGGCGCTGCGCCAGGATTGGGCGTAACCAATGCCCAGCAGAAAGGCAAAGGTGGCAGCGATCGCCGGCATCTGAACGCTGAAATCCAGCACTCCATGAGCGCCGAACAGAAGGGCGGCGGCAAGCGCGACGGCCGGGTAAACTTGATCCCGGCGTCGCCGCGCCAACCCCAACAGGCAGCGTCCCAAGACAACGACAAGCGCTGTGTACAGCAGGATCGCGGCGGGGACTCCTAGATCCATCACGATTTCCAGATGAACATCGTGGGCGAAATCCCAGGTCACAGGACGGCTCAGCGAAACATCACGGTACATGCGGAACGCGGGCAGAAAAGCACCGAAGCCATGGCCGGTCCATGGCGCGTCGGCAATGGCGGCAATGGTCAATCGGTAAAGGTCGAGACGCGCTTCCTCGACGTTGCTGGTGGTCTCGGCCAACCGCCGCACGGTTTCATCACCGCTGAGGGCGAACACCGCCAACCCGACTCCCAGAACCGCGCCACCAAGAAGCAAGGCGACGCGCGGTCGGATGATCCGCCCCACCACCATGCTCAACATCAGCCCAACCAAGGCTGCGCCCGTGCACAGAAAGGCGCCGCGCGAATGGGACAACAGCAGGGCTGAACCAACGATCACGGCGCCCGCCAAAAAAGGCAGGGCGCGCACCAGAACGGTTTCGGCCAGATCATAGACCCGTCGCTCTTCATTGCGGTGGGGGGGGCGCAAAGCGTGAGCAAACAGAGCGACGCAACACACCACACCCAGTCCGGCATAGGCGCCATAGGCGTTTCGGTTGACGAAGGTCGCGGTCAAATCGCCTGGATAAGCCCATTTCTCCAACCACAGGATCCGTTCCCAGCCTGCGAAATGAACGGTCAATCCATAGATGGCGTACAAGACGCCGACCACGGCCACTATGACCAAGCCTTCGCGCGCGCGCGATCGTTCACGCCCAAGCTGCGCGGCCAGCCAGAACACACCGCCATAGGTCAAAAGTCGCATGATCGCGATTCGGGTCATCTCGGGATCCGCCGAAATCGCCCCATCGGCAGGTTGTCCAAGGGCCAAAGCCGCCTCATCCCACAGCGGGTGCCACAAGGAGGATGGAGCAAGCCCGAGAGTTTGAACAGCGGCCCAACCCATCGCCAACGCAAAAGGCAAAATCACCAAAGCCATGCGGGAGACAGGAAGCGTCACCCGCGCCCGTCCGCGCAACACCGCGATGGCCCACATGGCCAAAAGTCCACCAACAAGAACCGCAAGCAAACTCCAGGCCCAAGGCCGATTGCCGCCCAACGGAAGCGGGGCAAGCACAACAACGGCCATAAGAAGCCGGAAAATCAAACTGTTGCTTGAGGACGACACCAAAACCTCCTACCGGACGCGCAAAACGCGCCCGGCGAGAAAAGCGAAAACCTCTCCGATCAGCTGGGGCTGCCCGAGCGGAAAGGGTTGTCGGTGGTGGTCGTGACCTGTGTTTGTGCGGTGGTCTGCGTGGTGGTCTGCGTCTGCTGAGTGGTGGTCTGCGTCGTCGTCTGGGCCTGGGTCTGGGAGGTTGTCTGGCTTGGCGTGCTGGTCACAACGACCGTTGGGTTTGGATTCGCCAGGATGGTGTTGACAGCCGAACTGTTGGTCGGGTTGGCGACAGATAGGCTTTGCGACTGTCCCGCCACCTGGATGGATTCACGAACGGTCGTCGTCACCGACGGCACCGCCGCTTGAACGACTTGGCTGTTGGCCGCTGCGTAGGCGTTCGTCATGGTGGAGAGCGCCGACGTGGGCGACGCCTGATACACCACGGGCGTCGAAGCGATCTGCACGGTGCTGTTGGCCAGAGTCGCCACGGCCTGCGGGTTGATCCGCTGGGCGTCCGGGTTGACGATGATGCGCGCCGCCGTGGTCACGACCGCCATGGACTGTTGGGGAGCGCTTTGCAGCACGGTCGCGTTGTTGATCGTCTGCACGGCGTTCGACGCCATGGCGACCGCCGCCGCAGGGTTGGTCGACAACAGCTTTTCAGCGGTGCTGACCGCTTGGTTGGCGACGTTGGCGATCAACGCGCTGTTGGCGGTGGTGCTCGCCGCGCTCATCGTTGCGGTCGCCAACTGCGCGGCTTGATCGGGCGCAACCCGAATCGCATCCGGGGCCACAAAAATCCGGGCGGCTCTGGTCAGAACATTCTCGGTCTGCTGCGGCGACGATGTTTGGACGGGGGTTGCTTTCACCGTCTCCACAGCGGCGGCGGCGATCTGCACGGCGCCTTGCGGGTTGGAGGTCAGCATCTGCTCGGCGACGATGACGACCTGAGAGGCGAGAGTGGCCGCAGTCGTTGTGTTGTTGCCGCTCAATGTGCTGATTGCCCGCTGAACCGCTTGAGCGTTGCCGGACTGCACGGCCGCGCGCAACGCCGGGGGCAATGTGGCAAGGGTAACGCCCCCGTTTTGCTGGTTTTGCTGGGCCATGGCGGGAACCGTCGGCAAAAGGACGGTCATTCCGCCGCCACTGGCCAGAACGGCGACGATGGCGGAAATGGCGCGACGCCGCAACGCCCGACCTTGCGTCCGATTCATATCCATTCCGTCACCCTCTCCATAGTCTAAAACCGGCAAAACTAGGTTTTGCAACCCACTTAAGATTTAACACGCCTTGCGGCGACGGCCAAGCGATCCACACCGGGCATTAGAAACTGCGTTGGAGAATCTTCACGATGTCGCCCGGCAGGATCGGCGTGCGCTCCGTGGCGCGGTATTCCTTCTGTTCGCCATCGATCACACGAACCAGCATCACCTCGCCTTCACGCGCCCGGTAATCATAGCCGCCCGCCTTGGCGATGGCGCTCAACACGGTCATGCCGTTGGTGTAGGGGAACTCGCCAGGTCCGCGCACTTCGCCCAACACGTAGAAGGGGCGGAATGTCTGCACTTCGACCGCGACGCGGGGATCCTGAAGATAGCCGTCCTTGCGCAGGAGGTCTTCAATCCGTTTGGCCAAGCTCTTGGCGGTGATGCCGCTGGCCGAAACATTGCCAACCAAGGGGAGCGCAACGTTGCCGACCGGATCAACCGTGAAATCTCCCGACAGCGCGTTTTCCCCATAAACGATCAGACGGACGCGATTGCCGGGCTCAAGCAGATACGCATCCGCCGGATTGCCGATCTTGGCCGGGGCGTCTTCCCCCGGAAGGCTCCGGCTGGACGAACAAGCCGAAACCAGCGCGCCGGCCAGAGCGATGGCGCACAAGACCCCCCGGATTTTTCCTTCTCGGATTCGAGACAACATGAACCTGACACTCCCAACAAGACTACGGGCCGCCGCCTCAATCGCATAAAACAAAAACTGTGCGCAACGGACGCGCGACATCGGACGGGCGAGGCGCCGAGTGTATTGATAATCGATATTTCTGGTTTTGTTGCAAGTTTTTCGGTGGACAGGGAACGGATGGAACTCACCCATTTCGGCAACTAAAGTGACAGATTGACACACAACGAGCGACGTCCGTTCAAAGCTGCTTCGCCTTTGCGGTCTGGAACGCATGCTGGCCATCCCTGGCGTGGCTCCCCATCATCCGGCCTGACCTTCTTGCTGAGCGAACCAAGCTTAGTGACCGTTTGGGAAACAAGGCTCCCTCTCCCCTCAATAGGCGCCGCGCCGTCCGAGAACTGTGGGAATTGTCTTCAGCAGGATGACGGCGTCCAGCCACAGTGACCAGTTTTTCACATACCAGTTGTTCAGTTCCACACGTCTGGCGTATGGCAAGTCGTTGCGTCCGCTGACCTGCCACAAGCCGGTGATGCCGGGTTTGACCTGGTAATAGAAATCAATATCCGACCCGAACCGTTCTGTTTCGTTGGGGTGAATTGGTCGAGGGCCGACCAGACTCATATCGCCGAGCAGAACGTTGAAGAGTTGCGGCAATTCATCGAGGCTGAACGCGCGGGCGAAGCGACCGATCCACGTGATCCGGGGGTCATTCTGGAGTTTTTGATTTTCCGCCCATTCGAGGCTTCGGTCAGGATCGGCAGCCAGGATTCCCTCCAGCACGCGGTCGGCGTGTGGCACCATTGTGCGGAATTTCAGGCACTGGAACACTCGCCCTCGGGCGCCGACGCGGGTGTGTCTGTAGAGAATTGGGCCGCCGTCCAGCGCGACCAGAGCGGCCATGATCGTCAGCAAAGGCAATGCCAGAACAAGGATCAGCAGAGCGGCGGCGTAGTCGGAAACGTTTTTCACCGCGCGTCCAAGCGGGTGGAGAAGCTGGCTTTGCCCGACCAGAAGCAGAGTTTCCCGGCCAACGATGTGATGGGCGTCTACGGAGATGACCGGCAATCCCCCCAGGCTGCGGACGCAGATAAAGGGGATCCGCTCCAACCCCAGACGTGACACCAAGGCGCGATGGCTTTGCAACTCCTCCTCGTTGGCGGCAAGGATGACCATCTGCGCCCCGCAGGCCAGGCATTCCTCAGTCCAGGAGCGGGATTGCTGGTCAGCCATAACGCCGAGCGAGCGCACCGCCGCCACCGAATAGCCGAGAGTTGGCTCGGCCATCAGCGCCATCGCTTCATCCAACCATTCAGGGTTGCCGACGATCAGCGTGGGGACCTCCCACACGCCCAGGCGGCGGAGCATTTTTCGGGCAAGGAAACGGCCACCGATCAGCGCAGGAACGGCGAAACCCCAACTGTTCACCAGCCACAGGCGAGAGAAGTCCTGTTTGAGCGCGAATTGCAGAAAGCCGTCTCCCAGCAAAGCGAAGGTGCATCCCGCCACCAGATGCCAATTTTCGATCCAGAACGGCAATCTCAGGCTGTAATGCCCCCGACTGTAGAACCAAATCATCAAAAGCGCGCCAAAGCCAAGCACCAGAGAGACGCGTGTCTGCCCGCTGTTGGCCAACAGCGTCCCATAGCTTCCAGCCAACTCAGCGTTGACCGTTGCCGGAACCAAGGCGGCCAGCAGAGTCGCTCCCACCAAAGCCAGGGTGTCAGCCCCCAGCAACAACAGCGCGCGCAACACCGTCAGACGCAACAGTTGTTGGCGAAAGCGTCGTGCGGGGGCCGCTGTCGCTGGGTTGGCGGCGGCAAAGCTCATGTCGGTTTCACCGGAATTTCAGTGACAACGCAAAGGTGACGACGCCGAAGCCTCAAACCGACGGAAAAAACCGCATGGCTGTTGGCGGCGTCTGTCAAGATGTTGGAAATCGGGATGCGCATGATGGTGGATATTCTTTCCGGCGCCCTTGGGGACGTGATCGCGGTTGGCTTGTTGAGTCCCATCAAGAATCCGCGACACCGTTTCCGCAACGTTGCGCAGGACGCCACCGATTCTGGTCTGCTGGAACCATTTGGCCCTTGCCATACGGTCATTGGGGTTGCTTTCGGTTTAAGTGGAAGCGTCGCAACTTCCACTTCGTCCGACCAATCCAACAACCGCCCCTTGCGCTCAGACCGCCGCCTGGGCAGGCATGGCCGATTCCCAAGGCGATCCATGAATTTCCATCACTTCTGGAGGCGCTAACATGTTTAACATATTTCATCCCCAGCGGGAACATTCGTTAGCATGATTGGGTGTTTGCTGGCCAGTCGATCTTGCGCGAGCGAGTTCTGCCGCATGTTTTGCGACAGGGTGTGACTGGAAACTTTCCAACTCCCAGCCTTGTGTTTTCAGCAAAATACAATCGCCCGCCGGCGGTTGATCGTTGTCAAAACCGTCAAATCCGTGGTGATCCTGAGAAAGCGTGCTAAAAAACACGCCAACGCTCCATCCGCAACGCAGCCATGTCCCCCCTGACGACGACGCCCAAGTCCAACGCCTGGAGCATTGCCCTACAGCGCCTGTTCGGCCTGACCAGGACGGCAGACAACCCGCCATCCATTGCCCGCATGCCATCCGGATTGTGCGTTTACGCCATTGGCGACATTCATGGGCAATGCGGCGCGCTTGACCGGTTGATTAGCCGGATCGAATCAGACGCGGTCCGGTTGCGCGAACAAGATGGCCTGACCAGCGAGCTCGTTTTTCTGGGAGACTATATTGATCGTGGCCCGGACAGCCGGGGTGTGCTTAATCGTCTGCGCCACCTCCAAACCAGGGGCGAGCGCGGTCAAGGCATGGCTTGTCGGTTTCTCTTGGGAAATCATGAGCGGGCCATGATGGACTTTCTGGAAAACCCCGCAACGGGCGTCGAATGGTTGGCTTATGGCGGCGCAGAGACGTTGCACAGCTATGGCGTGCGCGCGGTCGTTGGCACAACGGATCCGGGTCGGCGCCGGGCGATGCGCGACGCCCTGGAACAGGCTCTGCCTGACGAGCATCGGCAGTTTCTCGATGGTTTGGAACCAATGATCGTCCAAGGCGACTATGTGTTTGTCCATGCCGGGATTCGCCCTGGTCGTGCCTTGGCCAATCAGAAGCTTGAGGATTTGCTGTGGATTCGGGAGCCTTTCCTGTCCTGGCCCCGCCCCCATGAAAAGATCGTGGTGCACGGCCACACAGTGGTCGATGCGCCGGAACTTTTGTCGAACCGGTTGGGAATTGACACCGGGGCTTACGCCACTGGCGTGCTCACGGCGGTCGCCCTGCATGGGACATCGCAACGCATCCTGCAAAGCGGGGAGGGAGCCCCGGATTGAAGCAAAAAGTAACAACATGTTGCTCGGGGTGGATATTTGTCCATCTGGATGGTAGTAAGATGACGGCGATGTTCACCTACACTCTCAAGGCTGCGATGACGGGCACGAAACTCTCCCAGCACTCGTTTCATGCCCTTTTGGGCTGCGTCTGCTCGATTGTCGCTTTAGGCGGAGCCAGCGCGCTTTGGAGCGACCCGGCCATGGCGCAGGTTCGTGGCAACACCGCGCCCAGCGAAGATCAGCGTCGCGTCAACTCAGGCGCGAAACTGACTGCGGACACCACTCCGGAAGAGACGAGCGGAAAACCCGACGAAGAACGGCTGCACGACAGCTACCAACCCAAGGGGGTTGATCTGGGGCTGTTTCTGCTGCTGCCAAAACTGGAAGTCGACGAAAGCTACAACTCCAATTTCTTCGCGACCCAACGGAACGCGAAGAGCGAGTTCACCACGATCGTCCGCCCTGAATTCAAGCTGCGCTCGCGCTTCAAAGAGCATGCGCTGAACGTCGGCTTCATGATGGAGAAGGCGCTCAACAGCCAATACAAGCAGGACAACCGGCTTGATGGCGAAATCAACATCGATGGTCGGTATGATTTCTCCAGCGACACCCAGGCCAATGTCTTCCAACAATTTTACGCGCGGCATGAAGACCGGGGCAGCCCGGATGACGCGCGCGGCGTCAAACCGACGCCGACGCAAGGTCTGAGCAACCGGACCAGCGTGAAGCATCAAGCCGGTCCCTACACCATTCTCGGTGAAATCGGGGTGGATCGTCGCACGTTCGATCCGGTGAGCAGTTCGACCAACAGCCGGATTCCCAACCAGGATCGTGATCGTTGGGAAACCACGGCGCGTGGCCGGTTGGGCTATGAGATTTTCCCCGGCTACGCCGCCGTTACCGAGCTGTCGACCAATGTCCGGCGCTATGACGACGCGCGCGACCGCAACGGCTACGACCGCGACAGCCATGGCTATCGCGCTGAGGCTGGTATTGGTGTGGACATCAGCCAACTCGTGCGAGGCGATTTCCTGGTTGGCTATTTCGGACAGAATTACCGCGATCCACGCCTTTCGGATCCCAAGGGGTTGTCCGTCCGGGCAACCTTCAACTGGACGCCCGACAAGCTGACCATCATCGTTCCTTCGCTGGAACGCACCGTGGCGGAAACCACGCTGTCGGGCGCTTCGTCGATTGTGCGCACCACAGCGTCACTGACCGTCCGTCATGAGTTGGAGCGCAACATCATCCTGACTGGCTACACCAGCGCCGGTTATGACGACACGCGTGGGGTGTCCAACAACGACGCCTGGACATATGAAGTGCGTGCGCGCGGCACTTACGCCTTCACTCCCGAACTGTTCGTTGGTGGCGAAGTCGGTCAAAAGATCAAGCGCTCGGAGGCGACGGATTCCAGCTACAGTCAAACGCTTGTGATGTTCCGTCTGGGAACGCAGCTGTAAAATCGCAACGGCGGCCGGTGGCCGACCATTGGATCGGACCGCTTGCCAAGCAGTCGGAAAACACGGAAAGCTCCGCAGGGCAATGCCCAGCGGAGCTTTCCATCCATTTCTTCCGATAAATCCGGCGCCAAGGTGCTTGACCAACCTATGACCGAACGCCCACCGTTTTCTCCGTCCTTTCTGGCCACCACGAACGAGTTCCGCCAACGCGCCCGCTGGGCATGGCGGGTGTTCTGGCGCGGCAAGTACATGGTGCTTGCCTGCATGGTGCTGGTCATGGTGCCGGCCATTCTGTTCCTGCAACAGGAAACCCCACGCTACACGGCGGAAGCCCGCCTGCTGATCGAGGCCCCTGACACCAACGACGTGTTGTCGGATCGCACGGCCAATCGGCAGCGTTTGAGCGAAGTGACGGTCCAAACGGAAGCGGATTTGATCACGTCGAACATGTTGGCCCGGCGGGTGATCGACAAGCTTCATCTCGATGAAGACCCGGAATTCAATGGAACCTTGCAAACCCCGAAGCCAATTGCGATGTTTTTGGCCTCGTTGAATCCGCTGTCCTGGATCCCCCATTCCTGGACAACGAAAGTAGACGAAAGCGCGCCGTTGCAACCCAGCGCACGGGCTGAAATCGCCAAGGCACGAATCGTGCGCGCTTTTTCCAACCGTCTGACCGCTCGCCCACAACGGCGCTCCTACATCATTGCGGTCCAGTTCACATCGGAAAGCCGGGAAAAGGCGGCGCGCATCGTCAACACGGTCGCCGAGATTTATATGGTGGACCGACTGGAGGCGAGCTTCGAGGAGGCGCGGCGCATCACCGGCTGGCTGGGCGAACGGTTGGAATCGCTCCAGCATGACGTCGTCGCCGCCGAGACCGCCGCCGAAGAGTTCCGCGCTCAAAATGGCCTGCGTCGGAAGAATGAACGGCAAGCGACCATCAGCGATCAGCAATTGTCCGAGTTGAACTCCCGCCTGGTCATCGCTCGGACGGAACTGGCGCAAAAACAGGCGCGCAGCGACCAAATCCGCACCTTGCTGCGCTCACGGGGCAATTTGGAAACCGCCACCGACGTTTTGCAATCCCCCCTGATTCAGCGCCTGCGTGAGCAGGAAGCGCTGAAATCGCGCGAAATGTCCGACGCGCTGAAGGTGTATGGCGAGCGCCATCCCCGTATGTTGGGATTTCGAGCCGACCTCAACGATCTGCGCGGCAAAATCGCCGCCGAAATCGAGAAGGTCGCGGTCTCGATAGCCAACGACGTGGAGGTCGCGGCGGCGGGTTTGCAATCGCTGGAACGACAAGTGGCGGCCTTGCGCCGTCAGGTTGACGTCGCCGGCGAAGCCGATGTCCGGCTTCAGGAGTTGGAGCGGCAGGCTGCCGCCAGCCGGGGGTTGTATGAGGCGTTTCTCACCCGCTTCAAGCGTGAGGCCGAACAGGAGCGCATGCAGCGCACCAACGCCCGCATCGTCGCGACCGCCGATATCCCTGTTTCCCCATCCTATCCGGCAACGCGCTCGATCCTGGCGACATCCATGCTGATGGCGGCTCTGTTCGGCATCGGCGCCGTGTTCGTTCTTGACCGACTCGACAACGCGATTCGTTCCGTTGATGAGGCGGAAGAGTTGACCGGCCTGCCAACGCTGGCAATGGTTCCCCTGCAACGGCGTGGTGCGGCCCGACCGATCGAAGAGATGCTGCAACGCCCGCGTTCACCCTTGGCCGATGGTGTGCGCAGCTTGCGGACCGCGTTGGATCTGGGCGGGGAACAGCGACCACGCGTGGTGTTGACCACCTCCTCCGTTCCCAAGGAGGGCAAAACCTTCGTATCCCTGTGTTTGGCGCTGATGTTCTCCAAACAGGATGAGCGGGTGCTGCTGATCGATGGTGACGTTCATCGCCCCCGGCTGCATTCTGCCATTGGGGTGGAGGGTGAACGTGGTTTTGCTCAATTGATTTCCGGCGAAGCCACGTTCGACGAACTGGTTTTGCGGTCGGTCTCCGGGACTGCTCTTGATTTTCTGCCAGCAGGGCGAACTTCCGACGTGGCCGAACTCATCAAAGGACCACGCATTGAAACGCTGATCGCCGAATTGTCCAAAAGTTACGACCGCATTGTCATCGACTCCCCGCCGGTTTTGGCCGTTGCCGATGCGCGGGTGTTGGCGCGTCTCGCTGACCGAGTGATTTATCTGGTGAAGTGGAACGCGACGCCGCGCGACGCCGTGCACAATGGCATCAAGCTGCTGCGTGGGGTTGGCGTCAATGTCTGTGGTCTCGTGCTGTCGCAGGTGAACCAACGCAAGCATGGCCGCTATGGGTATGGCGACTACGGGCATTATTATGGCCGATATCGTGAATATTATGGTGAATGACTCAACCACCACGATTAAGCCCCCCCAGAACCGGAGGACTGCCTTTCTGGGAGCAGCGGTCGCCGTCTCTCTGCTGTCTCTTGGCTTGCCCCGTCTGATCGGCGCCGGCTTGTCGCTGGAAGCCCGTGGAACTCTGTGGAACGCCTACGACAACGTCGCCATTGCCGACAAGACATTGACTGCGGCGATTGATGGCTTGGTCTCGGCGCGACGCTGGAGCGACGACGGCACGATGGACATCCAGCGGGGGCTTCTGCTGACGCTCAAAGCCAACCGCTACCCGCCTGGTTCGGAGCGGGATCAACTCTACCAAGAAGCAAGCCGAGCAACAGAAGCCGGTCTGACCCGAGCCCCTGGCGATCCCAGCGCCTGGTACAGGTTGGCCCAATTGCGACGGTTGACCGGAAATGATGATGGGGCTGTTGCCGCCTTGCGTTTGTCGTTTCTCGCGGGGGCAATGGTTCCTGAACTGATGGCGCCACGTCTGGAGTTGGCCTTTTCCTTGTTGTCCCATATCGACGCGGAAGCCATGCCCTTGTTAACCCGTCAGATCCGATTGACCTGGGTGGTTGCTCCCGATTTCGTGTCCAATCTCAGTGGACAGGGGCATGCGGCTCTGATTCAAGAAGCGTTGGCGTTTCTTGGACAAGAGGAAATGGAACAGTATCTTCACCTTCATCACCCGCGCCCTTGACCTAATAGAACGCGGGAAAACGGGGCTGGCTGTCCCCTTTTCTCCGCTGAGGCTCGAAATCTTCACTCCGGCGGTTCGCCACCGCCGTCTTTGGGCCGGAAGCTCTTCACGCTGGCCCCGTTCGCCATCGGGCTTGAACCGGCGGCGCCTTGATGGCTCACCGATCAGCGTGCCGTCCACCGAGAAAGGCTCGTCCGACAGCAGCGCCTTGACCTTCGGCCAGCCCAGAACGGTGGCCAGGAGCTTGGCCGCCACGTCCGCCGTGGGCTTCGCCCACGCCCAAGCTGCTGACGGTCAGCTTTTCGCGCTCTTGCGCGCGTGTTTCTATGCAGCGGCGTGGCGGAGGGCCTCGGCCAGGGCTGGCCCGACCCGCTCGACGGAGTAGAGACGCTCAACCTTGGCGCGCCCGGCGGCGCCCATCCGGCGGCGCAGATCGGCATCGGCGCACAGCCGCTCGAAGGCGTTGCGCCACTCCTCCGCTGTGTCGGCCAGAAAGCCGTTTACACCATGCTCAACGATGGTTTGGTTCACACCAACCGGGCTGGCCACCACCGGGCGGGCGCAGGCCATGTATTGAATCAGCTTGTACCCGCATTTTCCCCGTTCCCACGGCGTATCGGCCAGCGGCATGACGCCGATGTCAAACTCCAGGATGTTCGCCGCTTCGCTGTCTTCGGTCCAGGCCAAACGCCGCACCGGCAACCCGTCAAGCGCCTCTGGAGCCGCTCCGATCAGCGCCACATCCGCCAAACCACGGTCGTCGAGCGTCTCCAAGGGGCCGCGCAGCCGTTCCAGATACGGTGATGTGCTGGGCGAACCGATCCAGCCGATCGTTGTCCGGCCCTTGCCCTCCGTGGGCAGGGTGGCCGGATAGCGGGAGAGATCGACCACGGTGGGCAGGATGCGGACATCCGCCGCGCCAGCGGCGTAGGCGCGTTCTTCCAGATAGGGGTTCCCGACCGTCACCACCGCAGCCCCACGCATCAACCGATCCAGTTTGTCGCCCAGCAGACGGCGGACCAGACCCAGCCGGTGCCGGTCATATTGATGAAACCAAGCGTCGTCATAATCGACGACATAGGGCGGCGCCGTGGCCAGCAACAGCCGCTCCAACGCTGGAGGAAGCCAGGGCAGGACCTCCTTTTCCACCCACAGCAGATCATAGCGATGCGCGGTGAGCAGCCGTGGGATTCGGGTGGCGTAAGCGGACAGGATCGCACCCGGCGATCGCCGTCTCTGGCTGTAGAGGGTGGCGAGATACGCGTCAGACAACAGGGGCGCGACGTCCACCGTGATGCCCTGCGCCTTCAGAAAGGGCAGAAACTGGTAATGACGCAAGCGGCTGCTGGAGCCAAGGGAGCCGTAACGGGACAGCAGAAGAACGCGCATGGGCGACCGCCGGACAGGGCTGTGGGAAACGGTCAGTTCGAACCGGGAAAGCGCCAATCGGCAAGCGCGACCAGAAGCCGTTCGATCTTCAGGCCCGCCAGCAGCCGTAGGGCGGTGGCGCGGTAAGCAATCCCTCGACGGCCCGGAGCCAACCCGGCCCGGATCAGGAAACGCTGTGCGCCATGGTCCAACGGGAAGTCGGCGGGAACAGCGTTTGCCCCATCCGACATCAGGCCGCGCCGCCGCAGGGTTTCGGCAAAGGCCGCCCGCACCAGATACTCTTGCAAGGCCGAACCGATCAGCAGGTTGAAGACCCCCGACCAGCGTTGGCGCACCCCTCGCGCGCACAAGGCAAGAGCAACGAGAGGGGCCAGGGCCAGGGCGGTTGCCGCCTTGGCGATCAACCGAAACCCGGCGCGCCGATAACCCAGCGTGTTGCCGCCATGCTGGACATAGTCACTGAGCGGTTGGGCAACATAGGCCACCCGCCCCGATCCGGCGGCACAACAGGCAATCCAATGATCATGGTAGGCGTGACGGCCAACCTGTGGAAAGGGCAAGGCCCGTTTCAACAGTTCCGCCCGGAACAGGCAGGCGCAACCAGTCACGACGTTGGCCATCAGCACAGCTCCCGGCTCATCGTGGCGGCCTTGACGACCGGGCCAGAACACATCGGACAATACGTTCCCCCGGCGATCCACCACCCGCATGTCGCAAAAGGCCAGAACCGCCCCCGCCTCCAGCGGTTCGATCAGGGCGCTCAGCTTGTCCGGGTGCCAGGAATCATCTTGGTCAGCGAAAGCGACAAAGGCGGCTTCCGGTGGAACACGGGTCAGGCTGCGCTCGAAGTTCCGATAGAAACCAAGATTGGCCGGGTTGCGATCAAGCTGGAAACGGACGTCTCCGGCTGTGGCCTCGACGATCTCACGCCAACGAATCTCACTCGATCCATCATCCTGAATCAGGCAGATCCAATCCTGATGGGTCTGGGCGATCAGAGAGGCGATCTGCGCCCGGAACAGCACGGGGTCGGGGTTGTAGGTGGCCATGCAGACCGCCACCAACCGCCGCCCTGGCTGGGCGGCCGGGCGGGATTCCGCTTCAGCGGCGTCAGCGACAACGGCAAGTGTGCCGAGCGAGCGGCTTTCCGTTGCCCCGTCGTCCCAATCCAGCCGCAACACCGCGTCCAATTCTCCAACGGGCAGGTCCCCAGACAATTCAGCGACCCCGACGAAGCCACACACGACATTGGCCCCGGTACGGCCCGGCGTGTCCTCCGCGTCCAATCGCACCGCAGGGGTTCGGGCGGCAAAGCTCCGCCCGCCCAGCCACAAGGTGGCCGCACGCACGCGTGCGTCTGGGCGGCGTGCCCAACCGGAAAACACCCAAGTCAAATCCCGCCCAGCGTCCACACGCGCGGGCGGTGGGGCGTCAAGGCGAAAGTCGGACAGCGGCGGTCGCCGCTCCATCCGATCCGGCTCCGACGCAAGAACCACTGCGCTGTTCGGCATGGGCTTTCTTGACGTTCTGTGTTGAAGAAAACAGAGCGTGCGGACACGCCCCATGCGACCGCAGGGGTCAGTTACATGGTCAGGGCGCCGGGTGTGGTGGGTTCGTCCCGGTTGGCCGGCGCGGCGGGTTCCTCTGTCGGCTCGTGCCGGTATTCGGCCAAGACCTCCTCCACCGGTCCAAGCTTCACGACGCGCCCATTCTCCAGCCACAGCACCTTGTTGCACAGGCGGCGCAGCACGCTTTCGACATGCGAGGCAACAACCAGAATGCTGGCGCGGTTTGCAAACTCTGCAGCCCGGCGCTCCGCCTTTTCCAGGAACTGGGCGTCGCTGACCGCAATCCACTCGTCCATCAGCAGGATTTCTGCGTCCACAGCGGTGGCGGCGCCGAACGCCAGCCGCAGCATCATCCCTGCTGAATAGGTCCGCACCGGCAGATCCAGATGCCCTCCCAACTCAGTGAAAGCGGCGATGTCATCCATCTTGCGTTCGATTTCCTCACGCGACACGCCCAGATAGGCTGCGCGCATGCGGATGTTGTCATAGCCAGAAGCGTCGCCGTCGAAACCAATGGACAGATCAAACAGCGGGGTGATTTTACCAGCGACCCGGATGCGCCCGGCGGTCGGTTCATACACCCCGGCGATCGTGCGCAGCAATGTGGTCTTGCCCGCTCCGTTCCCGCCAATCAACCCCAACCGGTCGCCATGCTCCAACTGGATCGACACCTTGTCAAGCGCCTGGACCTGAATACGGTGCTGCGCGTCGTGCCGGATGATTCCGCTGGTGGAGGAATGCAGAAGCGTCTTCTTCAGGGAGCGGCCGCTGCCCTGGTAGATGACGAAATCCACGGATACCTGATCAAGATGGATTTGAGCCACGGGCTTACAGCCAATATGCGATGCGTTTGCGGAACCGGACATAAATGGCGAAGGTCACCCCCCACCCCAGCGCGGTGATGAGCAGCGCGCCCGCCCAGATGTACAACGGCAGCGCATCGCCCAACAGAGGGCCGCGCACCACCTCCATAAGATAATAGATCGGGTTCAGCAGGATCAGAAGCTGGCGTTCGGCCATCAGTTCGGGTTTCCACATCACCGGGGTGATGAAAAACAGCAACTGGACCACGCTGCCGGTGATTGGCTGGATGTCGCGGAAGCGCGCGCAGGCGATGCCAAGCAGCAGCGCGATCCACACAGCGTTCACCGCCAGTAGAAACAGGCCGAACAAAGCCTGCAACAAGCCAAAACCCGGCCATAGGCCAAGCCACAGGGCCATAATTAGAAAGATGACGGCATTGTGCCCCAGGATGATCAGATTTCGCCACACGATGCGCAGCGCATGGACGGATAACGGCATTCGGACGTGCTTTATGAGGCTCTCAAACTCAAGAAAGCTGTGACACCCCTCATTCAGCACGGCTGCCATGAAGTTCCAAATAGCCAACCCCAGCGCCAGGAACGGCAAATAGTCTGACAAATGGAAGTTGAACAGGGAGCCGTATATGAATCCCAAACTGGCCACCAGAACCGCCATGCTGATCGTCAACCAGAACGGTCCCAGCACCGATCGGCGGTAGCGTTTGCGGATGTCATGCCAACCAAGCATGCCCCACAGCGACCAGCTCGTGACCCCGAGCCGCAGGTCTTCGCAAGCGCGCGCGGTTTGGCTGCGGTCGGCGGAATCGAACAGAAGGGTCATCGGCGGATCATATGGGGGTGGACGCGACGCGAAGGCAAGGCATGGGAGGGCAATCCAACAAAGCCCCCTTCCTCATCGGTGACAGGCGTGAAGCCATACGCCGCTGTCCTACTCTAGACGGCGATGGCTGTCACGCACTATCGCGTTGCACCGGCGTTCGGTCTGCACCCCGTGAGCGAAGCCGTTGCCGAACGCTACAGCATGGATGTATATCAAGAGTTTGCTCCCTGGCGTGCCTTAGCTCGGCTTTCTGCCGTTCCGCTGCCTGCTCAAGGTCTTTTCACCCGTGTCCACATCGTTTCCTCGCCTTACGCATCTCCAGCGTCTCGAAGCTGAAAGCATTCACATCATGCGCGAGGTTGCGGCCCAATTCCGCAATCCTGTGATGCTGTATTCGATCGGCAAGGACAGCTCGGTGATGCTGCATCTGGCCATGAAGGCGTTTTACCCTTCCAAACCGCCTTTTCCGCTGTTGCATGTGGACACGACCTGGAAATTCCGCGAGATGATCGCTTTCCGCGACAGCCGCGTTGCCGATTTGGGTTTGGACCTGATCGTCCACATCAACGAGGACGGGGTTCGGCAAGGCATCGGACCGTTCAGCCACGGGTCTGCGGTCCACACCGACGTGATGAAGACCCAGGCGCTCAAACAGGCGTTGGATCGTTATGGCTTCGACGCGGCCTTTGGTGGCGCGCGCCGGGATGAGGAGAAATCCCGCGCCAAGGAGCGCGTGTTTTCGTTCCGAACCGCTGCGCATCGCTGGGATCCGAAGAATCAACGGCCAGAGCTGTGGAATCTCTACAACGGTCGGATTGGCAAGGGGGAGAGCATTCGGGCCTTCCCGCTGTCCAACTGGACCGAACTGGATATCTGGCAGTACATCCATCAGGAAAACATACCGGTGGTTCCGCTCTATTTCGCGAAGCCCCGTCCGGTGGTCGAGCGGGATGGCGCTCTCATCATGGTGGACGACGAGCGTCTGCCGTTGCGTTCTGATGAAGCCCCAGACACCCGATGGGTCCGTTTCCGCACGTTGGGCTGTTATCCGTTGACCGGCGCGGTTGAAAGCCGTGCAGCCACTCTGCCCGAGGTGATACGCGAAATGCTGCTGGCAACGACCTCGGAACGTCAGGGGCGGGTCATCGACCAGGACGCCGCCGCTTCGATGGAGATCAAGAAGCAGGAAGGCTATTTCTAATGGCCGTTCTCCCGAACCCAATCACACCGGATCCGTCTTCTCAAGATGCGAACGCCCTTCAGGCGGCCTCCGAGGTGGACGACTATCTGCGCACTCAGGAGCGTAAGGATCTGCTCCGCTTCATCACCTGTGGTTCAGTGGATGATGGGAAATCCACCCTGATTGGACGGCTTCTTTACGATTGCAAGCTGCTTTTTGAAGATCAACTGGCCAGTCTGGAGAAGGACTCGAGCCGCTTTGGCACCACCGGCAGTGGCCAATTGGATTTGGCGCTGCTGGTCGATGGGCTGGCAGCGGAGCGCGAGCAGGGCATCACCATTGATGTCGCCTATCGTTTTTTCACCACTGACAAGAGAAAATTTATCGTCGCCGACACGCCAGGGCACGAGCAGTACACCCGCAACATGGCGACGGGAGCTTCGACCGCTGACGTTGCGATCCTGTTGGTGGACGCACGCAAAGGCGTTCTGACGCAAACCCGGCGACACAGCGCCATCGTGGCGTTGCTGGGCATCCGGCATGTCGTGTTGGCGGTCAACAAGATGGATGCGGTCGGCTGGGATCAGACGGTGTTCGAGCGGATCGCCGCCGACTACCGTGCCTTTGCCGCCCGCGTAGGCCTTGCGGACATCGTCTGCATTCCGGTTTCGGCGTTGACCGGTGACAATGTAACGACTCCATCATCGGCGATGCCCTGGTTCACCGGGCCAACTCTGCTCGGCCATCTGGAAACGACTCCGGCCAACACCGGGGTTTCGGAGACACCGTTCCGCTTTCCCGTTCAGTGGGTGAATCGGCCCAACCAGGATTTCCGGGGATTCTCCGGAACCATCGCCAGCGGCAATGTGCGACCGGGCGACCGGGTGATGACCTTGCCCGGCGGACGAAGTTCCACAGTGACGCGGATCGTCACGATGAATGGCGATCTGGATCAGGCCACGGCCAATCAGGCTGTCACCCTGGTGCTGGCCGATGAGATCGATGTGTCGCGTGGAGACGTTCTGGTCGATCCAGATCACGCTCCAACAGTCTCTGACCAATTTTCGGCTCATCTGGTGTGGATGAGCGAACAGCCGCTTTTGCCTGGTCGTTCCTACATCCTGCGCCTGGGCGCCAGCACGGTCAGCGCCCAGGTGACGGAACTGAAGCACGCCATCGACGTCAACACTCTGGAGCATCTCGCCGCCAAGCATTTGGAGCTGAATGGGGTGGCCGTGTGCAATTTGGCCCTGGATCGCCCCGTGCCCTTCGATGCCTATGCCAACAATCGGACGATGGGCGGCTTTGTGTTGATCGACCGCATGTCGAACGCTACGGTCGGTTGCGGTATGATCGACTTTCCATTGCGGCGCGCGTCGAACATCCATCACCGCCGTATGAAGGTGGACAAGACGGCCCGAGCCGCTGCTTTGGGACAAAAGCCCTGTGCGCTGTGGTTCACCGGCCTGTCCGGGGCAGGCAAATCCACTGTCGCCGATCTGGTTGAACAGGCCCTGCACCATCGGGGTCATCACACCATGAATTTGGACGGCGACAATGTTCGCTTGGGCTTGAATCGGGATTTGGGCTTCACCGACGAAGATCGGGTGGAAAACATCCGGCGGGTTGCGGAGATGTCCCGGTTGATGGTTCAGGCTGGCCTGATCGTGTTGGTCAGTTTCATCTCACCTTTCCGCAGCGAGCGACGGATGGCTCGTGACTTGTTGGACGCAGGGGAATTTCTGGAAATTTTTGTGGATGCCCCTTTGGCGCTCTGCGAGCGACGCGATCCCAAAGGGCTTTACCGCAAGGCGCGTGCGGGGCAACTGCCACACTTCACCGGCATCGACAGCCCTTACGAAGCGCCGGATGCCCCAGAACTGCACCTTCTGGCTGGCGAGGAGCCACCGCAGCGTTTGGCCGAACGGGTTCTGGCGCTGTTGGAGGAGCGAAGCTTCATTGAGCGTAGATGACGCGCGGAGGCCGCCCTTTTTCACGAGTGGTTGGCAAGAGCAACAAGATCAGATGCCGAAACATCGGATCGATTCAACGCTTCAGTCCAACCGACCATCCGGTCGTGGTCGGTTCGCGCGTCGATGTTTGGTCCCGGCATTTGATGGTGCATTTTGGCGCAGGCCCGGAGGGATGCGCTATGGGACAGATATGACACGGGAGCGCCCGCACGACAGAGGCGACGCGTCGAGCGATACAACACAGTGAAGGGAATTTGCGGGCTCTGGCCAAGCGTTACGGCATCAACCAAAAGACCGTCGCGAAATGGAAAAAACGCAGAGAGGTCAAGGCAATCATCGCCGCTTTCCGCAAACATACCCTATTGCCGTTGGATGATTGCCTCTACGCCCTTCAGGCGGCGGTCTCGCATCTGACCCGCTCCTCCTTGCGTCGCTGTCTGCAACGGCATGGCGTCATGCCGACTGTCCGAAGTGGCGGGAGACAAGGAACCGAAGAAGAAATTCAAGCCCCACCCAATCGGCTATTTCCACATCGATTTAGCATGATGGGGATCGTTCATGACCGCGCCCGATCACCGACGTTGTGGCGTCAGCGCTGAAGCGATCCACAGCTTTTCCACATCCCGAGCGCTTCCGTTGCGCCCACTTGTTGGAGCTTCGCGCACCACAGCAGCATCGCGCAGCTCGGCGGCGAGCAGGTAGACGCCTCGGCGGCTCAAGTTTGCCGTCCTGCCCAAGGTGCGCTCCATCACAGCGGTCGTGTAGGCGGGTTGCTGGTGCAGCCAGTGGAGAACAGCGGGCAAACGCGACGTGCCACGCCGTCCGGCAAGGCCAAGCTGTTGTTCCCAACCTCTGTGCGCACGGTCCAGAATCATGCAACGCTCCATCTCTGCCGAGACTAGACTGCCGATCACGGGCAGCAGCCAGCGTTCCCATCCCTGAACCTCTCTTTCAAGCGCCAAGCGAAAGCCGGTCCGATCCCGCGCCAAAGCCGGAGCCAGGCTGGGCGCGACGCCCGCTTGTAGACCGCAGGCGCGCTCCACAAGGGCACCGCTCCCAAGCCACGCCAGAAGCGTCCACAGCCCAGGTTCTCCTCGGTCACGCTCCACCAACGCCCGCGCCACCGCGCTTTTGTCATCGGTCGGAGCCGCGCGTCGCCTTGGGCGGGCGACTTCTGGCGCGGTGAGCAGCGCACGCACAGCCCGCGCCACGCCAAGCAAGCCCGGCGCGTCCATCAACGCCGCTTCGACCTCGTGAAGCGTCGCCTCGACGGCTTCGCGTTGGGGGTGGGTGAGCGGATGCGCCCGGCCCCCCAACCCTTCGACCCACCGCTGCTGGAGTTCGTCGCACCAGTCAACCGTCCATGCTGAGAGTGGCGTTTCCGGCGCGTGCTGGTCCTCACCGTCAGGGGCGCTGGTCTCATCTTTCTGGCCAAGAAGATCCTCAGCGTTGGCCAGAAGCGCGCGTGTTTGCTCCATCAGGGCCGCCGCCGAGTGGGCCAGCCCTCTCGGTTCGAGCGATGATCGTGGCGTGACGGGCGGAACAGCGTCCGTCGCCCCCTGGTCGAGACCGGCGAGCAACCGGCGGCGACGCTCGCGCCCAATCCGTGGATCAAACTTCGGCGGCTCCTGGCGTTTGATGGAGTGGTCGAGCCGGTAGACCGGCCCCTGCAACGTGGTGGCCAGCGTCCAGGCGGCATACACCCAGGCGGCGTCAGGGTCCCACCGTGACGGGTCGGCCAGCATCAGAAGAAACGCGTCAGGATCGGCGATCTGACCACCCAGCGTGGCGGCGGCGAGCGCGGCGCGGCGAGCGTGGTCATGACGCCACCGGTGGCGGCGCTCTGGATCGGCCAGCAGGCGCTCGTCGAACCGGGCAACGTTGCGCTCGGCGGCCAAGAGATCAGGCAGGGCGACAGGGTGGCTGAACATGCGCACGACCGGTCGAAGGGGTGGAGTTCTACGATTTTAGATCATCGTTGCAGTGAAAACAAATTAACTGCACACAGATCGACGTCCGTGGCGGGGCTGGTCTCGGCCCAATAGTGGGTTCGGCAAGGTCGATTCACCAAGGCGCACGTGTCGTTGTCTGGTGGATCGGTTTGGAAGCCGGTGTCGGTTGGCGAAATAACCTTTGCTGGCGCCCAATCCCTGGCCGGGCGGCGCTCCCACGACGCAGGCGCCTCGCCGCCTCCTTGCGCTCCAAGCGGCTTGGCGTCTTGTCGCCCCCTGGTTGGAAGGCGCGCGATCACGCCGACCAACGCTTTTCGCTGCTCATCGCAGCCGCCCTCACCCCACCGTAAGGCGATGCGGGCGCGGGCTCCAACCTGTTCAAACAGTCTGTACAGGCGTCCAAACGATCATTTTCTCAACACTGATTAAATTGTACAAAGAGGCGCTTTCCTCTCCGTCCGGGAGTCGCCACATGGCTTTGATCGGCTACGCCCGCGTGTCCACCGAGGAGCAGGAGACCATCAGCCAGCTCGACGAGTTGAAGGCCGCCCGTTGCGGGGTGATCTTCGAGGAGAAGGCGTCGGGGGCCAGCCGGGCGCGGCCGGAACTGGCCAAGGCCATCGCCCGCGTGCGGCGTGGCGACATTCTGGTGGTGACCCGCATCGATCGTTTGGCCCGCTCCCTCTCCCACTTGCTGGATGTGATCGAACGATTGGAAGCCATCGGCGCGCACTTCAAATCGTTGCGCGACCCGATCGACACCTCGACGCCACAGGGGAGATTCGCCCTCCAGGTGCTCGGAGCCGCCGCCGAACTGGAGCGCGCCTTGATCCGCGAAAGGACAATATCTGGGCTGCAAGCGGCCAAGGCCCGTGGTCGGGTGGGCGGCAACCCGGCGCTCAAGCGGCGGGATCCAGAGGCAATCGCCCAGCTCTCGGCCATCCGGGATCGGCAGTACATGGCGAACCTGTTGGCGAGCATGGAGGCGTGGTTGCCCAAGGTGCGGGCGCTGCGCCCGGCAAAATCCTGGGGTAGCGTGGCTAAGTCCCTCGGACGGTTAGGCTCGCCCGAACAGCCATGGACGGCCGACCGGTTGTCGCGGGCGGTGCGTCGCCTCGTCGCGGAGGGATTGGCCGAGCCTGAGCTGATTAAGCCAGCCCCACGCAAGCCGCCCAAGGATGACATCCTGCTGGTCATCGCCGGAATCAAGAGTGCTGATCCAAATCTCAGCTTGCGCGCAATTGCCTCCAGCCTAGAGGATTTACGCATCCGCACGCCACGTGGCGGCGCCACGTGGTCAGCGTCGTCGGTGAAGGCGCTGCTGGATCGTGCTGATCGCGCAGGGCTTGTTCCTGCATCATCCTCCAAGGGCGGGCTGTCTTTCCGGCGTTGACGACGCCGCTGGCGGCGTCACGGGAATCGCTTGAGCAAGAAGCCATTTTCCAACGCGCCTTGAGGGAATGGCGATCCTGGGGGACCTTGAGGAGGTTGATGGCCATCCGCTTGACCAGGGCCGTATTCCTAGGGCCCAAGCGGTTGCGCACGCGGGCGTGATCGTCGCCGACCACCACGTCGAGCACCCAGCGCAGGGCGTTCTCGATGCCCCAGCGACCACGGACCACAGCGCCGAAGGCGGCGGCGAGCGGTCGCGAACGGAGAGAGCGGCGACGCGACTGGTTGAGCGTGCCCGCACTCTCGACGTTGGCTTCGACCAGCGCCACCGCGCCAACTGTGGCCGATCATCCCGGCCCTTCAGCCACGCCGCGTCATGCGGCACGAAATGGCGGCGTTCCTCAAAGGCGCGGCAGCGCGATGATCGGCGTCACTGGTTCCGCCCGGATCAGACGCAACAGCGTGTCGCCGCTGACCGGCATGGGAGCCGGGTGGACAAGCCGGGCGCCGGGTTCCCCGCCTGCGCTCGACGCGATGGCCGACTGCACAGCGGACACGCAGCCGTGGCGGTTCTGAGCGACGCTGCCGAGACGGCCCCCATCCAGCGCGACCGTCACATCCAGAGCCTTGCCGAACACGGGCGCCTGGACTGACGGAGGCGAACCTCGACGTCACCATCCTGAATCGAGACGCTGGATGAGCCGGGAGCGGCAACCAGAAATGTGGCTTGCGCGCCACAGTCATGCGATCCGATGTGGAGGCGACCGCCAAATCCGGATCACTGCATCCGATGCGCTTGCCTTTTTGTGCAACAGCCCTTATGCGTATCCACAGTTCAAGGGATTATCGGCCTGGCTCGCCAGGGCTGTGTCTATGGCACTGCCCCCCTTGGATCCAAACGAACCGGTTTATTGGTTAGAGGGGCTAAAATGGCAACGCTTACTCTCACGGATTCTTCTGATACCCTGACGTCGTCGTCTGATTCCGATGTCGTGTTCGGTCTGGGCGGGGCGGACAGCCTGACCGCTCTGGGCGCCGACACCATTTACGGCGGCACGGGCGAAGACACCATTTCGGTCAACACCCCGTCCTCGACGGTTGGCCAGTTGTTCTTCGGCAACACCGGCACCGACAGCCTGTTGAGTGGTGAAGGCGCTGACACCCTGTTCGGTGGCGCTGACTCCGACGTCATCAGCGGCAGCGGCGGTGCGGATCGCATCTCCGGCGACGCTGGCAGCGACACCCTGATCGGCGGCAATGGCGCCGACACCATTTACGGTGGCGAGGGCAACGATTCGATCCTCGGCGGCCTCACCGCCACCGATACGGCCGACACCTCGGGCAACCTGCTGTTCGGCAACGCCGGCAACGACACCGTCATTGGCGGTTCGGTTGCGGACACCATTTACGGTGGCCAGGGCAACGATTCGGTCGATGGCGGCGGCGGCAGCGATCTGATCTTCGGCGACGCTGGCAACGACACCGTCGTTGGTGGCGCTGGCGGCGGCGCCGACACCGTCTATGGCGGCGCTGGCAACGATTCGATCTCCTATTCGGCCGACACCACCGGCAGCCTGCTGTTCGGCAATGCCGGCAACGACGTCGTCCTCGGCGGTCTGGGCGCCGACACCGTTTATGGCGGCGCTGACAACGACGTCATTTCTGGCGGCAGCGGCGCGGATCTCCTGTCCGGTGACGTCGGCGCCGACACCCTCTATGGCGTGGGCTCGGCCGCTGGCGCGACTTCGGGCGCCGCTGCTGACACCCTGCTCGGTGGCGCTGGCAACGACCTCATCTATGGCTTCACCGACAGCGCTCTGGTGAGCAGCAATTCGGCTGGCGCGCTGCTGTTTGGCAACGCTGGCGCCGACACTGTGTTCGGTTCGATCAACGGCAACGACACCATCTATGGCGGCGCTGACAACGACACCATCTTCGGTGACTTCGTTGGCACCCCCGCCGGCACGAACGGCACCGGCGGCGCCGATCTGCTGTATGGTGACAACGGCAACGACATCATTTATGGCGGTTCGGGTGCCGACACGCTGTATGGTGGCGCAGGCGCTGACACCCTGAATGGTGGTTGGGGCACTGATCGTCTGGAGGGTGGCGCTGGCGCTGACGTTCTGGTGTTTGACAACCTGTCGGCCTTTACCGTTAGCGCTACGGGCACTGTTGGGGCCGGCACCGGCGTTGACTTTGTCGCTAGCTTTGAACGTGGCACCGACAAGATTGCTTTGTCGACCGCTGCGGGCAACTTTGCGGCTCTTGACTCGGCCAGCCTGTCCAGCCAAATCTATTCGTCGGCGGGTCAGGGCAGCAATGCCGCTTTGGCTGGCATGTATCTGCTGTTCGACACCACCAGCAGCATCCTGTACTACGACACCACCCCGACGGACACCTCCGGGCGTGTTGGGATCGCCACTCTGGACGGCGTGACGCAGATCAGCTCGTCTGATTTCATCATCGTCGCCTAAGTTCGCGGCTGTCGTTTGAGAAGAGGGGCAGGCTTTCGCCTGCCCCTTTTTTTTGCCCGTACCATGCGACCTACATTCTGTGACGCGTGATGTTTTCGGGGGCGTCTCCCCTAAACCTCCTTGTTCCTTTCGGTTGCCTCCCCGTCCGGCTGCCCATAAGGTGTGCGGCGCGTTTCTTTCTGGGTTTTGCCAACAATGCACGCATCTTCCTCCTCTTCCCAGAGCATGGCCCCGGCGTCCGCAATTGCGAGCGCCAAAGCGTTTTTTGCCGCTGGCCGTTACGAGGAGGCGGTGGCCTGCTGTCGTGACGCTTTGCGCAATGGTCAGGCTGTTGTCGATGCGTTGATCCTGCTGGGATCGATTGGAACCCTGACGAAATCCGCGAAATCGGTGATTCCGCTGTTGCAGCTTGCCCTGTCGTTGGACCGCAACAATCTCTCGGCCTTGAACGCTTTGGGGTTGGCGCATCACGCGCTTCATGAGTATGACGCGGCTTGCAAGCAATTCGAAACCGCTTTGGCGGTTGCACCCGGTCGCATCGAGGTTCTGAGAAATCTGGCTCATGCCCAGGCTGGACGGCAGGATTGGACAAAAGCGGAGGCGGTCTTCCGACAGATCCACGCGCAGAACAAAAAGGCCCCGAAGGATTGGCTTCCGCACGCGCTGAGCCTGCATCATCTCAAACGTGACGCTGAGGCTGTGAGCCTCATTGAAGAATTTCTTCGGATGGAACCGGAGAATAGCGAAGCATGGTTCACCCTTGGCATGAGCCTTTATTCATTCCGTGGCGCAAAGGACGCCATTGCGGCCTATCGCAAAGCCATTCGCTATAATCCTAAAAAATACGTCGCCTATATGAATTTGGCGGCGGTGGCGCATAAGCATGCCAACGCGCAATTGGCGGCAAATGTTTCGCGTGAACTTCTGAAAATAAACAAAAATTACATTCCAGCTTATAATAATTATGGATTGGCTTTGGCGTCGCTTGGAAAAAGTCAAGAGGCAGTAGAGGCGTTTGCGCGTGTTTGCGCCGCCCAACCGGGCAATCACCGAACCCGCAGCAATTTTGTCTTCTACAGCCAGTATTTGGACACAACGACGCCCCGCAAGCTGTACGAGCTTCATCACGAGTGGGACATTCGCCACGCTGAATCACAGCGTCGTTCTTGGCCCAAGCATCGCAATGACCCATCGCCAGAGCGGCGTTTGCGCATTGGCTATGTCTCACCTGATCTGAAGCATCATTCCTGCGCTTGGTTCTTGATGGATTTGCTCGCGCATCACGACCGCGAGGCCTTCGAGATTCACGCTTACGCCAACCTTGATCGCGCCGACAGGGTGACGGACCTGTTGAAAGAGCGCATCGAGCATTGGCATGATGTCGAGGGTATGAGCGACGCGGATCTCGCGCGAAAAATTCACCAGGACCAGATCGACATCCTGGTCGATCTGGCCGGTCACACCGCTCGCAACAACCTGCTCACCTTCGCCTGCAAACCCGCTCCGGTTCAAGTGACGTGGCTGGGCTATCCTGGCACCACGGGCTTGCAGGCCATCGACTACCGCTTGTCGGATCCTTGGCTGACGCCGGATGGGACGCCGGAGATTTTTTCCGAACAGGTCTACAACCTGCCGCGCGTGTCCCATTGCTTCAGACCGCCCGAAGCGCCGGACGCCAACACGCTGCCCGCCCTGACCAACGGCCACATCACCTTTGGCTCGTTCAACAGCTTTGCCAAAGTGTCGGACAGCGCCGCCCGGCTGTGGACGGCAGCCCTAAATCGGGTCCCATCCGCAAGATTGCTCTTGAAATCTCGCTACATCCAAAGCGACGAAACCCGCGAATCCCTGCTCGACCGCTTCCGCCGCGCTGACGCCGATCTGTCGCGGATCGATCTGATGAGCGGGACGGAAAAGCAGGATGCCCATTTGGCCGAATACCACAAGATCGACATCGGCCTGGACAGCTTCCCTTATGGCGGCATGACCACCACCTGCGAAGCGCTGTGGATGGGGGTCCCGGTCGTGACCATGGCAGGCGACCGGACCAGCGCCCGTTACGGCAACAGCGTGCTGAACGCCGTTGGCTTGGGCGACCTTGTCGCCACCACGCCCGACCAGTTTGGCGAGATCGCCGCGCGGCTGGCCGGAGATTTGGAGGCGCTGGCCGCGTTGCGGGGAGGGTTGCGGCAGCGGATGGCCCAATCGCCGCTGTGCGATGGCGCTGATTTCGCCCGCGCCATGGAAGCCGCCTATCGCGACATGTGGACCCATTGGTGCAAAACCCAAACCCAGTGATCCCGCCAGTCCCCGCACCAGCAACGGTGCGGGCACGGCTGGAACAGGCGCTTGCCCTGATCCGCACGGGACGCGTGACGGAGGGAGAGGCCTTGTGCCGCCCATTGGTGGCGCGACACCCCGAAGAGCCGGACGCGCATCATCTGCTTGGATTGATCGCCCTGACCGAAAAGCGGGCGGATGATGCGGAGCCATGGCTGTGTCGTGCGGTGGCCTTGGCGCCTGGCGTCGCCCATTTCAACACCAATCTGGGCACCGCCCAGCAAGGCTGCGGTCAGATCGTTCCTGCGGAACGCAGCTATCGCCGGGCCTTGCGTTTGGCCCCGGATCAGGCGGAAACAGCGTTCAACCTTGCCAAGCTGCTGGCGTTGGGTGGGCGGACGGGCGAGGCGGATCGCCTGTATCGGCTGGCCATCGCCCTTCAACCCAGCCGGGGCAAATATTGGAGCAACCTCGGCGACCTGCGGGTGCGCCAAAGGCGGGAAACAGACGCGCTGCGCGCTTACGCCCATGTTGAAGCGGTGACGGGCAACCCGGTGGACGACAGCGCCGTCAATCAGGGAATGGCGTTGCAGCGCCTGAATCGGTTGGATGAGGCGCTGCAACGCTATGAGCGCGCCCTGGCCCTCAACCCCGACAATGTGGCGGCACACTGGAACCGCGCCTTGGCTCTGTTGGTGACAGGGCGGTTGGCCGAAGGCTGGGACGAGTATGAATGGCGGTGGCGTCTGGCGGAATCCACCCCCCGTCCGTTCGCTCAACCGCTGTGGACGGGCGAAACGCTGACCACGGAAACGCTGTTGCTGCACGCGGAACAAGGGTTGGGAGACACCCTGCACCTGGCGCGGTATCTGCCGCTGGTGGCGGCGCGGGTGGAACGCGTGATTTTGGAATGCCAGCCGCCGCTTCGCCGTCTGATCGCAGCCAGTTTCCCGTCGGTCACGGTGGCGCCATCGGGTGAGCCACTGCCCAGATTCGACCGACATTTGCCTTTGCTCAGTCTTCCCCGGATTTTCGGGACTGACCTGAACACGATTCCAGCGACCGTCCCTTATCTGCGCGCGCCGGACGGCGCCACCCTGCCGTCGCGCCATCCAGGCGCCTTGGCCGTGGGGGTGGTTTGGGGTGGGGACCCCGCCCACGCCAACGACCAGCGGCGTTCGCTCGATCCCCACACTCTGGCCGCGTTGCTGGCTTTGCCCGACCTGACCCTGTACAGCCTGCAAAAGGGCGCCCGTGCTCATGAATTGGCGGCGGCGGATCCGAATGGCCGTGTGATTGACCTTGGCCCGACCATCGCCGATTTCACCGACACGGCGGCGGCTCTGCGCTGTCTGGATGTCGTGGTGACGGTTGATACGTCGGTGGCCCATCTGGCCGGGGCGCTGGGCTGCCCGGTCTGCGTCATGCTGCCCTACTCCCCGGATTGGCGATGGCTTTTGGACCGACCGGACAGTCCGTGGTATCCTTCCGCTCGGCTGTTCCGCCAATCCGCTCCGGGGGACTGGAGCGGCGTGCTCCACGCCGTGGCCAATCATCTCGTCACGCTTCGCTCCACCATGGCGATCACCCATGATCGCCTTTCGTTGATGACACCTCCTGTCGGCGCGCAATGAAAATCCTCTTCATCCATCAGAACATGCCAGGGCAATACAAGCATCTGGCCGCACGGCTTGCGCAGAATCCTGAAAATCAGGTGGTGTTCATCACCAAACGCAAGGATCGCAGCCTGCCGAACGTCAAACGTGTTGCGTATGACGTGGCGCGCGAACCGAGCAAGACGATCCATCAATATCTGTACCGGACCGAAGACGCGGTTCTGCACGGACAGGCGGTGGCCCGTGTGATGATCCAAATGCGCAAGGAAGGCTTCATTCCCGACATCGTCATCACCCACCCGGGATGGGGAGAGGCCTTGTTTGTAAAGGATATTTATCCGGAATCGCCGCTGTTGAACCATTGCGAGTTTTATTATCAGTCCCGTGGGCAGGATCTGGATTTCGACCCAACAAAACCTCCGGAACTGGACAGTGTTCTGCGATCACGGATCCGCAGCACCCATTTGCTGTTGTCGTTGGAATCCTGCGACCGTGGGCTGTCGCCAACCCAATGGCAACGCAGCGTTCACCCCAAACCATACCATTCCAAGATTTCGGTCATCCATGAGGGCGTGGACACCGCCGCCCTGCAACCTGATCCGAACGCCACCTTTGCCCTGCCAGACGGCACGGTCCTGACCCGCCAGGACGAGGTGGTGACGTACGCGGCCCGGAATCTTGAACCCTACCGTGGTTTTCCGACTTTCATGCGGGCCATCCCGCGCATTTGCGAACAACGGCCCAACGCCAAAATCCTGATCGTCGGGGGGGATGGAACCAGCTATGGCGGGGCGCCGACCGATGCGGCGAACTGGCGGGAAAAGATGCTGGCGGAGGTTCCGGTGGACCCGGCTCGGGTCCATTTCCTGGGCTATCTGCCCTATGACCAATTCAACCAGATGTTCCGGGTGACAACGGCCCACGTCTATCTGACCTATCCCTTTGTGCTGTCCTGGTCGATGCTGGAAGCCATGGCGCTCGGCGCGTTGGTGATTGGCTCACGCAGCAAGCCGGTTGAGGAGGTCATCACCCATGGTGAGAATGGGCTGCTGGTCGATTTCTTTTCGCCGGAGAGCGTGGCCGATCAAGTCGTGTCGGTGCTGAAGAATCGGGAAGATTACGCCGAGATCGCCCGCGCCGGTCGCCGAACTGTTTTGCGCAAATACGATCTGGCCCATTGCTTGAAACAGCAGATGGCGCTCATCCACTCCATGGTTCGGGGACGCCGGTGATGTCCCCGGTCGCCGCCAAGCTTGCACGCCAGATACCGGGGGACGCCCGTGCTGTCTTGGAATTGTGCCGTCCAGGCGAAACGGTGGCGGCTTGGTTCGGGTTGCGCAATCCAGCCACTGTCTTCACCACGCTGCCGATGGTTGACCTGTCTGAACCGGAAGGCTTGCGGCAACAGCTTGACAGTCTCGGCCTTCGTTTCGATGCCGTTTTGCTCCACGCGGATGTTTGGACGCTGTCTGCCGATCCGGTGGCGCTGGTGGCGACGCTGCTTCCCCACATGCAGCCCGGCGGAACGCTGCTGGCGGCGGTTCCACTGGCATGGTGCGAGGAGCGCCGCGCCGCGCTGGGGATGACATCCGTCATTGCGGCCTTTGAAGCCACTTTCGCCCCCCTCCCTGTTCAAGACGGCGGTCTGTTGGTCGATTGCGCCGCCCGGTTGGTGGATGAAACCAATGGAAGCGCACAACTGGTCATGCGCGCGGTTCGTCGGCAAGACGGGCGGATTCGACGTCTCTACATCGGTGCGATGACGCTGCGACCAGCGGGGGCGTGCAACGACACACGCATTGATCTGCCCAACGCGTTCCTGGAAACAATTCCCGGCGTGCGGTGTCACGCGGCGGTGGAGTATGTCTCCAGCCCGATCCGCTTGCCCGGTGAACAGCGGATTGCCCTTTTGCAGCGCCGCATCACGGGACCGGCGGATCTGCCGGATCTGAAGGCCCTGCTGCGGGAAGGGTATCTATTGGTGTCGGAGTTTGATGACCATCCGAATCATTGGCCGAACATGGTGCAGAACCGTTATCTGACCTTTCGTGGGGTGCATGCGGTTCAAACTTCGACCCAGTTTCTTGCAGACGAGTTGCGCGGCCACAACCCCGAAATCGCGGTGTTCCCGAACCAGATCGCCCTTCTGCCTCCACCGCGTCAACCCCGCACGGATGGCCGGGTCGTGCTGTTTTTCGGGGCCTTCAACCGGGGCAAGGACTGGCGGCCTCTGATCGGGCCGCTCAACCACATTCTGTCGGCCAACCGGCAACGGATTGGCGTCCAGGTGATCCATGATCGCGCTTTTTTTGACGCTTTGGACACGGACAACAAGGCGTTTCTGCCAACCTGCGACTATGAAACCTACATCAGGGCGTTGCGCCGCTGCGACATTGGTTTGCTGCCTCTGAACGACACCCTGTTCAACCGCAGCAAATCCGACCTGAAATTCGTCGAATGCGCCGCCCATGGCGTTGTGGCCCTGTCCAGCCCGGTGATTTATGACGAGTCGGTGCGCGATGGGGAAACCGGCGTCTTGTTCCACTCTCCCGGTGAGTTTGCCGAACGCTTGACCCGGTTGGTCGATGACACCGAATGGCGGGCGGGAATCGCGGCCAACGCGCATGACTATGTCCGTCAGCACCGGCTGATGGCCCAACATTTCCGCAAGCGGTTCGCGTGGTATCGCTCTCTTTGGGATCGCAAGGACGAGTTGGATGCCCGGCTGTACGATCGGGTTCCAGAACTGCGCCCGTAAGAGACCCGTGTCTGCCCAGCGCTTTCAGCCCACGAGTTTGCCATGCCCGCCACCGCTGCCATTTATTACCATCCTGACGCCTATTCCATCGGACGATCCGATTTGAAAGGGCGACACGCCGCCGGCGCGGGGTTCCTGACAGCGTTCGCCCGTCATCATGATGCGCCTGTTCTGCATTGCTACACAGCCGAACGACGGTTGGCGATCGCGTTTGCCGGGGAGATCGAACGGCTGGCGGGGCGTTCCCGGCCCGTTGCCTGGATCCCCCAAGGAGAGCCAGCCCGACTGGCCAACGCCGGATGTCTGTTTCTGCCCGGACCGGCGTTGGGCGAATCCGCTTGGCGTCGTCGCATCGCCGACGCACGGGCTTACAGTTTGTGCGGCGTGACCCACACCATCTGTTCCGAACGTGTCCTCGACGCGTTTGGCGACTACATGATCGCGCCGGTGCAGCCGTGGGACGCCTTGATCGTCACCTCCAATCCGGCACGGACCGCGATCACCACCCTGTTTGATGCGTGGGGTGATTATCTGTCTTCGCGCTTTGGCGCGCCCGCCCTCAACCCGGCGCGGTTGCCGGTCATTCCCTTGGGAGTCGATTGCGACCGCTTTGCCGACAGCCCTGCGAATCAGGAATTGGGCGCGCGGTTGCGGCAGGCGCATGGAATCGGCGCGGATGATGTGGTCATCCTGTTCTTTGGACGCCTGTCCTTCCACGCCAAGGCGCACCCGTTGGTCATGTTCCAGGCGTGCGAATTGGCGCAGGCGCGCAGCGGACGGCGGTTGCACCTGATGCTCGCTGGGGCGGCCAGCAACCCGCACATTGAGCAGGAGTTTCGTGAAGGCGCGCGGCGCTATTGCCCTGCGGTCAACACCATCCTGCTGGATGGCAACGATCCAGCTCATGCCCTTGCTCCATGGTTCGCCGCTGATCTTTTCCTGTCGCTGTCGGACAACATTCAGGAGACCTTTGGCCTGACCCCGATTGAAGCGATGGCCGCCGGGTTGCCGGTCGTCGTGTCCGATTGGGATGGCTATCGCGACACGGTCAGCGATGGGGAGGTTGGATTCCGAATTCCCACCTTGATCCCAATGCCGGGAGCCAGCGGGCAGGAGCTGGCGTTCCGCCACATGCTGGAGGTTGATAATTTTGACCGTTACATCGGGGCTGCCAGCCAGGCGACCGTGGTGGACAGCGTCGCTGCGGGCGAGGCTTTGGCCCGTCTGGCGGATGATCCCGCCTTGCGACGCCGGATGGGAGAGGCGGGTCGACAACGCGCCCGCGCATTGTTCGATTGGCCGGTGGTGATCGCCGCCTATGAACGATTGTGGAGTGAACTGGCCCATCTGCGGAGCACGGCTGAAGAGGTGGCGCCACAGCGGCAGGGGCGACCACCCGTTCCATTGCGTCAGGATCCCTTTACCCTGTTCGAGGGTTTTGCCAGCAACCGGATGGGGCTGGAAACCCGTTTGGGGTGCGCCCACGCTAACCCTGCCGCTGCCCTGGATCGAATTCTGGCAGCGAGTATGAACACGTTCAGCACGGCGACCCAATTGCCCCGCGATGGGCTGCTGCTGCTGCTGCTGCACAGCCAGGAAGCCGAGCGCTGCTTGCAGGAACTGCTCGCCCTCTTCCCAAGGGCAACAGAAGGACAGGTTGCCCGCAGCGTGGGATGGCTGGTCAAATGCGGTTTGTTGACCGCCCGGCTTGTGTGAGCGCGCCATCCGATGATTGACGCTTCCTCATCCGGCGCACCGCAAAGGATACGCGTTTCGCCCGAGCAACTCTACACCATGGCCGTTCAGCAGCAACGGGATGGCCGCTTGGCGCAAGCTGCAAACCTCTATCGGGCTGTGATTGCGCTGGATCCCACAGCCATTCTGCCTCGGTTGGGGATGGGGCGGGTTCTGTGGGCTTTGGGCGCGCCTCATGAAGCGTCAGCGGCGCTGACGCGGGCGCTTGCCTTGGATCCGGCGGACGGACCCGGCTTGCGGCTGTTGGCCGTGATCGAGGCCGGGCAAGAGAATGTTTGTGCAAGTGTCCTTTTGGGCAAAAGGGCGCTTGCACTGGAACCCAAGAACCTCGACACCCGTCTCAACCTTGCGCAAACACTGCTGGGCATGGGCGCTTTGACGGAAGGCTGGGCGCACTATCTTGCCCGCCCATCCACTCGTTTGGATCCCAACCCCTTCAACCGGAATCCGCTTTCCCGTGATCTGCGAGGGCGACGCTTGTTGGTGGTGGCCGACCAGGGGTTGGGGGATGAGATTTTCTTTTTGCGCTTTGCGCCGCGTCTGAAAGCGGCCGGCGCCTGGATCACCTACCGGGCGCATCCCAAAATCGCCGACATCGTGGGCCGTTTGCCTTTCCTCGATCACGTGTCCACCCGATCGGCGGAGGATCCTGCGGGTCTCGACACGTTGCTGTCGGTGGGGGATCTGCCTCATCTCACCGCCGCTTACGAAGAGCCGGATTATCCGGCGTCGATTCAACTCACCCCATTGCCCAACCGGGTCGCCGCTGCCGAGGCGTCGCTCGCAGCTTTAGGGCCACCGCCCTACATTGGCGTCACTTGGCGCGCGGGGGTGGTGGATATGCAGGACAAGCGGGCGCCGCTGGAGGCCCTGGCGGCGGCTTTGGCTGGATGTCCCGGCACGATCCTGTCTTTGCAGCGTCACCCTGATGAGGGCGAAGTCGCTGCTTTTTCCCGCGCCGTTGGCCAACCCGTGGCTGATTGCGGTCCTCTCAACGAGGATTTGGAAGAGATGCTGGCCCTTCTCTCCCGATTGGACGAGGTTGTCGGGGTCAGCAACACCAACACGCACCTGCGCGCGGCTCTGGGACTGACCGCGCGCGTGCTTGTGCCTTTTCCGGCGGAATTCCGGTGGGCTGGGGATGAAATGAACAGCCCATGGTTTCCCGGCTTCACCCTGTACCGGCAGCGTCTGGAAACCGGATGGACAGGGGCGCTGGAGCGCTTGCGGCGCGACCTGTACGCCGCGTGGACACAGAGGGACAGCGGTGCATGACACGCGCAGACACGATCATCGTCACATCGGCAAACACGGCTTATACCCCGCTGCTGGCCGGGATGTTGGCGTCGGTGCGCGACCATGGCGGCGGGCTGCCGGTTGGATTGCTCGACACTGGGTTGACAGCGGCAGACCGTGCACGCTTTGCACCCTTTGTCGATCATTTCGCGGTGCCGGATTGGCACATGAGCGAAGCGCATCTGGCCCGTTTCCGCCCACCGGAATGGATCAAGGCAATGACCGCGCGGCCTCACCTGCGCGACTATTTTCCAGGTTACAGCACATACATCTGGCTGGATGCGGACACCTGGGTCGCGACGCCAACGGCGCTTGGAACATTGGCGGCCGCCGCATCCGGTCGTGACATCGCCGTGGTGCCGACCGTTGATCCCGCCTATGTCCGCTATCATGGTCTGGGAGCGTTGAAGGCGCGGGCCGCCATTTTGCCGATCTACCGGACTCTGCTGCCCGAAGCCTTGGCGCAAACAATGCTGGTCCTGGGCGAACTGTGCTCCGGGGTGTTCGCCATGCCCGCCGGATCACCGATTTGGGATCATTGGGCTGCGGAAATCGGGCCGATCCTTGATCATTCCATGGAACGCTCGGGCACGCTGTATCACATCTTTGAACAGACGGCCCTCAATCTGGCGGTCCATCGCCGCCACGCCACCGCCGCCTTTTTGCCGGCCCGCTTCAACTGGGTTTTGGGCGAGGCAACCCCGTTGATCGATGACATCACAGGACGCCTGCGCGTCCCCCAGCCACCACACGACCCCATTGAGATCTTGCATCTGATCCACAGCGGTCGTTTGATTGCCGACAAAATGGCGCCGATCGAAACCCGCACGATGGCTGGACAAACCATGCGCACGGGGTTTGACTATCACGCCATCCAAGCACTGGCCAGCGGTTTGCCCAAGCTCTGACGGTTTGGAAACACATCCCGCGAGAGCCGCTGACGCAGCGGATCATCCCGTTCTGGGATGATTGCGCGTCACCCAGAAAACACGTCCATGCTTTTACCCCCTGAGGGGGCGACGCCATTCATCACCACGCAGTTCGCTTCAACCGCGTGATGATGAGGATAGAACGCCTCTCCGCATCAGCCGTCAAATTTTGCTGCGCAGCACATTGTCCCGGTACCAGGCATAGGCGTGCTCCACACCCTCGCGCAGGCCGATGCGGGCGGTCCATCCCAACTGGGCAAGTTGGCTGACATCCAGCAACTTGCGCGGCGTGCCATCCGGTTTGCTGGTGTCGTAGACGAACCGGCCCGCGAAGCCGACGACCTGCGCGATCAGATCCGCCAGTTCACGGATGGTCACATCATTGCCAACCCCGACATTCAGCGGCACATCACCGGAATAGTGCTTCAGCAGGAACGCCGATGCGTCCGCCAGATCATCAACATGCAGAAATTCGCGCCGGGGCTGACCGCTGCCCCAGATTTCCACCGCCTCCAACCCTTCCCGTTTGGCGCGGTCGATCTTGGCCATCAGGGCGGGCAACACATGGCTGGAGGTCAGATCGAAATTGTCACCTGGCCCATAAAGGTTGGTTGGCATCAGCGAGATGAAATCGCACCCATACTGCTGGCGGTAGGATTGACACAGTTTGATGCCCGCGATCTTGGCGATCGCGTACCATTGATTGGTCGGCTCCAGCGGCCCGGTCAGCAGCGCGTCTTCGGTGATCGGTTGGGCCGCCAAACGCGGATAGATGCAGGAGGAGCCGAGGAACAGCAGCTTGCCGACGCCCATCTTCCAGGCGGCGTGGATGATGTTCGCTTCGATCATCAGGTTTTCATAGATGAACTCGGCCGGGCGGGTGGAGTTGGCGAGAATGCCGCCAACCCGCGCCGCCGCCACAACCACCGCGTCAGGACGTTCGGCCTCCATCCAGGCTTCCACCTCGGCCTGACGGCACAGGTCCACACGGTCGCGCCCGGCGGTGAGCACGGCGCACCCCTCGCTCGCCAATCGGCGAACGATGGCGGAACCAACCATGCCACGATGACCCGCCACCCAGACCCGGCGATCCTTCAGAGAGAAGGAGGGCATGAGCGTTTCAGCCACGGTCGTCATAGCGGGGAGCCTCCAGCTTGATCGCTTGCAAATCGGCCAAGACCATTTCGCGAACCAGATCCGGGAACGCGGTGGTGTGGGTCCAGCCGAGCTTTTCGCGGGCCTTGGACGGGTCGCCCAGCAGCAGATCGACTTCGGTCGGGCGGAAATAACGGGGATCGATCTCAATCAGGACATCGCCTGTGTGTGCATCCACCCCTTTCTCGTCCACGCCGCCGCCCTGCCAGACGATGGTCCGGTTGGTGTGCGAAAACGCCAGTTCGACGAACTCGCGGATGCTGTGGGTTTCACCAGTGGCCAGCACGTAATCGTCGGGCGTGTCCTGTTGCAGAATCCGCCACATCCCCTCCACAAAATCACGGGCGTGGCCCCAGTCGCGCCGGGCGTCCAGGTTGCCCAGATACAGTCGCTTCTGACGACCAAGCGCAATCGCCGCCGCCGCACGGGTGATCTTGCGGGTGACGAATGTTTCACCGCGCGTCGGTCCTTCATGATTGAACAGGATGCCGTTGGAGGCGTGCAGGCCATAGGCCTCACGATAATTCACCGTAATCCAATAGGCGTACAATTTGGCGGCGGCATAAGGACTGCGCGGGTAGAAAGGAGTGGTCTCTCGCTGCGGCGTTTCCTGGACCTTGCCATACAATTCGGAGGTGGATGCCTGATAGAAGCGCACCCGCTCCGCCAGCTTCAGAATCCGGATCGCTTCCAAAAGGCGGAGCGTGCCGATCCCATCGGCGTTGGCGGTGTATTCGGGTGTTTCAAAACTGACCTGGACATGGCTTTGGGCGGCCAGATTGTAGATTTCCGTTGGTTGAACTTCCTCCACCACCCGGATCAGGTTGGTGGCGTCGGTCAGGTCGCCATGATGCATGACGAAACGCACGTCTGGTTCATGCTGATCCCGGTAAAGATGATCGACGCGTCCAGTGTTGAAGGACGATGACCGCCGCTTCAGCCCATGCACCCGGTAGCCCTTGGCCAGCAGCAACTCCGCCAGCAAGGCGCCGTCCTGGCCCGTCACTCCGGTGATCAACGCAACCTTGTCTGACATACGCTTTTCCTTACCGTCGGCTTTGTCTTGCCCGATCATTCCGGCGTGCGGCGGGCAACGCCTTGTAATTCACCAGTTGGCGGACAGCGTCAAGCCGCGCGCCATGTTGGTTCTGGAAAAGGATCAAACCCTCTGGGGAAGAAACCCAAAAACCCATCAGGGCAAAAATACTTTTGCCGTTCGATGATGCGGAACGCCTTGCGCGATAGACCGGCGGCTCTCACGGATTGGCAAATTCTTCTCAATTTATCAGTTGGATGTCTCACACAACGCAAAAGCGGGCGCCAACCCAAGAGCCCAAACGGCCTTTTGCCATTTTGCCCAACAATCCAATGATGCAAGCACCCTCTTGCCTGTTTGGCGGAACGGTGCTTACAGTCGACCGCGTCGTTCCTGTCCAACCGTTCGGAGCAGCCTTTCCGTGATTACCATTGCATTGGCGAGCAACAAAGGTGGCTGCGCCAAGACCACGATGGCCTGCGCCCTGGCTACGGATCTGGCGCTTGATGGCTTGCGCTCCTGCATCCTGGACTGTGATCCCAACCAGCACGCCGCTGCGTTTGGCCGCCGCGCCAATCTGCCGGGTTTCTCCATTGTTCCCAACGTGGGTGAGGAAAGCGTCATCGGTGAGATCCGCAACGCGCGTAACGCGTGCGACTTCCTGATTCTTGATTTGCCCGGGGTCGCCTCCCGCCTGACCATTTTGGGGATTGGCAAGGCGGCTTTCGTCGTTGTGCCCTGCCAGCAATCGGCCCCGGATCTGCGCGATGCGCTGCGGACGAATCATCAAATCGATGAAACCGGAGATATTGGCAACCGCAGCATTGGGCGCGCTTTGCTGTGGACGCGGGTGCCGTCAGGCTTTGAGAGCCGGGTGGCGCGGCAAATCCGCAACGACGGCGAAACCCGCATGCCGACCTTTTCCGCCAGCCTGATGGAGCGGACCGCCTATAAGGAAATGCTGTTGACCGGCGTGCCGCCCCGTGTTTCGGATCCCGATGGCGCCGCAGCCGCCAACATCCAGGCCATCAAGTCCGAATTGTTGAAGCGACTGGCCGATCTTGACGCCGCAGTTCGCACGGAGGCGCACGCATGAGCAAGACCCGCCGCGACCGTCAACCCTTGCCTTCGGCGTTTGATGACGAGGATCTGCCACCTTCTCGTGGCGATGCGCCGGTGAACCGATCCGACTTGTCGGCCCTTGCCGCCTTGGCCGATGGGGTGGACGACCAACGCCTGTTGGCGGGAGCTGATGAGTTCGCCGCCACCGTTGGCCTGCCCTCTTTGCGACCGGTGGCCACGATGTGGCGTGCTCCAGAACCACCCCCAGCCCCGATGGCCATTCCAGAACCACCTGCCCGTGAGCCGACGGAAGAGTTCAAGGTCACGGTGCCCCGCTATCTCAACCGCCAGCTCGCCGCCCTCGCCGCCGAACGGCGCGTGACCAAACAGTATCTGGTTTTGGAGGCCCTGCGCGCGGCTGGTTATCGTTTGGACGATGCGGACCTGCATGAGGATGGTCGCCGTTATCGCGGTCGTCGCGTGATCGAACGGGACGGAAGCCCCAAAAAGGGATGACGGCCAAGAACCCAAAAGGGTATTTGGGTTCTTAGTCCGAGTAGCCTTTTGGGTTAATTCCCAGTTGCTTGAGAACCACTCTTGGTCGACGCGACGTGGAACCTGTGGGGAGGGGCGTCGGCAAAAGCCAAGCGTCGATTGAGATAACGTGGATCTTCATGGCGGATCTCCAGGAACGCCGCGTTCTCGCGCGACGGCTTGTAGACCGCAAAATGCCGGATCAATCCCAACGTGGCGGCGCTCTCCAGCGGCCCGATGAAGCTGGTGGCCCGGTCCAGAAAATCCGGCATGGCGGCCCACCGGCGCATCTGCGCATCATTCAGGAAGAAGCAACCGCTGTGCGGGTTTGGCACTCGCTGAAACGCAACGCGACCGCCAAGATGAGGCGCGTCTATCCACGTGGGCAGATCCTGTCCAATCTGGTTCGGCACCAGTTCACGCGCACGGGGAGAACCATCAATGTACAGCCGCCGGATCGCCCCTGTATCGGCCACTTCAAAACGGTTGGGCTGCAACACACAACGTTCGTCCTTGGTCAAGCCCAGGAACCAGTCCAATTTCTGGAAGAAAAACAGATCCTCGATCCGCAGATCATCCTCCATATAGACATACCAATCATAATGCCCCAATGCACCGCGCAGCACCTCGTGACATTCATAACCCAACAGCGGCGGAGAGGCGTTGGTCGCAAAGCGGCGGCACAGCCCCGGCGGAAGATGATCGGCCAGATGGTCATCCCCCGTTGTGCAGACCACAACGTCCAGCGTGGCGGTGATTACCTGATTGCTCGGACGCACGCACATTTCCGGAGCGTGCAACACCCCTTGTCCCGAGCCAAAAGCTTGATGCAAGGCCACAAGACAGGCTTGGAGACCAGCCAACCGAGGCCGGTGGTCGGGGGCCAGTGACCCATAATAACCGAGATTCGTTGCCCGGAAGTAATGCGGGATGGTGACGAGAATGCGCATGGCAGAGGCGTTGGCTCCCGAAAGCTTTCCTCCTAATGCCCATGTCGCAGCGGTTCCGTCAACCAGCCCTGCCACCAATCGCAGGGCAATCGCTTCAGGTTAACGCGGTTGGGGATTCCGTTGCGGCTGGGAGTGTGATTCGTAGCGGGCTTGTTTTTGATGGAGTCCGCCATGTCGCCCGTGCCGTCCCGTTCGATCCTGGCGCATTTTTCGGCTTTGAGGGACCCGCGCCAACACTGGCGTGTGCTCTATCCATTGCGGGAAATCCGCCTGTGGGGGATCTGCGGCTGGAGTTTCTGCATCGGTTTCTTCCCTATGAGCGGGGCATTCCGGCTCACGACACCTTGAGCGACGTGGTCAACGCGCTGGACCCGGACCCGTTCAAGGACTGCTTTACCGCCTGGGTGGAAAGCCTGCGTGAGGCGGCCCCCGACATCATCGCCATTGACGGCAAGACCTCGCGCCGCAGCCATGACCGGGCGGCGGGGCGTGGGCCCTTGCATCGTGCCGCCCTTGGGGTGGCGCTCGGCATCGACGTCTTCACAGCCCTTCTCGGCATCGTTCCCCTGCTGATCTTCCGTATCCCTCAGGAGTTGGAGCCGCAGACAATCCCGGCATGGTTCATAGCGCCAGTATGACGCCTCTCTGCGTTCGGCTTTTTCTGGACGGCGGCGCGTACAACGGGGTACCCATGCGGGCATCGCACACACGACCCGGCAGCCAGGACGGGCACGAGGCTTCGACGGGACCGGTCGTCTCCCTTTCACCCTTTCAGCCGGACGCTTCAGCGCTTTGTTTTTCCAGATCCTGCGCCTGACGGTTCTTCTGTTGGCCCCCCTCTGGTTGTCGCTGGGAGTGGAGGTGCTGGAATTGCGCGTGTCACTGCCCGGACCAGTTCTCGATTGGGCGCGCAAGGACAAGAACAAAGAGTTCGACCCCAGCGCCTTCCCGATGGCGGGATGGCGGGAGGCCGCCTATCTCACCGCCAACCCCGACGTTGCCGCCGCCGTCAAGGCCGGACAATGGCGCAGCGGTTACGACCACTATCTGCGTTTTGGTCGGACTGAGGGGCGGCCAGGCGCTCCGGGATCGCCCGCCTCTGTGGCTGCAAAGACGGAGACGGCTCCGCCCCCCCTTGAACCCGCCCCAACAGCGCCTCTTGTCGCCACCGCCCTCCCGTCCCCGCTGGCGCCGCTGATCGCCCCAGAAGCCCCACCGGCGATGGCCGCTCCCACACCGCAAGCCGAAGCGGAGAAAGAGCAACTCGCCCTTAAACCGATGGCTCTGCCCCCAATTCCGTCCATCAAGCCAACGCCGAACCCATCGCCCGCCGCATCAGCGCCAACAACCCCAATCCAAACGCTCCAACCCCAAGCGGCCCCCACCGGTCCGATCAAGCCCTCATCCCAAACGCTTCAGGTGTCGCAAATCCGTGCGGCCACCAACGGCGGAACCACACGTGTGGTTCTCGACCTCAATGGTCCGCCCCGCTTCACCCAATTGGGTCAACGGGCGCCGGAACGGGTGGAACTGGTCTTGCCAGGCACATTGTGGAAGGCCGCCCCCTCCGGCGCCTTCACCGGCGCCTCTCTGACCTACCGGATTGTCATGGCAAACGGCGCCAATCATCTGATTTTTGGCGGGCAAGGTTCCATTCAGATCAAAAGCATCTTCGCTTTGCCGCCGGAAAAGGATCACGGCCACCGTCTGGTCATCGATCTGGCCGTGCCGGTCAAAAAGCGTCCCTAAAGCATTCCACTTACAGAACGAAATCGAAATACGAGAAGGTGTAGTTGGCGATGTCGACCTCGATGCGGAAATCTGCGGTCAGATCGGCGTTCACATTGCCTTCAATCATCGTCACGCCGTTGGAGGTCTGGTAACGCAACTGGCCCGCCGCCGTAAACGCGTCGGTTCCAATAAAGGCAAAGCTGTCGTTCTCGGTCGTTCCGGCAATCGCATCGATTTCCGACACGTCGATGCGGTCGGCTTCGGCCCCCAGCGTGGCGTAACTGGCGGTTCCTGTTTGCACCGCCGTCGCCACGGCGGCTCCCTTGAAATTCACGATGACATCCGGGGCGGTGAGCGTCGATTCGTTCAGGTTGCGGATGGAGAACAGGTCGTTGCCAAGACCACCGTCCATGAGATCGGAATCGACGCCGCCAATCAGCGTGTCGTTTCCAGCCCCACCCAACAAAACATCGCTCTGCGACACCACCGGCGCGCCGCCCGACATCGCGATCGCGGTTTCATGGGCGCGATCAGAATAGACATCGCCAAACAACAGATCGTCGCCGTTTCCACCCCGCAAGGTATCCGCCCCAAAGCTGGCGTACAGCGTGTCGTTGTCGGCCCCGCCATCCAGAAAATCCGCGCCGCCGCCGCCGTCCAGCCAGTCGTTTCCAGCATCCCCCATCAGTGTGTCAGCCCCGGATTGGCCAAGAGCGTCACCGTTCAGCCGGTCATTGCCGATGCCGCCAAACAACAGGTCGTTGCCCAGTCCACCTTCCAAGGTGTCATTGTCAGCCCCGCCGAGGAGAACATCATCACCCGCGTGCCCAAACAACGCATCGGCGCCAGCGAGACCAGAAATGGTGTCGTTTCCCAGCCCACCGCCGATCCAATCACCAACCACCGTTCCAACCAGATAATCGGCGGCGGTCGACGCGCCTGCCACCGCCACCAGATCCGAAATCGACGGCTGTGCGACCGTGTCCAGGCTGGAAACCGAGATCAGCGCGCCGCTGCTTGTCTGAAGAAACTCGATCCCGGTCAGGGTGTCGGCGCCATCCGGCCCGGTGATGAACAAACTGCCGCTTGTGCCAAACGATGTGGCGTAGGTTGCAAAATCACTGGTGAGAAGGAAACGGTCGATCCCACCAAGACCGGTCACGCTGTCGGCGCTGCTGGTTCCTGTCAGAGTGTCGGCGTTCGCCGTTCCAGTCACAACAGTCATTTCCCACCCCGTTCGGTTGAACAAACCCCAGCGTGAACGATCTCACCCCACACCCATCACACCATCATGTCTGGTCTGACGGATCAGACGACCTGAAGATAGGCCGGATCCAAGGCGCCATGCCGGAAGGGGATCCAATCCTTGTGGTCGGCGCGGTACTGCAAACCATAGGGATTCTTGAAGAAGATCTTCTGAAGCGGCTGACCGCCCTCAGCGCGGGTGCGGTCAAGATCAATCAGCGGCGACGGAGCAAACACCTTGTCCCACAGCTCAGTGTTGTCCACCTCACGGCCCGCGTTCTTCACATAGTCACGCGCGGTGTCGCTGAGCTGCCATGCCTCTTCGACCATCGCGTAATAATCCACAGTGCCTTCGGCCATGGTCTCAACTCCCAAAAAGCGTTTCGCTGAAAAAGCGTTGCGGATACATGGGCTGACATAGCGCATTTCCGACGCCAAAGGAATACGGCTGCGCCCGGCAAACCCGTTGCGCGCGTGTCATGCGTCAGTTCCTCCGGCTCCCATCAAGGCCACCTCCAACGCCCCGACCACCCGATCCACATCGTCATTCGTCATGCTTGGATACAGCGGCAAAGACAGGGTTTGCGCATAGTGCTGCTCCGCTCCCGGCAGAGACAGGCTGCCGTACCGTCGCTGCCAATAGGGTTGCCGATGAACCGGAATGTAATGGACCTGACTGCCAATAGCCTGCGCCCGCAACGCGGCCATCACCCGCGCCCGTGATCGCCGGGCCATCGCAAAGTCGATGCGGACCGCGCAGAGATGCCACGCCGGACGACACCAGGGAACCGTGACCGGCGCTTTGACCAACGGGGACAAAGAAGCCAGACGGTCGGCATACCGCGCCATCAAGGCCGCCCGGCGTTCGATGAAGGCCGCAATCCGCCCCAACTGGCTGAGGGCCAAGGCGGCATGAATGTCAGACAGCCGGTGGTTGAAACCGGGTTCTTCCATCTCATAATACCAGGGGTTTGGCTGATTGTTCTGGTCATAGGCCTCAACAGGATTGGCGAACATTGCGGTTCCCTCCTGTCCGGCCCGGCGGATGCCGTGGTTGCACAGACGACGAACCCGCTCCATCAACACAGGGTCCTGACCAGTAACGGCCCCACCTTCTCCCGCAGCGATCGTTTTAACTGGGTGAAACGAAAAGACGGTCAAGACGCTGTGCGCACAAGCGCCCACGGGGATTTCGACAGAACCATCACGGTCGACGGCTCCCACCGCGTGACAAGCGTCCTCGACCACCGTCAAATTTTCGTCTCTTGCCCACCGACCCAGCGCCGCCATTGCTGCGGTTTGACCTGCGTAATGGACAGGGGCCACGACCCGGGGACGCCAGCCCGCCGCGCGCGCGCGGATCAAAGCCGCCTGCGCGTGTTCAACCCCCATCAAACCGGTGACGGGATCCACATCTGCAAAAGCAACCTCGGCTCCGGCGTGGCGGGCTGCCGAGGCGGTGGCCAGAAAGGTGTTCGACGGCACAATGACCGCATCCCCGGCCCCAACCCTCAAAGCGGCGTAGGCCAACCGCAAGGCTGCGGTCCCATTGGCGCAAGCGACAGCTTCGGCGGCTCCCACATGACGGGACAATGTCCGCTCAAAAGCCGTGACCACCGGCCCTTGTGTCAGCCAATCACCGCGCAACACCGCCGTGACAGCGGCAATGTCCGCATCATCCACCGTCTGGCGACCATAGGGAAGAAAGGGACGCGTCCCGGTCATGCGGTCTCTCCTGTCAGCGGCTTTCCTCCAGCAAGGTGCGGAGCCGTTCTCCGCTCAGCCAATCGTTGTTGCTGTCGCTGGCGTAGCGAAAGCCATCCGTGACAGGTTTTGCGTTCAACCGTTCATAGGGGGCATGTTGCCAAAAGGTGAAAGCGGGTTCGATGACAAAACGATCGACCAATTCATAAGTCTGTCGTGAATCATCTTCCGTGATCATCACCTCATGCAATTTTTCGCCTGGTCGAATGCCAACCATCTTCAACGGCAAATCAGGAGCCATCGCTTGTGCGAGGTCTGTAATCCGCATGCTAGGAATTTTCGGTACGAAAATTTCTCCACCAAGCATCATGGCAAAGCAGGACAGGACAAAATCAACGCCATGCTGCAACGTGATCCAAAAGCGGGTCATTCGTTTGTCGGTGATCGGCAGATGATCCACCCTTTGGGCGATCATCTTATCAAACAAGGGCACGACGCTGCCTCGTGATCCGACGACGTTGCCATAGCGGACAACGGAAAAACGGGTGTCTTGAGCACCGGACAGGTTGTTTGCGGCGATGAAGATTTTGTCGGATGCCAGTTTGCTGGCCCCATAGAGATTGATCGGATTGGCGGCCTTGTCGGTTGACAAGGCAATTACCCGTCGCACACCAGTTGCCAACGCCGCCCGGACCACATTTTCCGCGCCATAGACGTTGGTGTGGATGCACTCCATCGGGTTGTATTCCGCCGCAGGCACATGTTTCAGAGCGGCGGCATGAACACAGAAATCGACGTTCCTCATCGCCAGTTCCAGACGCTCGCGATCACGGACGTCACCGATGAAGAAACGCAACGTTGTGGCCCATTCTGCGGGCATCCGCTGCTGCATTTCGTATTGTTTGAACTCGTCGCGGGAAAAAATGATGACCCGGCGCGGTTTGGCGTGGCTCATCACGGTTTCGATGAAACGTTGACCGAACGACCCGCTTCCTCCTGTGACCAAAACGGAGCGTCCATCGAACATCCTCAGTCCGGCTTCGAGGGTTTGTTCAACGGAAAGATCAAGGGATTCTTTGGGTTTTGTCATCGCCGCCGGCCTCGCCTGTTTCCCCACTTGGAAGCGACCAACTGTAATCGGCTCTTCCTGATTATGGGGTTAATTTACCCTGAAACCGCTGGTAATGCGCTTTCTCCAGAAAAAATCAACCTCTGAATTCATCGGTATGTTTTTTACTACTTTCTGTAGCCGCGTGCAGTCCTGGAGGCTCATGTCATTGGAAAAGCGTTTGGAGTCTTGTCGCAGGGCCTTTTGATCGGAAACGATGGGGATTATCCCAGATGGGCGCAGTGGAAAGAGCGTCAAGAAACAGGTGATGTGGCTCTCATCACCTCGGCGAACCGAGGTCTTGACGCTCTTTACGTTGCGCCCATCTGTGTTTTTGCAATCAACGATACAGTTGGGCCAGTTTGCGCTCTGGAATTGGTGGCGGAGAAGGGTGCAAAAGAAGCCCTTGCTCTTCTACCTCAACCCGTGCGTCCGGATAAACGGCAAGAGCCAATTGAAGGGCTTCAATAAACCGTTTGCGAAAATCTCGCAAACGACTGTAGCCTGCTCCAAATTGTTCAAACACAGCTGGCCAAGTAATTGGTGTCGTTCGAGACAGACTGTGCAATCGATAGGCCAGCCAAATGTAAATGTCGATGCTGGTGCTGTTGTTTTGGATGTGCCGCAACGCGGGTTCCCAAATTGGTACCGGATGCGCTTTCAATTCCCGAAAGAAAGCTTCGGACAGAAGCACGCGGTCTTCCCACAAGGTGCCCTGATCGGAGCCTGTGTTGGCAGAGAAATGGATCCCGCCTTTGACAATCGATCCCTTTTCAAAACCGATGCTGTGCGCGTCTTCCCAGGCGAAGGTCAGGTTGCACGCGGCGATGCGGGACGCTTGCTCTCGGATATCACGGTAGGTTTGGCCGCCCACGGAAAGGCCCATCCGATCCAGCCATTCATGCATGCTCCGCCCCAGTTCGACTTCGCGGCTGTCGGTCTGGATTGCCCGTGTTTGCAGGTACAGGAGAATCATCCGGGCGCGGCTGCCATACGGAACCCCGTAAAGCTTGAATCCTCCATTGCGAACTGGCAGTCGTCCTGGCTCGATCAGCAGACGAATCTTATGGCCGCGTCGTTCCCATGGCTGGTCATCGGGAAGACGGCGATGAGGAAGTGCGGTCAGCGCAAAACCTGAATAGGTGATGCCAAGCTCTTGCCGTTCTTCTTCTAGGACGGCCGCGGCGACGTCAACTAGGGAACGCTTCTCCGGATCACTCTGGAGAGCTTTTGCCTGGTCGCGTCCAAGCTGGGTGACCAACTGATGTATCTGTCCCATAGCGGGCTGACCTTGGCAGGACTTTCTGAAAACCCCTATATCACGGGGTTTCCCTGTCAGCAATTTGGAGTCTTGTCGCTCAAACTATTTGTTAGGTTATTTGATTCAGTTAATAGTTTGCGCGACAAGACTCCAGTAGAGAATCGCGATTCGCGCGACAAGACTCCAGAATTGTCGCGACAAGACTCCAGTGGATAGTCGATTCGCTCTGTGGATTTATCGTCCTCCCGGATGCGGCGCTGGTCCAACTGCAAGGTTGCGAATCGGGACATTGGCGGAATCCTTGGGTTTTCCTGTCGTTCCGAGTCGCGCTTTTGTCGCGCCCTTGCCGAATCGTCTCCTGTTTGGAGTTCTGTCGCGCCCCTGCTGATTGGTGTGGTTGGTCGTGTCCCTTCAGCGCGTTTGCCGGTGGAACGGGGCGCGACAAGACTCCAAATTCAAGGAGGCTCGTTTCAGCGGATTTCGTCGCGTTCCGTCGCATAGAACCCGACTGGGGCTTTGGTTGCAGGGCAGGGTGTGGCTGGGTTTGGAGTCTTGTCTCTCCCCCCCTGAGGCGCTGGGCCGACGCTTGTGGATCGCAAAGCGGTCGGTCTATAACGATCCGCTCCAATTCGGTGGCCCTGGAAGGCTGAACGACCGGTTGGGGTGATCGCGTCGAGAGCCAAGCAATAGGACGACCGCCATGAGCAGCGTTTCCGCGCAGAAGATCGTTCCGGTGTTGCTGTCCGGTGGTTCTGGTTCCCGTCTGTGGCCCTTGTCGCGGGAGCTGTATCCAAAGCAATTCCTGCCTTTGTGTTCTGATCGCACGATGTTCCAGGAAACAGCGCTTCGAGTGGCCGATGGCGTGGTCTTTGCCCCACCGTTGGTGGTCTGCAATCAGGAGCATCGTTTTCTGGTCGCCGAGCAACTGCGGCAATCCGGGCTGAAGCCGCGCGGCATTCTGCTGGAACCGGTCGGGCGCAACACCGCAGCGGCGTGTGCGCTTGCCGCCCTCAGCGTTGCGGCGGTGGATCCCGACGCGCTGCTGCTGCTGCTGCCCGCTGACCATGACATCCGCGATGGCGCGGCGTTTCATCAGGCTGTGGCGACCGCTGCCCAAGCCGCTCAAACCGGACGATTGGTCACGTTTGGCATTGCGCCGACGACCCCGGAAACGGGGTATGGCTACATCCGCCGCGCCGCGCCGCTTGCGGGCGTGGACGGTGCGTTCGAGGTGGCCGCTTTCGTTGAAAAGCCGACGCTGGAGGTGGCCAAATCCTATCTGGCCGATGGTGGATATGCCTGGAACAGCGGCATGTTCCTGTTCCCCGTTGGCCCGCTGTTGGCTGAGTTGGAGCGTCATGCCCCGGCGGTGGTTGCCGCCTGTCGGGCGGCTCTGGACGCGGGGCAATCCGACCTTGATTTTTTCCGCCTTGATGCGGCGGCGTTTGCTGAATCCCCGTCCATCTCCATTGATTATGCGGTTATGGAGCGGACGACCATGGCCGCTGTCGTTCCATGCAGCCTGGGGTGGACCGACGTCGGGGCCTGGGCGGCCCTGTGGGAGGTCGGCGGCAAAGACGCCAACGGCAACGTCATCATCGGCGATGTGATGCTGGAAGAGGCCAGCGACTGCTATGTGCGCAGCGACAAGCATCTGACCGCCGTTGTCGGTCTGAAAAACGCGGTGGTGGTGGCGGTGGACGATGCCGTTCTGGTCGCCGACCGTGATCGGACTCAGGATGTGAAGCGCATCGTTGATCGTTTGAAGAAAGCAGGACGCAGCGAGGCGGTGAACCATCGTCAGGTCCACCGGCCCTGGGGATCCTACCAGTCGCTGCACACCGGGGACCGTTTCCAGGTGAAAAGCCTGACCATCGCTCCCGGGTCGCGCCTCTCGCTGCAAAAGCACCACCACCGGGCGGAGCATTGGGTGGTGGTGAACGGGACAGCCTTGGTCACGCGGGGGGAGGAGCAGGTGATGGTGTATGAGAACCAGTCCATCTACATCCCTATCGGCACGGTCCATCGTCTGGAAAATCCCGGCAAGGTGCCGTTGACCATCATTGAGGTGCAGTCCGGCTCCTATCTGGGGGAGGATGACATCGTGCGGCTTGAGGACTCCTACGGACGCAACTGAAATCGACCGGGCGGATGCCGGTTCGAGTGGCGTCCGCCCCGAACCGGCGCGCGCGGATCAGGCGAAGAAACGGTCGCGGAAATAGGCGATGGTGCGTTCAAGTCCGGCGTCGAGCGGCACCACCGGCTCCCAATCCAACAAAGCTTTGGCCTTTGAAATGTCGGGGCGGCGTTGCTTGGGATCGTCCTGCGGCAGCGGCTTGTGTTCAATGCGCGACGCGGAGCCGGTCAACCGAATGATCTTTTCGGCCAGTTCCAGCATGGTGAATTCACCGGGGTTGCCGAGGTTGAGCGGGCCGGTGATCTCGGCAGGCGTGTCCATGAAGCGCAGGAAGCCTTCAATCAGATCATCGACGTAGCAGAAAGCGCGGGTTTGTTGCCCATCGCCATACATCGTGATCGGTTCACCCTTCAGCGCTTGGATGATGAAGTTCGACACCACGCGCCCGTCGTTGGGGTGCATGCGTGGACCATAGGTGTTGAAGATGCGGATGACCTTGATCGACAGCTTGTGCTGCCGATGATAATCGAAGAACAGAGTTTCCGCGCAGCGTTTGCCCTCGTCGTAACAGGCGCGCGGCCCGATGGTGTTGACGTTGCCCCAATATTCTTCGGTTTGCGGGTGCACGACCGGATCCCCATAAACCTCTGAGGTCGAGGCCTGCATGATCCGGGCGTTCAATCGCTTGGCCAACCCCAGCATGTTGATGGCGCCATGCACGCTGGTCTTGGTCGTCTGCACTGGATCATACTGGTAATGAATCGGTGACGCTGGACAGGCAAGATTGTAGATCTCGTCAACCTCAACGTAGAGTGGGAACGTGACGTCGTGGCGGATCAGTTCAAAATGTGGATTTGACAGAAGGTGAAGAACATTGTCTCGGCTGCCTGTAAAATAATTGTCAGCACAAAGAACTTCACATCCCTGCCCCAGCAACCGTTCGCAAAGATGTGATCCAAGAAAACCTGCGCCACCCGTGACCAAGACCCGCTTTTTTTTGAAAGAGCGCATCGATAAAATCTTTCATAGAAAATGAAGAAGAAAGAGCATTACCCTCGACTCAACTCAGCAAGCTGATGAGGTAACGGCCATACTCGTTCTTCTTTAGCGGTTCGGCCAATCTGGCAACCTGTTCACCATCAATCCAGCCAGAGACATACGCAATCTCTTCCGGGCAAGCGATCTGAAGACCCTGACGATGTTGGATGGTGCGGACGAACTCCGCCGCTTCCAACAGGCTGTCGTGTGTGCCGGTGTCGAACCAGCCATAGCCACGCCCCATCTGCTCAACGTCGAGTTGGCCGAGATCAAGGTAGGCGGCGTTCACGGATGTGATCTCCAGCTCTCCACGGGCGGAAGGCTTGACCGCGGCGGCGATGTCCAGCACCTGATTGTCGTAGAAATACAAACCCGTCACCGCCCATTTCGAGCGCGGCGACGTTGGCTTTTCCTCAATGCTCAAGGCTCGGCCATTCGCATCGAACTCGACCACGCCATAGCGCTCCGGGTCGCGCACGCCATAGGCGAAAACCCGTGCGCCCGAGGTCTTTTCTCCAGCCGCTCGCAGAAGTTGGGTCAGGCCGTGACCGTAAAAAATATTGTCGCCCAGCACCAGCGCGCAACTGTCGGTTCCGACGAAGGAGCGGCCAATGATGAAGGCCTGGGCCAACCCGTCGGGAGACGGCTGGACGGCGTAGGAGAGCGATATTCCCCACTGCGACCCATCGCCCAGCACGGTTTGGAACAGTGGTTGGTCGTGTGGGGTGGTGATGATGAGGATATCGCGAATGCCTGCCAACATCAGGGTTGTCAGCGGAAAATAGATCATCGGCTTGTCGTAGATCGGCAGCAGCTGTTTGCTGATCGCGCGCGTCACCGGATAGAGCCGGGTGCCGGATCCGCCTGCCAGAATGATGCCTTTCATATCCGCCGCCTGTCTGTCTGTGGTCTGTGGTCGCAAAGAAAATGACGTTCAAACGCCCTGCCGTCAGCTCGCCGGTTGCTGGTTGAACAACTCGTCCAGCACGCGGTCCAGGCTGTCAGCCCAATGCGGAGGAGTTACACCGAACGCCGCGCGCAGGCGAGAACCATCCAAACGGGAGTTGATCGGTCGGCGCGCCGGGGTTGGGTAGTCGATGGTGGCGATGGGTTTGACTGTGGGGCGGCGACCTTCCTCGCGTTCCAACCGCTCGAAGATCCGTTCCGCAAAGCCAAACCACGTGGTCTCACCGGTCCCGGTCAGGTGATAGGTTCCCCATGGAACATCATCGGGCTGTTCCTGGATGCGGGTGACGATGCGCAGGATGGCCGCAGCGATGTCGTTGGCGGCGGTCGGCGCGCCGGTCTGATCCGCAACGACCCCCAGCTCCGCCCGCTCCCGGCCCAAGCGCAGCATGGTTTTTACGAAGTTGCTGCCGTGAGCGGCGTAAACCCAGGAGGTGCGCAGGATGACGTGGCGCGGAGTGGTGGCGCGGACAGCGGCTTCTCCAGCTTCCTTGCTGGCCCCATAAACGTTGATCGGAGCCACCGGATCGTCTTCGACATAAGGGGAGGGCTTGGCTCCGTCGAACACATAATCGGTGGAGATGTGGATCAACGCCGCGCCTCTCGCCGCGCACAGCGCGGCGAGACGAGCCGGGCCATCGCGGTTGATCGCGAAAGCGGCATCCTGATCGTTTTCGGCCTTGTCGACAGCGGTGTAGGCGGTGGCGTTGACCACCAGAGCCGGGGCGTGCTCCGTCATCGCGCGCTCAAGACTGGTGGGGTCGCTGAGATCAATCACAGGGCGCGCCAGCCCAACGACATGGCTGCCAACCGGCCAGGATGCGCGCATCAGGGCATGGCCAACCTGCCCACTGGCGCCGAGAACCAGAATGTTCACGCCACATCTCCGGTCTTGGCGGCGGGATCGGATAGGCCCAGACGTTCACCACGATAGGACCCGTTGCGCACCGATTCCCACCAGGAGCGGTTGTTCAGGTACCATTCGACGGTTTTGCGCAAACCGCTCTCGAAGGTTTCCTGCGGGCGCCAACCCAATTCACGCTCAATCTTATCGGCGTCGATGGCGTAGCGCTTGTCGTGGCCGGGACGGTCAGCGACGAAGGTGATGAGACGGTCGTGCGGGGCGCCAGTGGGCGACAACTCATCCAACAGGGCGCAGATGCTGCGCACAACCGCGATGTTGGTCCGTTCGTTGTGTCCACCGATGTTGTAGCTCTCGCCGACCCGCCCCTTGTCCAGAACCAGCCGCAGGGCGCGGGCATGATCCTCGACATAAAGCCAGTCGCGCACATTGTCGCCCTTGCCATAGACGGGCAGAGCCTCCCCGGCCAGTCCCTTCAGGATCACCAAGGGAATCAGCTTCTCCGGGAAATGATAAGGGCCATAATTGTTCGAGCAGTTGGTCAGCACCACCGGCAGCCCGTAGGTTTCGTGCCAGGCCCGCACCAGATGGTCGCTTGACGCCTTGCTGGCCGAATAGGGTGAGTTTGGCTGATAGGCGGTCGTTTCGGTAAAGAAACCTTCGTCGCCCAGCGTGCCAAAGACCTCGTCGGTGGAGATGTGATGAAAGCGGAAACCGTCCTTGCGGTCGGCAGGCAGGGCGGACCAATAGCCCCGCGCCGCTTCCAGAAGCTTATAAGTGCCGACGATGTTGGTCTGGATGAAATCGCCGGGGCCGTCGATTGAACGATCCACATGGGATTCGGCGGCCAGATGCATCACCGCGTCCGGCTGGTGCTCCGCAAAGACCCGGCGCAAGGCCTCGCCGTCGCAAATATCAACCTGTTCAAAGGTGTAGCGTGGGTTTTCCGCCGCTCCTGGCAACGAGGACAGATTGGCGGCGTAGGTCAGCTTGTCCAGATTGACGACGCGGGCGTCGGTTTCGGCGAGGAGTTGCCGGACCACGGCGGACCCGATGAATCCGGCGCCGCCGGTGACGAGAATGCACTTCATCAAAACACCTGCGTCCTATCCAGAAAGATCAACAGAGACACCCGAATCTTTGCTCCAGAACGACCGTTGCGGATCCGGTTTGGTTCAGAACAGATCGCTCGCCTCGGAAAGACGGGGATTTTTCAGGTCCTTGTCGGACAGGAGGGCCTGACCGGCGTCCACCGGCCACGCGATCCCCAACTCCGGATCGTTCCACAAAATCCCGCGATCATGCTGCGGCGAATAGAAATTCGTCACCTTGTAGATGACTTCGGTGTTTGGTTCCAGCGTGCAGAACCCGTGCGCGAACCCGACCGGGACCAGGATCTGGTTCCAGTCGGCCGCGCTGATCACCGCAGAGACGTGCTGGCCGAAGGTTGGTGAATCCCGGCGGATGTCAACGGCGACGTCGAAGACGGCCCCGCGCACCACCCGCAACAGCTTGTCCTGGGCGAAGGGAGGGGTCTGGTAATGCAGACCACGCACGGTTCCAGCCTCTGCCGAGAGAGACTGATTGTCCTGAACGAAGTCGAGCAGAAGGCCAGCGGCTTCAAACGCACGTTTGCTGTAGGTCTCGGAGAAAAAGCCGCGATGGTCGCCGAATTTTTTTGGGCGGATGATTTTCACGTCGGGAATGGCGAGTGCGGCGATGTCCATGCTCATAGCTCCTTCTGCGCCGACGCGGCGCGGCCTTCGGCTGTCTTGGTATCGCCGAGCGCCGTCGAAGTCCATGGCGGGCTTGCCGCTGGCGGCGCGTCAATCGTCGTTTTCAGGCGAAAGCAGAGCCAATCGGGGGGAACCTGTGAAAGAGACATCCGCTGGAGCGGATGACCTGCGCAAAAGATGAGGCGGTGTCGGGGTGGTGGGTGGTAGTCTGCCCGGCTCTTGGCAATCCCACCGCGATGGAACAGCATGGCCGACCCGATTTCCTCTCCGACGACCGTTCTGGTGACAGGCGGAGCCGGCTACATCGGTTCGCATGTCGTGTTGGCCTTACGCGATGCGGGGCGGGCGGTCGTGGTTTTGGACGACCTGTCGACGGGATGCCGGACCACCGTTCCGGATGGGGTGCCTTTGGTGGTCGGCGACGTTGGCGACGCCAAGCTGGTCGAACAGACCATCGTGGCCCATGGTGTTGGGGCGGTGATGCACTTTGCAGGACGCATCTCGGTCCCGGAATCGGTTGAAAAGCCGATGGATTATTACCGCAACAACACGGCCAACAGCCTGAGTCTGATCGAGGTCGTGCGCCGGGCGGGGGTGGAGCGCTTCATCTTTTCCTCGACCGCTGCCGTCTATGGCATGCACGAAGCGACACTCCTTGACGAGGATGCGCCGACCAATCCGATCAACCCCTATGGCCGGTCAAAGCTGATGACCGAATGGATGTTGCGTGACGCCGCCGCAGCTTATGGATTGCGTTACATCGCCTTGCGTTATTTCAACGTGGCGGGGGCGGATCCGGCGGGGCGCTCAGGACAAAGCGCACGGGTGGCGACCCATCTGCTGAAGATTGCGGTTCAGGCGGCGACCGGGCAACGTCCGGACATTCAGATTTTCGGGGACGACTATCCCACTGAGGACGGCACATGTGTGCGTGACTACATCCACGTCAGTGATCTGGCGGCCGCCCATCTTGCCGCGTTGCGCCATCTGGAGGCCGGTGGTGAAAGCCTGATCTTGAATTGTGGGTATGGTCGCGGCTATTCGGTGCGGCAAGTTCTGGAGATGGTCGAGACGGTGCTTGGACGATCGTTGCCAACTCGTATCGTTTCTCGTCGCGCGGGCGACCCGCCCGCTCTGGTGGCGGGAACCAGCCGGATTCGGCGGCAACTGGGTTGGACACCCCGTTACGATGATCTACGGATCATCGTTGAGACCGCGCTATTCTGGGAAAAGAAAATAGTGATTTCGGATTCAAAACAAATTCAGAAATGAAGTCTTTATCGAAATGAAAATGGAAGGCCAGGAGTATGCCGTCAGGCCGTCGCCAGCCGTGCTTCCACCGCTTCGCACAGATGGTGGTACAGGCAGATGTGAGCTTGCTGAATGAGTGGGGTATGGCGTGAGGGCACCGCCAGCAGAATGTCGCTGAGCGCAGCCAGCTTGCCGCCGCCCTCACCGGTCAACGCCACGGTGGTCATGCCCAGCCGACGGGCGGCGTCAAAGGCGGCGACCACATTGGGAGAATTGCCGCTGGTGCTGAGACCAAGCAGAACTCCGCCCGGTTCGGCATAGGCTTCGACCTGACGGGCAAAAACGCTGTCGTAGCTGTAATCGTTGGCCCATGCGGTTAAAACGGCGGCGTTTGAACTGAGGCAGATCGCCTTTAACGCCCGGCGTTCTTTCAGAAAACGGCCAACCAGTTCACCTGTGATGTGCTGGGCGTCGGATGCCGAACCACCATTGCCGCAGACCAGCAAGGGACGCCCTTGGCCCAGAGCGTTTGCGATGCGATCAACCGCGCTTGTCATCACAGCGTCGGACAGAGTGTCGCGTGTTTTGCGCAAAACCTCAATCGATTCATTGAGATAAACGGTCAGAGACGGCGTGGTGGTGTCCATGGCGGTCGGCTTTCGTGTTCAGCGTTGGACCGTGTCGAGCCAAGCGTAAGCGGCGAGCGGGGATCGTCGTGCGCTCTTGCCGGTTTTGGGCGTGCCGATGGGCTGGCGCCACGGCGGAGCCAGACGCGGCGGCCAGGCAAGGCCCCAATCCTCGGCCTCAAGGGTCAGGTTCGGGCTGTAATAGGGATCGGCGGACGCTATATCGGCCCAACGGTTGGTCATATAGCCAATTTCGACGGCGAACTGCGCCAAACGCTCCGGCTTTTCGATCCGTCCCCGCGATGCCCCTTCATGGTGGTACATTTCAGCGTGGGGGGTCCAGACCAATCGATAGCCCGCCGCTCGCAAGCGCAAGCACAGGTCGACGTCGTTGAAGGCGACGTGGAGGTGCTCTTCCTCAAAACCTCCAACCTGCTCGAACAGAGCGCGACGAATCACCAGACAGGCGGCGGTGACGGCGGACAGATTTTGCGTCAGGGCGGCCCGGTCGGCGTAACCGGTTGCGCCGCGCGGCAATCCCCGGTGCAGATGCCCAACCAGCGTGTGCAATCCCAGACCAACCCCGGCGTGTTGGATCGTGTTGTCCGGGTAATACAGCATTGTTCCAACCGCCCCGATGTCGGGGCGGAGCGCGTGGGCGGTCATTTCCGCCAGCCAGGATGGGGCGATGGCTTCGATGTCGTTGTTCAGGAAGGCGAGAACCTCGCCCTTGGCGTGACGGACACCGAAATTGTTGATGGCCGAATAGTTGAAGGGCGCGTCATAGGTCAGGACACGGGCAGCCCCGGTGCGTTCCAATTCGGCGAAATAGGCGCGCGCCTCGTCGGTTTCGCTGCGGTTGTCGATCACCAGGATTTCAAAGCCGCCGGGGTAGACGGTGCGCGCCCGCAGGCTGTCCACACACAGGCGCAGCAGGTCGATTTTGTCCTTGGTCGGCACGATCACGCTCACAAAAGGCGCTCGTTCCGGCAACGCGTAGATGATGTGATTGGCGGCGCCTTGCAACCAGGGTTCCACCCGCGCGCCCTGCAAGGCGAGCTGCTGGGCCAGAAGCGTACGTTCGCGTCCACGGCGGGCCATCTCACCATCATCATGGGAGGGACGGTGGGACAGCACGAATGGCGCGTGACGAACCACGGGCTCCGGCCCGGTCAACATGCGCCGCAGAACCGTGGCATAAGCCAGATCAGCGCCGGTGGAGTTGGTCAGCGTGGTGGAATCGAGCAGGTCCGAGCGGATGACGACAAATGGCCCCAGATAGTTGCGGGCCAGGAAGAAGTCAGGACTCCAGTCGGGCTTGAAATGAGGGCGCGTCCGTCGCTTTCGTTGATCCAACCGATCATCGTCAGCGTAGAGGATTTCGGTGGTCGGGTCGGCGGCCAGACAATGGGCGGCCATGTACAGCGCTTGTGGCGCGAGGTGCGTGCCTGGATCAACGAAGGCCAGCCAATCGCCGACCCCAATCAGGGCTGTGGCGTCGGTTGCCAACGAAACGCGGGGATCCTGCAGCAAAGGAGCCAAGTTGTGTCGGCAGGTCTCGTCAGACGTCAGGATGACCAGCCGCCAACGGGGGTAAAGCTGTCCACGCAAAGAGGCGATGGTGTCTGCCAGATCGGTTGAATCCGCGTTCTGGGCTGGAATCACCACCGTGAAATCGGCGCTCAGGTTTGCGCCACGCCGCGAGATCGTGTTCTGATCCTCATCGGTTAAGCGGTCGAAGCAGGCCACCCAGTCTTCGTAGGTCAAGGCTGGCGCGGCGTTTTCCAACCGAATCGCGTCGTCCATCACCTGCGTCAGACGCCGGGGACCGCGCAGGATGCCGGCCAGAATCATGGCCGGGCGTTGGGCCAGCAGGAACGCCAGTAGGGTCAGGCCCCCGCAAGAGATGGCCTCAACACGATCCAGCCGGAAGCGACCGGGCCGGGCCATCGGGTCGAGGCGCAGCGCGCGCACTCCTTCGGGAAGGCGCAGAATTTGACGGCCTCGCCCCTCGCGGAGCGGTGGAAAGGTCAATTTCCCGGCTTCCGACAACCCGTTTCCGGCGTCGATGAACAATTCAGGCGTCAGTGGAAAATCAATGCCCTGACCGCTGTATCGCAACAGCACCCAACCGCTGGGCAAGCGCCCGGAGTTGGCTTCGATGAAGAATTGGGGATCATCATCATCGCTGCGGTAAAGATCACCCTCTTTGGTCAGATTGCCATGGGGAATCAGGGTCAGGCCACGCGGGCGGCAGGCAAACAGGCCAATGATCCGTTGGGTCAGACGGGCAACGCGGCGGAACGGCCCGGTCATACGCCAGGACCAAGAGGCATGCAAAGCGGCAATCATCTGTTGCTTCTCTGCATTAGACGCCTCCAGTACGGTGATGGCCTGTTGCTTTTCGCCGTTTGCAGCTTCCAAAGCAATGATGGCCTGCTGCTTTTCGCCGTTCGCCGCTTCCAAAGCAACAATAGCTCGCTGCTTTTCGCCGTTCGCCGCTTCCAAAGCAACAATAGCCTGCTGTTTTTCGCTGTTCTCGGCTTCCAAACCACCAATGACCAGTTGTTTCCCTTCGTTTTCTGTCTTCAAATCGTCGATGGCGTGCTGCTTATCCTCGTTCGCCGCGACCAAAGACTCGATGGCTTGTTGCTTTCGCTCACCATCAGCTTGCAGCAGCGCGATCGTGTGATCGGCACGGATGAAAGCTCCGCGCGCCAGCGTGACGAGATCCCCGGCCAGTGCGCCATCGACACCTTTGGCCATATAAGGGCGCAAGGCCCGCGCATGGTTAAGGCCCAGCGCGGTTGTTTTAATCATGCTGCCGGCATCGGTTCGGTACCAGAACAGCGCTTCGGGCACGGTCAACAACCGGGCGCCGTTCAGGACCGCGCGGGCAAAAAACTCGTAATCCTCGTGCCCTACCCCGTAATCCTCGGTAAAACCGCCCAGCGTGTGGAAAGTTTCGGCGCGGATCAGGGCGTTGGCGTCACCAAAGGCGTTGAACAGAACGCCAACCCCGGTTGCAGGCCCCAGAAAGAGGCGGCGGCTGTCAACAACCGGTTGACCATCGTCCTCGCGTGAGAAGGTGTCGTTGAAGCAGGTGACGATGTCGGCCCCGGACACGCGGGCGGCCCGAACCAGGACAGACAACTCCTCTGGTTTGGCCAGATTGTCATCGTCCATGAACAGCAGGTAGGCGCCCGTGGCCGCCGCCGCTGCGGCGTTGCGCGCGGCGCCAAGATAGCGGTTGCTCTGGCGGATCAGGCGGAACGTGGCAACGGGTGGGTCGCGCTCCAGCGTCGCCAGACATTCCAGCGCTTCGGGGGTGTCGCTGCCATCATCGACCAGGATCAGTTCCAGCGCCGGATAATCCTGCATGGCCAAGCTGGACAGGGCCGACCGCAAAAGCTGTGGTCGATTGAAATGGGTGATGCAGACGCTGACCAACGGTGGGGCGCCCACAGGCTCCGGTGTTGGGACGGCGGTGCGTTCCAGACGGAGGGGCATGGTGGTGCTTGGCGATGGGGCGGGCGCCGCCAGAGCCGAGATCAGTCGGTCAGCCAAATCGGCGGGTGGGCCACAGGGGGCAAAGGCGGGGCCAAGCGCCGTCAGGTCGGTGTGTCCGCGCCCGATCACCCGAACGCCAACCGCTTGGCACGAGGCGGCAAGCCATGCAACGTCACGGCGCGCGGCGGGCAGAACAGCAATGTCGGTGGCGTGCAGCGCTGTGGCAAGCGCGCCGTCTCCCTGGTCCGTCACCACCGTTGCATCGCTTTGCAGGCGGATGATGGGCGGTGGGGAGGCGGTGGTGTCGATCACGGTGACGTGGATCGGTGTTTTCAGGTGTGGCAGCGCCTGCACCAACGCCTTGTTTACAAAGCGCAAATCCGCAATGTCCAGCGCGTCGCCAGCCACGAGGATTCGGGTGCCTGCGGTGGAGGCGGGCGGGGGCGATGGAACGTTGCTCAGGTCAAGGATGGGCAGAGCAAGGCCCGTCACCGGCGCCACGCGGTCAGCCATGGATCGGCAACCGTCTTCCAGATGCAAGCGGCTCAGGGTGTCGAAATCTGGAAAGCGCCCTTCATCCAGCAACAGGCTGCGGCTTGCTCCCAGGCTCACCAACCCGACGGCGGTGAAGCTGAAGTGTCGCCCGGCGGTTCGGGCCAGCAGGCAGTAATAAGGCAGTCCAAACAGATCGGCGGCGTGAATCGCATCGTCGTTGCGATCACGCGCCCATAGGAAAAAGCGGTAAGCGAGGCGGGTGTAAAGATTTCCTTCCAACCGCATCGAAGGGCTGGGCGCGTGCTCCACCGCCACGCCATACCGTTCCGACAAGGTGCGCAGCGTCTCTTCCTGGATGGCGGGCAGGGCCTCTTCAGACACGATGCAGGCGGTGACGGACGCCCCTTCTCCGCTCAAGGCGCGGCACAAGGCCAAGCCGCAACGCCACGCGAGAGCCGCATGTCCGTCGTCACACCACGCCAGGGGAATCGCGACCGATGCGCGATGAGGGTCGGTCATCAGTGCTGGCGCCGCTGGAGATGGTGGGACAGATAACGCATGGTCCGGTTGGTGGCGCTCGACAGGCCTTCGGTGCGCAGGATTTTCCAGAATTTGGTCACATACGTCGCCACCCAGGCGCGCCGGAAGGCTGGGGCGGACTCGGCGATGGCAATGGGGGTGGCTCCCATTTGCAGACCAAGCACGGCGATCGTCCGGTCCACCGCCACGCTCCAACGGTACCTGCTCCGCACAAAGCGGTAGCCCATGATCGAATGCTGGCGCAGCAGGTTGCGGTTTCGGGCATAGGTCTTGAGCAACGACAGCATATCGGCGCTGTCTGCGGCCAGGAAAGGGGTCATTTCCGGATGCGCTCCGGTGTCATAGGCCAACCCGACGGTCCCCAGGGCTTGGGCCTCCAGAAGCGGCAGGTTGCACCCTTCCCACAAGCTCGGCGACACGAAGACGTCAAGCGCGCGCAGATACTCTGCCCGCTCCTCGTCCGTTGCGTTGAGGTGGGTGATGATGCCAGCGGCGCGGAACCCCTCCGCATCCTCCGGCGCGCCGCGTCCCATGATGTGGATTTCGGCGTTGATCCCTGACGCGCGCACCGCTGCCGTCAGATCCAGGAAGTTCCGCATCCCCTTGTAGCGCGCTTCACCGACGCCGATCCGCATCAGGGTTCCAATACGCAGGGGCGCGCCATCCCCCAGTGGAAAATCCTGCAACCCCTTGCCGCCACGATCCGGGACGTGGTCGCAGCCGTTGAAGACCAATTGGGCCTTTGGCCATGCGATGTCGCTGGTGATGAATTCCGAAATGGAGACCACGCCATCCATCGCCGGATAAACATTCGCCTGCTTGTGCCGGATGATCCGTTCGCGTTCCCCCCGGTCCTCTTCGAAGAAAGACGGGCTGGGGTCGCCATGCTCCCATGCCCAGCAGGCGAACTCTCCGCGCAGTTCGGGTAGGGCTTCAAAGAACGGGGTGGTGTGCGCAACCATGACCGTCGCGCCAACCTCCCGCGCCAGGGTGGCGATGTCCGCCGCGCGTGGCTCCACCTGCCGGATGTCCAGACCGGGAACGGTCCCGTCATGCTCCATGCAGCCGATGACGACCCGAACACCGCGCGCGGCCAGCCCGCGCGACAAGTTTTCGATCACCACCGAGACCCCATAGCCGCGGCCCATGCGGTGGCAGAGGAAAAGGAGTGCGGACATGGAATTCAACACAGGGGGATCCTAAAGGGCGAAGGCGTCGATGAAAGCCCCCCAACGGCGCATGAAGAGCTGGCGGTCGGCCCAGTCTTCCGATCCCTTGGGGCGGGTGGCGTTTTCCAGATGCAGCACTTGGCCCGCGTTGAGAATGGCGATCCCCTGGCCCAGTCGGCGTGCCGCAAGGCACAGGGCCACATCCTGGCACTCGGTCCGATAGGCCTCGTCGAATCCACCGATCTCCCGGAACAGACCGGACCGGATCATAACGCATGCGGCGGTGACGGCAAGGCAGTCCCAGCTTTCCGCTGCGGTCGCGGGCATTGTTTCCCGCGCGTGGGGGTGAAAACAAAAGCCGCGCAACGGCCCGTCGCGGAACACATCGATTCCAGCGTGTTGGACTGTTCCATCGGGGAAGAACAGGCACAGTCCGGCCATTCCCAAATCCGGTCGCTGTTCCAGCAAACGGAACATCCGCATCAGACAGTCGGGCTGGTCGCGCAGAATGACGTCGTTGTTCAGGAACAACGTGGCGTCATAGCGGGCGTGGGCGAAGAACACCTGATTGTTGCAACGGGAGAACTGGTATTTTAGGTCCCGCATGACCGTCACCATAGGAGGAGCACGGTCATACAGGGCAAGCACCGCTGGGTCGGTCGATCCCGTGTCACCGATCAGCACCTCGAACCCCAATCCGGCGTTGCGGAACTGTGGTTCGATCGCGATCAGGCTGTCAACCAACGGAACAATCAGTTCGGGTTTGTTCAGATTGAGGATGACAATCGACAACCCGCGCGCGGCTTCGCGTTCTGGAGCGTCTCGCAATCCATTCCGGCCAACGGTGTCCACGCGGTCCTGATTCGTGGCGTTGCCGTATGGGGCGAGCAGATGATAACGCTGCATGAGGTCGGGACGTCGTCAGGGGGGTATTTCGCGGCCATAAGATAGGCCGTTGGAAGGTTCGTCAATGCATTTCATCGGTTGGCAAGCCCCGTGAACCGTGGCTTTGGCCGTGACGTTCGTCGAACCGGGTGTGGGCGCCTTGTGGGAGATCCCTCCGGGATGGACGGGGCAGGGGCGCCCTGTTAAGAGAGCGGGGCGTCAGCCTGCACGGCTTTGGTTGTGTGCGGCGCATTGTCCTGGCCCCAGGTGAGACGGGTTTTCGCGTCATGACGTTGGCTGATGATCTGCCGCATGCCTTTGCCTGCTGGCGGGGGGGCGATTGTGTTGAGGCGGAGCGGCTGTGCCGCGCGCTTTTGGCGGACAACCCTGGCCATCCTGGGGTGTTGTCGGTTCTGGTTCTGGCGTTGCACGGTCAACACCATCATACGGCGGCGTTAGAGGCGGCGCGTCAGGCGATTGCCCGCGCCCCTTTGGCCGGGCACCTTCATCACAACGCCGGTGTGTGCTTGACCGCTCTTGGGCGACCGCGCGAGGCGGCGGCTTTCTTTCAGCAGGCGGTCGCGCTCCTTCCGGCTCTGGCGCCGTCCGCGCCACGGCCTTATTGGCGTGCGTGTGGGGCCGGAATGGTGGAGCTTGACCTTGGGTTTGTCGCAGACGACGACCATGCTCGTGCCGCAAGACTCGTCCATCCTCCGTTAACGCCGCCGCGCCGCTGACGCGAAGGCGATCATCCACAGCCAGCGACCGGGGGTTATCCCATGCCGCAAGCCATTGTTTTTGTTCATTTGGGCGACGTACTGCCCGCCTATCTGGATGATGCGCTCGCGCAGGCGCGGTTGTTCAACGCCTGCGACATTGTCCTGGTGGCGAACGCCGCCGCTGTGCTGGCGTCACCGCCCGATCCGATTTTGGGCATTCGGGTGCTGCGTGTCGAGGATATGCCGGTGTCGCCCGACCTGGCGCGGTTCCGCGCCGTGGCCACGACGGATCGCAGTTTCCGCTTCGGTTTCTGGACTTATGTCATCGAACGTTTCTTCCTGATTGAAACGGCGATGGAGAGCTTGGGGTTGACCAACGTTATCCATCTGGAAAGCGACAATCTGCTGTATGCGGACATCGGCCCGTTGTGCGAGCGGCTCGAACAGTTGTATTCCGGTCTTGCCGTGCCCTTTGACAACGATCAGCGGGGTATCGCCGGTCTTCTCTACGCGCGCGATGCCGCTGCGTTGAGGCGCTTCACTCATTTTATTGCGGAGTTTTTTGTCCGCAATCCGGGAACCCGGATCAACGACATGGCGCTGCTCGGTCTGTTTCGGCAGCGGTTCGGAATGGAGCGCGTGGACGCGTTGCCGGTGGTTCCGACCGATGGTCCGCCCGTTGCGGGTAGTTTGACCGGTTTGATTCCGGCGGAGCCGGGTCTGTACACCCGGCATTTTGCGGCGCTGGGTGCGGTTTTTGACACCGGCGCGTTGGGGCAGCATCTGGGGGGGGTCGATCCACGCAATGTCCAGGGGCGTCGAACTGTTGGATTTTTGAACGAAAGCGCGGTCTATCAGCCATCAGACTATCGGTTCCGCCTGATCCCGGATGATCGGGGGCGACGCGTCCCCCATCTGCGCGCGCGTGGGTTGGGGGAGGATGCCCCCTTCTGGCCGATCATCAACCTTCACGTCCATTCCAAGGATCTGGCCAGCTTCCGTTCGGCGCCACCCTGTCCCGTGGCGTCACCCGCTCCGCCACCGCCTGCGGAGCCGATCATGATTCCAGAGGCGGACATCATCACCGGCGAACGTCTTCAGACATTGGCCGATGTGGCGGTGATCGATCCGGCCACCGCCGCGTTCCACACCAGCTTGCGCCGTTGCCCCACTCTGCGGCTGTGCCAATTCCAAGGGGGGCGGGAGCGTCTTGTGGTCGAAGGAGCCGGTCAACTCCTTGCTTTGCAACGGGCGTCGGTCATCTTCGTTTACACGCACCTGATCGACCGCTTCATCCACGACCTTCTTCCGCATCTGACTCATCGCTTCGTGCTGATGAGTCACAACAGCGATCACCGCATCGGTCCCCAGCATCGTGTGCTCTTGGACGATGTCCGTCTCGTCCATTGGTTTGCCCAGAATGCCGAGCTTGACCATTCCAAGCTGTCCGCTTTGCCGATCGGCTTGGCCAACGCGCAATGGCCGCATGGGGACACAGCGGCGCTTGCGGCGGTCGCCCGTGAGCGGCGTTCGCAGGATCGGTGGCTTTACGCAAACTTTGAGATACGCACCAACCCTGTCGAGCGGCAGCGGGTGTTTGACCTTCTGAAGGACAAGCCCTTTGTCACGTTGACCCCGCCCAAGCCTTATCGCCCTTATTTGGAGGAGTTGGCGGCCCACCGTTTCTGTGTGTCGCCTCCCGGAAATGGGCCGGACTGCCACCGCACATGGGAGGCTTTGTCTCTGGGAGTCATCCCCTTGGTGCAGGCGGGGGTGTGGATGCGGTCGTTTGCGGATCTGCCGTTGGTGGCGGTGGAGCGGTGGGAGGATGTGGACGCAGACTTTCTGGAGCGGGAACATCAGCGCATCCAGGGGGTGTTGGCCACAGGTCCGTCACGCTTGGGGCCGGTGACGCTTTCTTATTGGCGCCACCGCATTCGCACAGCCTTTGCAGAGCGGCCTTGCCCGTGATGCGCTGCATGTCCTGAACATGTCTTGGCGCAGTTGTGGAATCAAGAAGACCAAGAGGGCAAATCACCCTTTGGGCTTTTGTCCGCTTGGGCTGTTATCCCGGATCTGTCCGCTGTGATCGGCGGAGGTCATGCTTTGGGTTGGTGGGAAACACAGGCGCACGCGAAGACCGGGCTGGTTGTCCTCCATTGTCAGCTTGGCTCCGTGCAATTGCGTCACCGCGTCCACCAAGCTGAGTCCCAAGCCGTTGCCTGGCGTGCTGCGGCTCCAGTCCAGACGGATGAACCGTCCCAGGACGCGTTCGTGATCCTCAACCGGGATGCCGATGCCGTTGTCGGCGATGATGATTTCGGTCCATCCGGCGCGGTTGATGGCGACGGTCACGTCAATGCGTCCGCCTTCGGGGGTGTATTTGACCGCGTTGTCGACCAGATTGGCCAACGCTTGGGCCAAAAGCTGTTCCTGCCCCCGCACCACGGCTTGAACGTTGACTTCGATGTTCAGAGAAATCCGCCGTTCTTCGGCGACGGGCTCATACAGTTCCACCACCCGCCACAGAACAGGCGAAAGCGGCACATCAACCAAAGGCATCTGCTGGTAGCCCGCCTGGGCCTTGGCAATGCTGAGCAAAGCGTTGAACATGTCGAGCAACCGGTCTGCCTCGGCGATCGCCTCCTGGATCATCTCGCGCGTCGGATCTCCATCGCGTGTTTCGATCACCGCCATTTCCAACTGGCCGCGCAGACGGTTCAACGGGGTACGGAGGTCGTGGGCGATGCCTTCGCTGACATGCCGCAAGCCAGTCATCAGATCCTCGATCTGGTCGAGCATGTCGTTCACGTTGGCGGCGAGCCGATCCAATTCATCGTCATTGGGCGAGCGCGGGATGCGGGCGTGCAGATGGCCGTCGATGATCTTGCGGGTGGTGCGGTTGATTGTTTCCAGGCGGTGGGTGAAGTGGCGGCTGACCAAGCGACCGCCAATCGCTGAAATCATCAGGATCGCCATGAAGCTCCAGAACAGCGCTTGGACGATCTGGCTTCGGAAGCGTCGCCACTCCCCCAGATCAGCCCCAACCAGCAGTGTGTAACCATCCGGGAGCGACCGGATCACCCCCATCGCCATCAGGTCGCCCGGCGGGGCGCCATCATGCCCGACCAATCCGGTTCCCGCCTGAAAGGAGAGCCATCCCCGGTGATCCGGGGTGACGGCGGGCATGGCGGGCAGGTTGCCGATCACCCGTTTTCCGTTTGGATCGGTCAACAGCAGCAGATCGGTGATGTGGGCCGTTTCGGTGCGGTCGGTCAGAACCTGGATCAGTTTGGGCAGGCCACCCCGGTTGTGGTGGCTCATCAGCCCGTCGAGTTCAGCGGTGATGGAGTCTTCGGCCTGACGGTCGAGGAACGCTTCCGTAACCTTGTAGATCATGCCCGACACGATCAGGGCTGACAGCACAAAGACTCCCAGGGAGACCAGAGCCACCCGGAGCGTGACAGTGCGCAGGCGCAACCGGTCAAGCACGCAGACAATACCCCGCGCCGCGCACGGTGTGGATCAGCGGGGTGGCGAAATCGCGGTCGATCTTCTGGCGCAGGCGGGCGACGTGCACTTCGATCACGTTGGTCTGCGGGTCGAAATGAAACTCCCAGACGTTTTCCAGCAGCATTGTCCGTGTCACCACATTCCCGGCGTTGCGCATCAGATATTCGAGAAGCTTGAATTCGCGGGGGTGCAACTCGATCGACCGACCCTCCCGTTTCACCTTGCGGGTCAGAAGATCCATTTCGAGGTCGCCGACCTTCAGGCGCATCTCTGGCTGGTTTTGCGGTCGTCGTCGGCCCAGGATTTCCACCCGGGCGATCAGTTCGCCCAACGAGCAGGGTTTGGTCAGATAGTCGTCGCAGCCGTTGCGCAAGCCATACAGCCGGTCCTCCAGGCTGCCCAACGCGCTGAGAATCAGCGCTGGTGTGTCGTTGCCGATGGCGCGCAGCGAACGGATGACGGACATGCCGTCCTGAGATGGCAGCATGCGATCAACGATCAGGACGTCGTATGATCCGGCGGCGGCCTGTTTCAGGCCTTCGGCGCCGTCCGCGACATGATCGGCTTCATGACCATGATCCCGCAACCCCTTCAGCATCAGGGCTGTTGCTTTTGGGTCATCCTCAATCACCAGGATTCTCATGGCAGGGTTGTTGTCGTCTCTTCAGAGTTAAGGGGGCCGCCAATCCAATGATAATCATCCGTTCCGTTTGATGATAGCGGCTTACGAGATTCGCATCTCCGTCTTGTTCCAGGGGAATGACTGAAAAAGGATGGATTACAATGTTTTAATTTGCCTGTGAAAACCAGCGGGTTGCCTATACGCCAAAATCTTTTTGCAGTTTAGGAGCGTCACGCAGATGCCCGCCTCCGGGCCAAACAGCGCCTTGAAGTGCCTTGTCGAGGCGGCCCGCCTTCGAGGCATAGACACGTCGGTCGAACGCATCCAGCATGACAATGTGCTGGACAACCGTGAGCCATCCAGCCGCCTTTTGGTGAAGTTGGCCGGCAAGATCGGCTTGAAAGCGCGCGCGGTCCGCATTGGCTGGCATCACTTCGGCAAGCTGGATCAGGCCTTCCCGGTGATCGCCCGTTTGCGAAACGGCAACTCGGTGCTGATTGTTGGCGCCAACGTCGTCAACGGTGTGCCGGTGGTCCTGATGCAGGATCCTCTGGCGACCGACGGCGTCGCGTTGCCGGTCGATGAGGCCCGCTTCACCGACGCCTGGACCGGCGAAGTCATCCTGCTGAAGCTGGACGGCGATGCGGTGGCGGAGGAACCGGAGTTTGGTTTCTCCTGGTTCTTCCCGATGATCCGGCAGCAGAAGCGGGTGTTCCGCGATGTCGCCATTTCGGCGATTCTGCTCAGTGTCCTGACCATGGCGATGCCGGTCTTCATGCAGATCGTTATTGATCGTGTTCTGGTGCACCGGAGCATCGAAACGCTGCATGTGCTGTTGGGCGGCATGATGCTCGCCATCGTGTTCGAGACGCTCTTTTCCTACATGCGCCGTTATCTGATGCTCTACGCGTCGAACAAGATCGACGCGCAGGTCAGCATGCGCACCTTCTCCAAACTGGTCAGTCTGCCCATCGATTTCTTCGAGCATTCGTCGACCGGCGTCGTCACCAAGAACATGCAGCAGACCGAACGCATCCGGCAGTTTCTGACGGGTCAGGTGTTTTCTGTCGCGTTGGATTGCATCGGTTTGATCGTCTTCATCCCGATGATGTTCATGTACAGCGCTGTTCTGGCCATAGTCGTTCTGGGGTCGACCCTGCTGTTGTGCGTGATGATGATCGCCTTCCTGCCGCCGATGAAGCGACGCATGAACGATCTCTACACCAGCGAGGCCAACCTTCAGGGCTATCTGGTGGAAACCATCCAGGGCATGCGCACCATCAAGTCGCTGGCGTTGGACGCGCGCCAGCGGCAGGCCTGGGATCAGAAGCTGGCCCGCGCCATTGAGAACCGCTTCCGTTTGGGCAGCTTTGCGTTGATCGCCCAGTCGCTCATCATGCCCATCGACAAGCTGACCCAGGTCGTGGTCATGGGCTTGGGCGCCTACATGATCTTCGACGGCTCGATGCTGGTTGGTGGTCTGATCGCCTTCAAGATCGTCGCCGGGCGCGTCACCGGGCCATTGGTTCAGCTTTCCCAGATGATCCAGCAGTTTCAGGAGGTTTCTCTCTCCCTGCGCATGCTGGGCCAGATCATGAATCACGACGTTGAAGAGGGGCGCACCGGACGCGGCATGCGGGCGGCGATCAAGGGGGCGGTCGAGTTTTCCAACGTCCGCTTCACCTATCCCGGAGCGTCCTCGCCCGCGCTTGACCGTGTGTCCTTCACCATCGAACAGGGGCACATGTTTGGCGTCATGGGCCGAAGCGGTTCGGGCAAGACGACGGTGACGCGCATTCTTCAGGCCCTGCACCGCCCGCAGGAGGGCCTCGTCAAGGTGGATGGTCATGATCTGCGGGAAATCGATCTCGACCATTTGCGCACCAACATCGGCGTTGTGTTGCAGGATAATTTTCTGTTCCGAGGCACCATTCGCGAGAATATTTCGGCGGCCAAACCTGGCGCGCCGATGGAAGAGGTGATCGAAGCCGCGCGTCTGGCCGGGGCTGACGAGTTCATTGAACGTTTGCCGCGTGGCTTTGACACGATGATTGAGGAAGGGTCGGCCAATCTGTCGGGTGGTCAGCGTCAGCGTCTGGCCATTGCCCGGGCGTTGCTCATCAACCCGCCCATTCTCATCATGGATGAAGCGACCAGCGCGCTTGACGCCGAGAGCGAGGCGATCATCCAAGCCAACATGCAGAACATCGCCAAGGGCCGGACCCTCATCATCATCTCGCACCGCCTGTCTTCTTTGGTGAGCTGTGACGCTATCATGGTGCTGGATCACGGCAAGGTGGCTGATGTCGGTCGTCACAACGATCTGTTGAGCCGTTGCGACGTCTACCGTCATCTCTGGTACAAGCAGAACCGTCACCTGGAGATCGCATCATGAGCTTGGTGCAGATCAAACCCTCGCCGCGTGAGCTGGAAGAGGCGGAGCGCTCGATCGCTGATTTTCAGTCGGACACGTCCGAGATTGAAAACCAGCCGGAACCGCTGCTGACGCGGTTGACGCTCTACACCACCACCGTGATGATCGTGGCGGCGATCACATGGGCGTCTTTTGCCCGGATTGATCGGGTGGTGTCGGCAAGCGGTCGTCTGGTGTCCACCGAAACGCCGATCATCATTCAGTCCTTTGACACCGCGATTCTGAAAAGCATCAAGGTGCGCGCCGGAGACATCGTCAAGGCCGGGCAGGTCTTGGCCACCGTCGATCCGACCTTTGCCCAATCGGACATTGGCCAGATCAACGTGCGTGTGCAGACCGCCGAAGCCAACATCTCCCGTTTGGAAGCCGAACTGTCTGGTCAAACCTACAAGCCGCCTGTGGCCTTTCCACCGGAAATGGCCATAGCGCAGCTTGGTTTGTGGCGAAACCGCCAGGCCCAATTCAATGCTCAGGTGTTGAGTTACAACGAGCGCATCGCGCGCGCAGAGGCCAACATCGCCAGCAGCGCGATCCAGATCGTCAATCTGACCGCGCAGTTGCAAAAGTGGAAAGAGATCGAGGACATCCGCAACACGCTGGCGGCCTCCCAGGTTGGCAGCAAGCTGAACGCGTTGGCGGCCACCGCAAACCGGCTGGACATCGAACGCAATCTGACCTCGACCAAGGCGACGGAACAGCAAAACCGTCACGAATTGGATGATCTGAAGGCCCAGCGCGAAGCGTTCACGCAGCAGTGGAAAAACACGATCGCGCAGGACCTGCTGCAACAGCGCACCGAGCGTGACGTGCTGGCCGAGCAGATGGCCAAGGCCAAGAAGCGGCAGGAGTTGGTGACGCTGACCGCCCCCGTGGACGCGGTGGTGTTGGAGGTGGCCAACCGTTCGGTCAACTCAATCGCCCAGGCGGCTGAGCCGCTGTTCACGTTGGTGCCGATCAACGCGCCGTTGGAGGCGTCGGTCCAGATCGATGGGCGGGAAATTGGCTTCATTCGCGAGGGCGACGCCGTTGCTCTGAAGTTCGACACCTACAATTACTTTGAGCATGGTGCTGCGGAAGGCGTCGTGCGGACAATCAGCGACGATTCCTTCAGCCGCAACGACCGGACCACGGGCATCGCCAAGGCGGATGGCGGTTCAGCAACGACAGGTGCAAGCGGCGGCTTGTTCTACCGCGCTCAGATCAAACTGACCAAGGTCGATCTTCGCAACGTACCGGATGGCTTCCGCTTGGTTCCTGGCTTGCCCTTGACCGCTGACGTCAAGGTGGGCAGCCGGACCATCATTGCCTATTTCCTGAAGCCCCTGTTGGGCAGTGTCAACGAAAGCATGCGCGAACCTTGATGGCCGGTTCCTTCCCATGAGTCAAAACACCAGCAAACCCGCTGGAGCGCTTCTGCGCGGTCAGCGTCGCGCGCTCCAGAACTGGCCCAAGAAACGGCGATTGCCCTTTCCGGCGCTGTTTCAGCGGTTGCGGGGAACGGAGAAGCTCCACCGCGACGCTAAGGCGGCGTTTGAGCAAGGCCGACCGGCGGAAGGGGCGCGGCTGCTGAAGATCCTGGCAGCGCGCCGGGATCGCGACGCCCTGTTCGAGCTTGGCCAATGTTACGCCGAAGGTCGCGGCGTCATCCGCAACATGCCGGAGGCGGTCGATTGGATCCGCCGCGCTGCGGAACTGGGGCATGTGGACGCCCAGCATGTGCTTGGGCAGATCTTCTCCAATGGCATGGGGAAGGTGCGGGACTTCAGCGATCCGATGCGGCTGTACGCGGGGATGGAGGATGTCGGCCCGCAGTCCAACCATAGTTTGCTGTTTCCCGCCGGCATCAACATTGAGCGCAACGAAGAGGAAGGATACCGGTGGCTGGAACGGGCGACCGCTGCGGGACATCCCTTCGCTCAACTCGATCTTGCGCAGCGGTTTCTGTATGGCTGGTCAGGCGGTCAACCGGACATTCCACGCGCTGTGGAACTGTTGAAGGCGTCCGCGAAGCAAGATTGTTCCAAGGCCCACGTTGTTCTCAGTCGGATGCTTCTGGAAGGCAAGCTGGTGGCTCGGGATCCGAAAGCTGGGGTGGAGCATTTGCGCGCCGCCGCCGAGTTGGGAAATCCCGATGCGGCCGGAGAGCTGGGGGTTTTGCTGGCCAGTGGAACCGATGTGGCCGCTGATCCGGTTGAAGCGGTGCTATGGTTTGAAAAAGCGGCGGCACGCAACCACAGCCCTTCGGTTCTCAATCTGGCCAACATGTGCTTGCGTGGGCAGGGTTGCCCGCAGAATTTCAACAAGGCGGCTGGCCTGTACCGCAAGGCGATCAAGCTTGGGCGTTATGCTCAGGCGCAATGGCGGCTGGGAAGCCTGCATGAGTCCGGGCGTGGGGTTGAACAGGATCCCTTTGAGGCGTCGGAACTCTATCGCCAAGCCGCTGAACAGGGGTTTGCCCCCGCCCAGTTTTCTCTCGCGCTGCTCTATTCACGCGGTGTTGGCTTGGTGCGCAACGATCAGAAGGCCGTTGAGTGGTTTGAAAAGGCGGCCAAGGCCGGGCATGTCCAGTCCTGTCTGAACCTGTCCTTGTTGGCGTTGCGGGGACGGCTTGGCGCGCCAAACCGGGAGTTGGCCCGCCAATGGCTTGATCTGGCCCGTGCCCACGCTGGTCCTGGCGATCAGGAGCACATTCAGCATGTGGAACGCCAATTGGGGTGATGGCTCCGCGTGACGGTCAGCGGGGGGCGGCCTGACACCAGCGCCGCCATTCCTGCCGGAGGGCTGATTCCATGGACTGGGCAAACCCTCGTCCATCCATCAATGGGGAGCGCCGCATCCGGTCGCGCAACCCCGCGCGCAAGAGCGCCAGCCGATTCGGATCGCGGCACAGCTCGACGGTCCGTTTGACGCTGTCATCGGCGCTGTGGGCCACAAGCTCCGGCAATCCCAGAAGGGTGAGGAAATGGGCGCTTTGCCGCCCCGCCGGGCAATCATTTGGCCAAGCGACCATAGGCACGCCCATCCACAACGACTCGCAGCTTGTCAATCCACCGGAAAAGGGCAAAGGATCGAGCGCGACGTCAATGTCGCCATACTCCGCCAGCATTGCCGCGTGAGATGACCAACCGCGCAGGTCAAGGCGTTGGGGATCAACCCCCGCCGCTGCGAAGCGGGCTGCAATTCGGCCGCACACCCGGGGATCGCCCAGCGGTCGGGCTTTCAGCACCAACCGGGCGTTGGGCAGGGCCGTCAACACCCGTGCCCACAGCGTCACCGTTTCCACCGACAGCTTGGCCAAACTGTTGAAAGAACCGAAGGTGATCTGACCACCGTTGCGCGTTGCCGGAAGCGGCCCAACGGGGGGAGCTTCGTCGGGTGGACGGTAACAGAACCGACCGTTGGGAAGCGTCAACAGGCGTTCGGTGAACCAATCTGCTGCGGTGCCGGGCATCTCCTCTCCTCCGCCGATGATGAGGTCGATGGCCGGGACACCGGCGCTGTGTGGGTAGCCGAGCCATGTCGCTTGGATCGGAGCCGGGCGGAGGGCGAACAGCGCCAGACGATGATCCGCGGTATGGCCCGACAAATCGATCAGGATGTCGATGCCGTCGGCCTGGATCGTTGCCGCCGCCGTGGCGTCGTTCATCGCCCCAATCCAGCGCCATCCGGCGGCGTTTCCCATCAATTCCCGTGTCAGCGGGTCGCCGGGTGGATCGCTGGAGGGGGCGGGGTGGTTGGCGTAACCGATCACCGCCATCCGCTGCCGGTCATGCGCGGCCAGGAAGGGAGCGATGAAATACCCCACCGGGTGTCGGCGCAAATCCGCCGAGACAAGACCGATCCGCAGAGGCCGTTCCGGGTCTGGACTGTTTGGAAAAGGCGTTAGGGTGGGGCGGGACGGCGCATGCCGAACGCCCCATGCCCGATGAGCGTCGCGCCTTTCGGCTGGGGCGCCGCCGGGCTGATACAGTTGGGCGAACAACAGACTGCTGTGCGCCTTGTGCGACGTTGGATGCGCGCGCAGGGCATGACGCAGGCGGATCATCGCCTCATCCACCCGTCCTTCGTCCACCAGAGCGATGGCGCTGTTGGTCAGAAGGGAGGAATCGGCGGGACTCAGAGCCAGGGCGCGGCGGAACAGGGCATGGCCTTGGCTGTGCAGTCCGCGCGCGATGGCGATTCGTGCCAGCCGTCCCCAGTGTCCGGCGTCATTGGGTTGGTGCCGCACGGCCTGCCGCACCGCGTGGAGCGTCATCACGCCATCTCCCGCCGCTTCGGCCAGATCGGCGACACGGCGCCAGAGAACGGATGGGTTGGCCGTTTCGGACCAACGATGCGCGCCTGCCAACACCGCCGCCGCTGCGCGCCACTCTCCGTCGTCAAGCCGGGCATTGCTCAATCCAAGAGCCGCTTCGGCTTGTCCGGGGTCCATGGTCAGAGCGGCGGAAAACATCCGTGCCGCCGCCTGAGGCTGTCGCAAACGCAACAGGGTGTTTCCACGGTTGGCCAAAGCCGCTTTTTGGGTCGGCTCAAGGCACACGGCGTTGCCAATGGCTGCGGCGGCTTTGCCGTCATCGGCCAGGATCAGGCCGAGCAAGCTCCAGAGATCGGCGCGGGTTGGAGCGGCGTGCAGAAACGCGCGGCACGCTGTTTCAGCCTCCGTCAACCGCTCCAGTCGCCGCAGACCGTCCACCACCAACATCGGCAACTCTGGACGGTTTTCCCCGAGTTGCAGCGCCCGATTCGCCGCCGCAACCGCTTTGGCCTGCTCGTCCTGGTCATACAGCAGGCGTGCGCGCAGGGCATCGGCCATGCCCAAGGCCGGCGTCAGACACGCGGCGATGGTGGCGTCGGCAAGCGCACGGTCGGGCGATCCGACGGACGCCCGCAAGGCGGCCCGGTTGAGCCAGATGTCGGCCCGATCCGGTTGAAGCCGTAGGGCGCGGGCAAACCCCTGTTCGGCCCGTGTGGCGTCACCGCGCAGACGATGCGACAGGCCTGCGTTCAGCGCGGCCTCGACCGATTGTGGATCCTGTGCCGTCAGCACCGCGCAAAGTCGGTGAGCATCGGTGAATTGTCTGGCGTGCAGACACGCGCGCAGCCGGTCCAGCAGCAGCGCCGTGTCCTGTGGGAGGGCCGGATCGGCAATGTGTGTCGGGGGTTGAGCAGTCGATGGCACGGGATCACGCGGGAGGCGGGCGGGCAAATCCGGTTGATGCGATGGTGGGGCCGGGCGTATACCACATCGCGGTCTTGCCGAGCGGAACAATGAAACAAAACCATCAGGAAGCGCCGGTGACAACCTGGGTTTTCATCGCCCCTGATCCGTGTGGGCCTTTCTGTGCACGATCACACGACCGTGACCGTTGATCCGTCGCCTCCGGTGGCGGAGGCCGCCGATTTGGGGGAGGTCTATGCCCAGGCGCAACGGCATTATGCAGCGGGAAATCTGCCGGAAGCCGCCCGTATCTGTTATGGGCTGGTGGACGCCGATCCCTTGCATGGTCCAGCCCTGACGCTTTTGGGCATGCTGGCCCATCGCAGCCAGAGATTCGGCTTGGCGGCGGATTTTTTTCGTCAAGCTTTGGTCGCAACCCCATCAGACGTTGCCGCCCGCAGCAATTTCGCCACAGCCTTGAAGGATTGGGGGCGGTTGGAGGCAGCGCGCGGGCAATTCCGCGTTCTGTTGGCTGAGCAGCCTGGTCTGTTGGCCGGGTGCTACAATTTTGCCAATCTCTTGCAACGGTTCCATGATTTCGATGGGGCCATTGCCCTGTACCGTCGTGCGGTGCGGATTGACCCCGATTGTGTGGACGCGCATTGGAATTTGGCGCTGAACCTGTTGCGGGTGGGCCGGTTCGCCGAAGGGTGGGACGAGTATGAATGGCGCTGGAGACGTCCCGGCACCCCGGTGGAGCATCGCGGGATTCCGTCCTGGGATGGGACGCCGTTGAACGGGCGGACCTTGTTGTTGATTTGCGAACAGGGGTTGGGCGACACGCTTCAATTCCTGCGTTATGTTCAGGAACCCGCCCTGTCGTCGGCCTTGTCCAGCGGCGCCGTGGTGTTGCGCTGTCAGGCGGAATTGGTGCGTCTGCTGGATGGGCAGACGGGTGTGGATCGTGTGGTGACAACCCGTGACCCACCGCCCCCGTGCGATGTGCAGGTGTCGCTCATGAGTTTGCCGGGGCTGTCCAGGACCCGCATGGAGCGTATTCCAGCCACCGTTCCCTATCTGCGGCTTCCGCAGCGACCTGTCTCTCTGCCGAGGGGTGGTTTGCGTGTCGGCTTGGTGTGGGGCAGTTCGCCCACGGACCCCTCGCGCAGTTGCCCCTTGTCGCTGTTTGTCCGGCTGTTGAGCCAGATGCCGGAACTGCGCGTGTTCAGCCTGCAAAAGGGAGAAGCGTCCGCTCAACTCACCGACACACCGGGCGCGGCCCTCATCACCGATCTGTCGCCCCGCATCGCCGACATGGCGGACACCGCCGCGCTGATGCAGGAGTTGGATTTGGTGGTGACGGTGGACACCTCGGTGGCGCATCTGGCCGGTGCTTTGGGACGGCCCGTGTGGATCCTGTTGCCGCATCTGGCGGATTGGCGATGGATGCTCGACCGTGATGACAGCCCATGGTATCCGACGGCGCGTTTGTTCCGACAGAGACGCGCCGAGGATTGGGTTGAGGTGATGGAGAGGGTGGGGCGGGCTTTGGCCGAGCGTCTTGGAATGGAGAAAGGGCGGTCATGACGCGCGACACATCGGCGGGCGCGCCAACCCCGCAAGCCCAGGCCGCAGCGCTTTTGCGTCGCGCGGCTCAGGCCCGCAGCCAGCAGCGCCCCGATGATGAAGCCGCCGCCTTGCGTGCCGCCCTGCGCGTTCTGCCTGGCAGCGCGTCGGTCCATTTCGCGGTTGCCAACGCTCTGTTCGCCCGTGGGCGGCATCCGGCGGCCCTTGCCGCGTTCCAACGCACCATTGCTTTGGAACCGGGCTTTGCCCAGGCGCATCACAATCTGGGTGTGCTGCTGAAAAAACAAAAGAGCATGGCGGCGGCGGCGGCGGTGCTGGATCGTGGGGTTCGGCTGGACTCCATGATGGGAGGCAGCCAGATGCTTCTGGGCGATGTGCGGCTGGCGCTGAACGACCGTGACGGCGCGCGGTCGGCGTTGGAACGCGCTGTCTTGCTCCAACCGGCGGAAGCGCGGGCATGGCTGCTGTTGGGGTTTCTGGCCAAGGGGCGTGATGACCCTGATCGGGCGGCTCTGTGTTTTGACCGTGCGTCCCAGTTGGCCACAACGGACAGCGTGGCCCGTTTTGGTCTGTGCATGGCCCGTTTGCCCAGCCTGTATGACCACAGCGATGAGATCGCATCGACCCGGGCGCAATACGCCACCGATTTGGACGCCTTGATCCGGTCGGCGCCGTTGAACGACCCGGCGGCTGTGGAGGCGGCCGCCAACGCCGTGGGCAGCTTCCAGCCTTATTATCTGGCGTATCAGGAACGCTGCGACCGACCGCTTCAGGAAAAATATGGCCGTTTTGTCGCCGGGGTGATGGCCGCGCGCTACCCGGTCTGGGCAACGCCCCGGCCCATGCCATCCCGCCCGCCCGGAGAGCCCCTGCGGGTCGGCGTTGCGTCCGGTTTTTTCCGTTGGCACACGATTTGGAAGCTGATGATCCGGGGATGGATGGAGGGGCTCGATCCCACCCGCGTTCAACTCTACGGGTATCACACCTCAGCCACACGCGATGATTGCACGACGCGCGCGCGCGCGGGCTTTCATCGCTTTGTCGATGGGTTGGCGTTCGAGGCCATGGCCGATGCCATCCGGGGTGACGATCTGCACGCGTTGATTTACCCGGAAATCGGCATGGACCCGATGGTCATCCGTTTGGCCGCCTTGCGTTTGGCCCCGGTGCAATGCGTGTCCTGGGGGCATCCCGACACCACCGGGTTGCCGACCATCGACGCGATGTTGAGCAGCGATTTGATGGAGCCTGACGGGGCCGACGCGCATTACAGCGAAGAGTTGATCCGCTTGCCGGGAATCGGCATCGCCTATCCACCCTTGCCGGTTCCGGTCGAGGAAACGGATTTTGCCGCTTTCGGGGTGCGTTCGTCGGCGATCGCCTATCTCTGCTGTCAATATTCGTCCAAGTATCTGCCGCATTACGACGATCTGTTTCCCCGCATCGCGCGGGAGGTTCCCGACAGCCAGTTCTTGTTCATCAACCCGCGCGCCGATGGCGTGACGGCCCGGTTGCGGCGACGGTTGGATTTGGCCTTTGCCCGGCACGGTTTGGACGCGGCGCGCCATGTGGTGATCTTGCCCTATCTGCGGCCAGGGCAATACGCGGCGTTGAATCAACGGGCTGATGTGTATCTCGACAGCGTCGGGTGGTCGGGCGGCAACACCACGTTGGAGGCTGTTGCTGAAGGCTTGCCCGTGGTGACGCTGTCGGGTGGTTTGATGCGGGGGCGGCACAGCAGCGCCATCCTGACCCAGGTGGGAGTGACCGACACCATTGCGGCGGATCTGGACAGCTATGTCGCGCTTGCCGTCCGTCTTGGGCGTGATCCGGTGTGGCGGGCGGCGTTGTCCACACGTGTTCGATCCGGCTGCCGCCACATCCACGAGGACAGCCGTCCCTTGCGCGCGTTGGAAGATGCGTTGGAACGGTTGGTGGCGGAGCGGGAGGGCCGGTGACGCGTGATCAGGGGGGAGGCGATCCGGCGGCGTCCTCCAGAACCCGCAGCAGACCGTCGCGGTGACGTTCCAGGCTGTGGCGGTCCTGGTGGGTTTGCCGCCCATTTGCGGCCAGGCGTGCGCGCAGTTCCGGGTCATCGCGCAGCCGGGCAAAATGCTCGCTCAACCGTGTGGCGTCGTCCACTGGTGACAGCAGTCCGTTCCAATCGTGGCGGATGGTGTCCGGGATGGGGCCATGATCGCTGGCGGCGACGGGAAGACCGCTTTGCAGCGCTTCGAGGATCGCCAGATTGACCAGATCGTCGCGGGTTGGGCAGGACAGCGCGTCGCAGTGCTGAAGATAGGCGGCCACCGCTTCTTCGTTTTTGGAGCCAACGAAATGGACGCGCTCCGTCTCGTTCTCGGTCAGATCCGGGGTGAAATTGGGGTGTCGTGGCCCGACATAGACGAGTTGCACGCGCGGGTCTGCCAAACGACGCATGGCCTCCAGGGTCAGGTCGGCGCCCTTGCGTCGCTCAACCGTTCCCAATTGGAGGATCGTGAAGCGATCCGGTCGCAGTTCGGCAGGGCACGGGCGCGGCTGCGGATCGACCGCCACACCGTTCTCAACCACGGTCCAGTTCGCGCGCGCCAACCAGTCGTGATAAAGGGCGGTTGCTTGCCACCGGGTGGGAAAGACGATCCGGGTGGCTGCGCGGAAGGCGTCGGGCAGGGCGCTGTGGCTTTCCACCATGCCGATTCCAAAGCGTGGTTCGTGGATCCACCAGACCACCGGCCTGTGAACCGCACAGCGCGGCACGATGGCGCCGGTCAACAGGGAGTTGCACAGCACCACATCATAATCCCTCACCATCCCATCAAGGATGACCGGGATCCCCAACGCCTCATAAGCCCGCTTCAGCGTCGGCGGTCCGTTTTGGCACCACAGAACGGTGACGTCATGTTCACCCTTTGCGCCGCCCGCGACCATCGCCTTCAGGAAACGGAACAGGGCCAGGGACGATCCCGAATAATCAAGATTGGCCGAGATCGCCAACAGCTTCATGACGCCCGCCTCCTTGCAGGTCCCTCATGTCAACCCAGAAGGGGCAGCAAGTCGCGCACGCGGTGATGATAGGTGTGGCGCGACAGCACCGCCTGTTGGCCCGCTTTGGCGATGGCTTCCAGCTCATCGGGGGCTGATTGCAAGCGGCGGATGGCGGCGATGCAGCTTGCGGCGTCGTCATACACCACAATTTCGCGGTCAGGTTCAAAGTAGTCGCGGATGTTCTTTTTGTTGTCGGTGATCAGAACCGAGCCAACCCCCGTCACCTCGAACAGGCGCAGATTGTTGGCGTATTCCCCGGCGGCGTCGAGATGGAAATTCAGCACCATCCGGCAGTCCTTCAGGGCCTGATACATTGGCAGCCCCCACAAGGGCGGATGGCCGGTGATGCGCAGAGACGACGGATCAATCCCTTCCGGCCAATCGGCCCCGCCCCAGAAGGCGAGGGGCAGTTCACGCGCCACATCGGCGATGAAACGGGCGCGTCCCCGGTGATGGGATGAAATGTTGCCGATGAACGCCACGTCGTGTGGCTTGCCATGATCGGCCAGATGGGGCAGCAGCCGTTCGTCGAAGGCCAGCTTCACCAATTCGCTGCGGATGCCGTGACGGGCGAACTCGGTCACTTGGTTGGGCAGTGACGAGATGATGAGGTCGTAGCGCTTCAGGCTGTTGCGCGGCATGACCGCCGCGTGTTGCCCGACGGCGATGCCGTAGCTGCCCTTGACCGTTTCCAGGAAGTTGTCATCGAACATGTAGAGATTGGCGCACAGCAGAACGTCGGGACGGAACTTGCGCACCTGCTCGGCCACGATGCCGCGCTGCCACCCCCATTCTTGCTTCTGGCGCAGGGTGTAGCCCCCAAACACCAGCGCGTCGCTCAGGGTTTTGGCGGCGTCCAACCGGTCGTTTTCGATCATCCAGCGGACTTGCTGGGGTGCGTTGTTGGCCGAGATGTCCAGCACCTCATGACCCAGGGCGCGCAGTGGTTCAGACCACGCTCCGGCGGTGTGGAAAAAGCCATCGACCTGCGTCTGATACTGCTCCGCGAACGACCGGGCGGTCAGGCCTGGCGCCCGCTTGTTGTAAAGCCACTGAAGAAATCCATCGTAAACGGTGTCAACGATCAAAAAGCGCATGGAATCCTCTGGGCCTTAAAGGAAGCGTCACGGCGCATCAGCCGTAATGCTCCATGTTGTCCTGAAAGAACGTCACCGTTTTTTCAACGCCATCCCGGAACGACACCTTGGGCGCCCAGCCGGTGGCGGTGCGGAAAAGGGTGAAGTCGGAATAATAATCGCCAATGTCGATCTTGCGGCGCTCCGCCGGGTATTCGCGCACGACGTAACGTCCATCCGGTCGCAGCGCGGTCAACAGGCGCGCAACCTCCTCCAACGACAGGATTTCCTCGCTGCCGATGTTGTAGACCTTCCCATCGCTGGCCCGGTCGAGCGCGGCGATCAGCATGGCGTCGACCACATCATCGACATAGTTGAAATCGCGCAACTGCGCCCCGCCCCAGACATCGACCGGCAACCCCTGGAGCAAATTCTTGATCCAGATGCCCAGAAAGGTTTGACGGGCGTCCTTGATCCGCATGCGCGGGCCGTAGGTGTTGGTCAAGCGCAGCACCGTTGCCCGGATGCCGTGAACGTCGTTGTAGAGAATGTGGTAGAATTCACCCGCCGTTTTGTTGATGCCGTTCACATCAACGGGGCGGATCGGGTGCTTTTCATCCACCGGGAGATAATGCGGTCGCCCGTAGATCTGGCGGGTGCTGGCGAACACCAGCTTGGCGTCCGGGTTGTGCGCCCGGCAGACCTCCAGAAGAGACAATTGGGCGGCGCAGTTGATTTCCAGATCGGTGAAGGGATCGGCCATCGAATCCATATGGCTGGTTTGGCCAGCCAGATTGAAGATGTAGTGTTGATCCTTCACCAGATAGGACAGGCTGTGCTTGTCACGGACATCCGCGATGTTGATGCGCACCCGATCCTGAATGGTGGCCACATTGCGCAGATTGCCGCCATAGAGCGGATTCATGCTGTCCACCAGCAGGACCGACGCCCCAAGATCGATCAACCGCATGGCCAGGTTGGAGCCGATGAAGCCCAACCCGCCGATGATGAGGACGTTGCTGCCTTTCAAGCTGGCCAGATCCACACCCATGCTTTCCTCCACCGTCACGCCGCCCCATTGGGCGCAGGGCGCACGCGCTGAAACAGGTAGGAATGGAAGGTCGGCTGTTTGGGAGCGCCTTCAATCTTGGCCCCATCACCGGACAGGAAACGCTGCGCAACCTCGAAGCCGCAACGGCGGACGCTTTCCACCAGTTCACGCTCGTTCAGGATCCAGCAGGTGAAGGCCGAACCATACGCGTGCTGGCGCGCGATGAACGAGGATTGATCCCGAACCGTCGGCTGGCGCGCGATCAGGAGGCTGTTGGTCGCGGCGTTGGCCAAGCTCGTGACGACCGTCATCCAATCCTGGCTATAATGGATGGACGCGCTTGCGATCACCAGGTCATAACGACCGGCGACGGCTTGGTCGGCGTCTTCGACAAAAGCGACATTGGGCGTCAATTCGGCCCCGAGGCGGCACATTTCGCCGATTTCCTTGACCGTGTAGGCCAAGGGAATGGCGGGAAGCAGATGCCCCAGCGTGGCGGCGGTGAGGCCCACAGCCCCCCCCCAATCCAGAACGGTCAAAGGGCGTTTGCTGTCGCCGGTCTGGCTGTGGGCGTGGCTGACCGCTGTGGCGGCGATCAATGTGTTGGCTTGTTCCAGCAACGTGTCGCCCGCCGCAATGGCCGGGGGGCGCGCCCGGAAATCGGCAACCTGCTTGCGACGAACATCGGCGATGGCCTGAAAGGACCAGCCGCTATGAGTTGAGCTGGATTCCTTGGGCCATTGCGACCCAACATACTCCCAACCGCTGGCTGGAACCGTCGTCGGCGCCGCTTGAGGTGTGTGCGCCGCAGGCGGATTCTTGGCGTAACGGATGTCGGTGTATTTGCGGAACGGCCCGAACCGCTTCTCCAGATCCGCGCCCTTTGCCTTCAGCATGGCGATGTAGGGGCGGTAGATGGCCTCCAACAGCAAGGGGTGGCGATCACCGTCCTGCTTATCAACACCCAAGCTCCAGCGACCGTCCGGCGTTTCGCGCAAGGCGTGGTAGTGATAGAAGATCACGCGCTTGTCGCCGAAGAACAGCAGACCGTCCACCATCGACAGGCTGCTGTTGTTGATGTTCCAGGCCGCCAGATTGGCTCCTGGATGTTCGATGATGCGCAGATTCAGGTATTTGTTGGGCCAGGCGTCCAGATATTTCTGATCGCCGAACCGACTGTCTTCCAACCGGTCGTAACACCAGGCGATGCAATCGGCGCGATAATCGGCCAGGCATTGGCGGCCTTCCGCATCATTGCGCCAGGACACCCAACCGACGTTGAAGCGCCCGTATTTGACCAGATGGGTCCGTTCGGGGGAAAAACGATGCGGGATGATGGCGACCGATGCGGAGCCGATCTCCTCATGCACGATTTCAGGATCGGCGAAGAACCGAAGGTCGGCGTCCAGATAGGTGAGGATGTCGATTTCGGGAAAACGATCCAGCAGATAGGCCGGCCAGCACGGTGTGCAGGTGAAGTAATACTCCACCAATGATCGGGTCGTTTTTGCCGCGAGCAACTCGGGATCAGCCGCTTCCAGTTCCATCAGGGGAATGGCGGTGATGTTGGGATGGGCGATCAGATCGAACATCCGCTTGCATTCGTCGTCGAAGCACAGGACGAAGAAGCGGGCCTGCGGGTTGTAAGCCCAGATCGTTTCCATCAGCACCAGCCCACGCGGCAGGTAGCGATGGTCGAAATACGAGCAGTAGTAACGAACGGGCGGTGCCATCAGGCCCCCTGGACTTGGCGAATCAGACCGATGACGCGGCGTGCATCCGCGTGCGGAAGCTGCGGGTACATTGGCAGGCTGAGGATGTCGGACGCCAAGGCCTCGGTGTTGCGCAGAGTGCGGCAATAGCGATCAAAGCGCCCGCGATAAGCGGGTTGGGCATGAACCGGGACCGGGTAATGAACGCCCGTGCCGACCCCTTCGGCGCGCAACCGGGCGGCCAGCCCGTCGCGGTCGGCGGTGCGCACCACATACTGATGATACGCATGGGTGAGCGGACCCGGAGCCTGCGGGCTGACAACCGGCGTGCCCGCCAGCCCCTCGTCATACAGGGCGGCGATGGCGCGACGGCGGGCGTTGCGTTCTTCCAGACGGGTCAGGCCGATCCGCAGGATGGCGGCCTGCACGGGATCAAGGCGGCTGTTCACCCCTTCGATGGCGCTGATGTAACGGTCTTTCCAACCATATTGACGGACCAGCCGGGCCAAATCCGCCGCCGTGTCGTCGTTGGCGCAGACCATGCCGCCATCGCCCAGCGCGCCCAGATTCTTGGTGGGGTAGAAGCTGAAGGCGCTTGCGTCGCCAAAGCTGCCCGCCCGCTTGCCGTTCCAGGCCGCCCCATGGGCCTGCGCGCAGTCTTCAACCAGTTTCAGGCCATGACGGCGACAAACCTCGGTCAGCGCATCCGGCGCCACCATGGCGCCGTAGAGATGAACCGCAACCACCGCCTTCAGTCGCGCGCCATCAGGCGAGGCGCGCAAAGCCGCTGCGGTTTCATCGAGCAGGCCGACATCCATGGTGAAGCCATCGTCGGTCACATCGACCCAGACCGGTTCGGCGCCGCAGGACCGGATGGCGACGGCGGTGGCGACGGCGGTGTGTGAAACGGTCAACACCAGATCACCGGGGCCGACGCCAACCGATCGCAGGGCGATTTCCACCGCCTGGGTGCCATTGGCGACGGCGACGCCATGGCGGACGCCGATGAAGGCGGCGAATTCGCCTTCAAACGCTTCCACCTCTTGACCCATGATGTACTGGCCAGAATCAAGCACACGGAGAACCGCCTCGTCCACGAGGGCCTTGTCTTCACGATAGCCCGCGCGCGGATCGACCTGAGGTGTCATGGATGTCCCGCCTGAATCATGGGATGGCTGTGATTGAGAAGGCCGGGCTGTCCTAGTCTTCCCATCCGAGGCTTGGGATGACTACCCCGCTTCCAGGCCAGTTTCAAGCGCCCGTGCGATCCGGCGTGGCGGCGAAAGCCCTGAGGTCCCGCTGCACACGTGCGAAAACCGGCGACCAATCCCCGGCGGTTGATTGCCGGTAGATGCGCATTGATGGATACCATGGACTGTCCTCGCGCTCAGAAAACCAACACCAGAGAAAGCCGGTGCGGTTGGCCAGCAGCGTCCATACTGGAACCCCCAACGCGCCGGCGACGTGGACGGTGGTGTTGCTGATCGAAATCACCAGATCCAACGCGGCGATCTGTGCGGCGAAGCCATCCAGATCGGTCATCGGGTCCACGCTGTCATCGTGCAGAATGGTGGTTCCGTGCGTGCGTCGGGCCTCTTCCAGCGCCGCGCTGTGCGAACCGTATTGGAGATCGACGAAGACCAGACCGGGCAAGGTCAGCAGGGGCGCCCACAAGGGCAGGGGAGCGCTTTTGAAATCCCGGTGGTTCGGGTTGGCTGAGTGCCATGAAATGCCCACCAGCCGTCGTTCGCCCGCGATGGCCCGGTAACGGGCGCGAAGCGCCGCGACCCGCTGCGGGTCGGCGGTCAGGTAACGGGGGCGGGGTGGGAAGGCCGCGAAATCTGGACGGAGCCAACGGCCAAGATCGCCAAGCGGGGCTTGGGCGGCCAGATCGGGATGGGTGGTTGCCGGATGGGGGGGATCGCTGCGCGGCGCCACCAGGACATCCGGAAAGGACCGAGCGAACAGAGGCGCCAGGCGAGGGGCTGTTTCCAGCACACAGTTGATCCCGCGCTGGGTCAGATCGGGGATCATCCCCGCCAGCAGGATCTCATCCCCTACCCCCAACTCCCCCCACGCCAGCAGCCGTTGGCCAGCCAACGCGGCGCCATTCCAAAGCGGCAGGGATTGATGACGGCGATTGGCGGCGTTGACCCCTGTGTTCCAACGGGCGGCGTGGTTCGCCCAACCAGTGGCCAGATCGCCATGCAGCAATTGCGTCAGGCCCAGATTGCTGCGCGCCTCGGCATAGGTGGGGTCGATGCGAAGGGCTCGGGTGTAGTTTTGAGCCGCATCGCCCAAGCGTCCTTGGAATTGCAGAAGGATGCCCTGATTGCCCCAGGCTGGCGCGGTGGCCGGATGCAGCGCCACCAAAGCGCGGCTGGTCACGACCGCGTCATCCAAGTCGCCCGACGCGCGCAACAGGTCGGTCAGCGCGTGCAGGGCCGCGCCGTTCGTCGGCTCCAGCCGCAACATACGGCGGAAGGACCGGATCGCCGCTTCAGTCCGACCGAGAGCGCGTTCGATGGAGCCGAGATTGTGCAGAAGGGCTGTTTCCGCCGGGGACAGCGTCACAGCGTGGCGGATCGTCGCCAGGGCATCACCGCTGCGGTTCATCCGATGAAGAAGGGCTGCTCGATTGGCGTGCGCCTGGACGTAATCCGGTCGCGCCACCGCCGCCCGTCTGAACCAACGCTCCGCTTCAGGGGGCTGGCCATCACCCAGCGCGATCAGGCCAAGCGTGAACAGGGCCTCGGCGTCGCAAGGGTTTTCCAGCGCAACGCGTTGGCACGACGCGGTCGCTTGCGCTTTGTCTCCAGCCCGCAAGAACCCTCGCGCGGACGCCAGAATCGCGGCCCGGGCCACGGATGGGGGCGGCAGGAGTGGTGCTTGCGGCGTTCCAGAAGGCATGGCGATCACGCGTGGTTGGAAGGGCGATCAATATGGCTTAAGGATGACGGCTCTGACCATAGAGGCTGGCATATTGCGCGCATGAACCTGCTTTGGATTCTGTCAGGGCCATTGGAGCACCGCAAAGATGGCATTTATTCCCCTTACGGCAGTCACCGGTTGCGGGCGCTTCTCCCGGCGCGAGCGCTTGGCCGTTTGGGGCATCGCGTTTCGGTTTTGCAAGGGGAGCATCTGGCGGACAAGCTGGAGTCGCCAATCCTTAAGAGCATGGACGCCGTGATCGTCGCCAAGCAGTTCACAGACATCAGCCCTGCCTTGCGCCGCGTGAAGGAGGAGGGCGTCCGGATCGTGGTGGATGTCTGCGACGATGTGTTCGCTCTCGATCATTTGCGCGGCCTTTACGCCGATCTGCTGGACCTTGCCGATCTGTGCGTCGCAGCCAGCCCGGTGTTGGCGGAGCGCATCGCTGCTCATCACGCGGTTCACGGGCGGCGCACATCCGCGCTCTTTGTTCCTGATTGCGTGGAGGGAGGGGCGGAGTCTCCTCGTTTCCGTCCTGCTTCGGACGAACCTTTACGACTGCTGTGGTTTGGTCAACCGGCCAATCTGGACGCTCTGGAGGAGGAGTTGCCAGAGCTTGGCGACATGGCGTCTCGCCATCCGATGGTCCTGAGCGTCGTCACAAAGGTGATGCCGTCTGTTTTGGAGCGCTTTTCCAACGGGCGCTGCGGCTTGCCTATCCGGTGTCTGCCCTGGTCTCCTGAAGTGATGCGCGCCGCCTTGGATTGGTGCGACTTGGTGATCGTGCCCAGCGCGGCCACTGGGGACAAGCTTGTGAAATCCTCCAACCGCGTGGCGACCGCCCTGTGGGCTGGGCGGATGCCTGTGGCTTTTCCCTTGCCCAGCTACCATGCCCTTGCCGACGCCGCGATCCTGTCCGAACGGGCCGCAATTGGGATTCAGCAGGCGTTGGCTGATCCGGTGGCGATGGAAGCGCGCATTGTGCAAGGGCAGGCGCTGATCGATCAGGCGTTTTCGCCAACGGCGGTGGCGTCCTGTTGGCAGGCGGCCCTTGCGTCTTCTTTCCCCATTGTCTGTGAGATGCCGCGATGACCCCTTCCGATCCACACCCACTGCGCCTGAGTTCTACGCAATAAGAGGTTCATCCTTTGTTCAGAGAGGCGGTATGGCTCCCTCATGCTGATCGTTTCGCCGCCGTTCGCGTTCACGCCGCGCCCGCGCACCGCGACGAGGAGCGGGCGGAGCGTCGCCCGGAGGAGTGGCTGCTGATCGAATGGCCTGATGACGAAGAGAAGCCGACCAAATCCTGGTTGTCGACGCTGCCGGAGACAACGTCGCTCGACGCCTTGGTGGAGAATTGCGCACTTTATGGCACAGTAGAACTGGCCGTGGCGGCGAAAGCCCTCCAGCCCGTTTGCCTGATTGGCCGATCATGCCCGACGCCCAGATCCTCTCTACGCAGAACAGCCCATGAATGTTGAGCTTTTGCAAAAAAATACCTATCAGATCAGGGTGTGGATCAGTGTGTGGCGGGCAGGAAAACGATGTCGGATTGGTTTGGGTTTCGCCCTGGATTGCGCCCAGCTCTGCCGCCTGACAAAGTTATTTACAGCCTGATCACAATTGTTCGGAACGCTGCGCCAACCCTGGAAAGAACCTTGCAGAGTGTCGCCCGGCAAACATACCCTTTCTTTGAGTACATCGTCGTTGATGCGGGTTCAACTGATGGAACAATCAACATATTGAAGAAATATGAGCATCTGATCAGTTTCTGGTGCTCTGAGCCAGATCTTGGCCATGCGGATGGACAGAACAAAGGAATAAGCAAGGCATTAGGGCGATACATTGGTTTTGTTTATGCTGATGACTGGCTTGATCCTGATTTTATTGAAAAATCAGTTTATTCAATTGAAAAAAATAAATGTCATTTTGTATTTGGTGATATGAAGTATTATAATAACGGCCAATATCTTTTTACAATAAATGGCGATGGAAAATATCTTGATAAGATTTCATATCGTGGGCCAATCATGAATTACCCGACGCTATCTGTTTGCTCTTATGTGTTTGAGGAAGCTGGAAATTTCAACATTGATTACAAAGTCGCTCCTGATTTCGAGTGGATATTCCGGATTAATAGTTTTGGCTTCAAAGGTGTTTACGACCCATGTATAACCTATAATTTTTCGTTCGGCGGAAATTCAACGAAGCACATGAGGAAAGCGATTGTCGAGGTTGCGCGGGCGGCCTGTCTGTATGGTGGAAATCCAATAAAGGTCTGGGGTTACGCAATCCTCAAGATCGCCTTTCATGCGGTGGATGATTTTTTCCGTGACCACACCTCGTCGGGCGTCTATGCCCGGATCCGAGCGGTCCGTAAATCCATCACCGGATAGGAGACAAGAGACGCCACATGTTTGTTTGGCGGATGGCCGTTGGTCCATGAGTTGGTGGAAAAGAAAGAGCAGCGTTGTGGCCAGACAGACGGAAGGGCGTGATGATGACGGGCTGATGGCTTCTGTCGCCATCAATCGCCGATCAGTTGCGCCTTTGCCAACCGCACCCGGTGGTCGACGCATAGTGCTGCATGATTACGGTGGTTATGCTTTTCCGGCGCAGTTGGCCCGATGGCTCGCTGGGCAGGGGCATGAGGTGCTCCATCTCTATTCCGCCGATGTCGAAGCGCCGCGTGGCTGTTTGCAACGCCTTCCCGATGACCCTCCAGGCTTTTTCATCGAGGCGGTGAGCAGCGGGCGTCCATTGCCGAAATACGCCCTGTTGCGGCGTTGGTGGCAGGAAATGGATTATGGCGCCCGCCTTGCTCGACGGGTGACGGGCTTTCGGCCCGATGTGGTTCTGTCGACGAACACCCCGCCAGCGGTGCAGGCCCGATTGTCAAAGGAACTGAATCGCTGTGGCGTGCCGCTGCTGTGTTGGGTGCAGGACATCTTCACCATTGGCGCCGCAGAGCTTTTGAAAGCAGCCCCGGCGCCGTTGCGCTGGATGGCTGGACGCTTTTTGGAGCGGGTCGAGTTCGGGGTGATGCGTCGCGCGGCTGGGGTGATCGTTATCTCCAATGATTTTCTCGACACGCTTGCCCGGTATGGGGTGCGGCATGGCGTGATCGTGATTGAGAATTGGGCGCCGCTTGGCGACATTCGCCCCCTTGCCAAAGACAACACCTGGGCCAGAGCCCATGAGCTGGTGAACCATTTTGTCTTCTTATGCGCCGGAACGTTGGGAAAAAAGCACAATCCGGCTCATCTCGCCGCCTTGGCCCGCGCCTTTCGGGAGGATCCAACCGTTCGGGTGGTGGTGATCAGCCAGGGGCCAGGGCGGCGTTGGTTGGAGGACGTAAAACGAGCTGAGACGCTTGAGAACCTGCTGCTCCTCGACTTCCAGCCTTTTGAGGTTTTCCCAGAGATTCTGGCCACCGGCGACGTTGGCGTCGTCGTTCTGGAAACCTACGCGGGCAGTCTGTCCGTACCCTCCAAGATCTACAGCCATTTCTGCGCCAGTCGCCCAATTCTGGCCGCCATTCCGCCCGACAATCTGGCGCGACGACGGATTGAGGAGATCGGCGGGGGGCTGTGCGCCGATTCTGATGATGAGGATGCTTTCATCAACGCGGCCCGACGCTTGCGCGCTGATCCAGCTCTGCGCGCAGCCTGCGCGGCTCGGCAAACGGCTTATGCGGAAGAAGCCTTTGACATCGCCCGCATCGGCGCCCGTTTTGACAATGCGCTGCAAGAAGCCCTTTCAAGCGTAAGGACATCTTCGGGAAAGCACAGGGCCTGAAGGGCCGTTGGAAAGTTTGCAACGGCCCTCTCGCGGCTCGTGTCAGATTTTGCTAACTGTGTTCTCCCATTCTTCCTTCTCGCGCCGCTCTGGCGCTCAACTGGCGCGGCGCCTGCGGATCGGGCCGCTTTTTCAGGAGCCATAGCTTCGCAATGAACGCTCTTTCTTGGCTTCTCATCGGTTATTCAGATGGAATAATTTATTACCTGATGGATAAATCAGAGATAACAGGGTATCTAATATATTTGATGCCTGTATTTTGCCTTTATATCGTTGGTATTTTTTTCTCGTACCACCTGCATATTACAAAAAGAATGCTTTTCCGCCAAGCGGCATCCCTGTTCTTTTTTTCATCTATTGGCATTCTTCATACAATCTTGATTGAAGATTTTTATGTGGAAGGCTATGCGCAGCTTTGCGCCATGGTGAGCATGATTTTGCTCTTGACGGACCTGTTTGCCGACAACGCGGACACGTTGCGACCGGGCTTCGCACAGGCCATGCTGACGGTGCATGGAATCGTCTGTGGCTACATCATTCTGTCTTGGCTTACGCTCCATTTGATGGATGTGGACATCAGCCTGTTCATTCATGACAGCCTTCAACAGGTCGATCAACCCAGCCTGAGAAGCAGCGGTTTGCACCGGGAACCCGCGTGGGCTGGCTATGCGGTCGCCAGCAGCTATCTGGCTGTTCAGTTGACCCGTCAGGGAAAGATGTTGATCCCGCAAATGCTTTTTTTGATTGCCGTCGCGGCGACAGGTTCTGGATCTGGTTTGGTGATGGCGGCCCTTTTCATCTCTCACCAGATCGCCACCGCGCGCCATATGGGAATGGCAATTCGGCTTGGTCTGCTGGGCGGCTTCATGCTTCTGGCAATCGCCGTGTTTGGCCAGCGGATTATGGAAATTTTCAACAACAGTGACGTCTCCGTGCTGATGCGCGCCGAATCCAGCGTCGTCGCGTTCAATGTCATCAAAGAGACATTCCCACTTGGAACAGGATTCGGGAATTACCGTGATTTCGCCGATTTTGATCAAATTCTTTGGGGAGGCTTAATCAATCTTGCTGAAGCGGAATATTATAAATCAGATACATTCATATTGAACACAATTGCGGAACTTGGCATCCTTGGTGGTGTGCTTGTTTTTATTTTGTTGCGAAATTTCTATTGCCGCCAATCACCAATGGTGTTTGGATTTTCTCTCCTGATGATGCTGAGCGCTGGGACATTGATTATTCCCTCCTATTTGGTTTTGGCCGCTATCGCTGGGTTGGAGATCGACCGCGCGCGACGCCCCACACCGACTGAGCCGACGGTTTCCTGATGGTCGATCCCTCATGCCTGTGGCTGACCCGTTTCTATCCATACCCGCCCCATGCCGGGGATAAAATCTACACAGCCCGATTGATCGAAGCCCTTGCAAAGCTTGACTGCTCGACAACGGTTTTGTGCAGTCTGGAGACTGGTGACGGACAAGACGCGCCATCGGATGACGCGCCCAGGTCTGTCGAGTGGGTTCGGATGGCGGCGGCTGGGTCCGGTCGACTCTGGGCCTATCCCATATCATCCCTGCCACGCCAGGCGCTTGCGTTGGCCACCCCACGGCAACGGGCGGCGTTGAATCGGTTGCTGCGCCGCCAGAGTTGGAGTGCGATCATCATCGATTCCGTGACGATGGGATGGGTCTTGCCGCAAATTGAAGCCCGCTGGCCAGATCGAACGAAGCGCCCTCCACTGATCTATCTGTCACACAATCACGAGAGCGGCCTGCGCCAAACCGCTGCGCGGGAATCCCGCGAGCCGTTGCTGACGCGGTTGGTCCAGCGCCAGGACGCTAAACGAGTCGCCGCATTGGAGGCCCGTCTGCTCGCCGCCGCAGATCTGGTGACGGCGAACACCCAGGAGGATCGGCGGCTTTTTGAACGTGACGCTCCGAGCCAACATTACGAGGTGCTGGTTCCAGGTTACGATGGCCCCGTGGCGCCGGAGAGGTTGTTGACCGCCGATACGCCCCGCCGCGTCGTCGTGGTTGGCAGTTTCGGTTGGCTGGTGAAGCGGCAAAATTTGTGCGAGTTCCTGGAAGCCTCTGCCGCGCCCTTGGCAGCGCGTGGGATCGGGATTGACATTGTCGGCAGCGGGCCGATGGCTTTTCTTGACCGCCTGCGCCGCCGCTTCCCTCAAGCGACGATCCATGGTCCGGTGGCCCAGGTTGAGCCGTATCTCGCCGCAGCCCGCATCAGCGTCGTGCCGGAACGGGTGGGTGGAGGCTTCAAGCACAAGGTCTTGAACGCCATCTTTCAACGGATCCCCATCTTCGCCTTGTCCGATTCGATCACAGAACTGCCTCTGAAGGATGGCCAGTCCGTCCGTCTGTGCCCGGGATTTCAAGAACTGGTTGCGGCCATCATCGCGGAGATAGACGATCTGGAGCACTTGAACAGCCTTCAACGGAACGCCTTTTCAGCCTGCGAAGGACGCTTCGATTGGAACGAACGGGGGCGCCGTCTGCGTGAAGCGATCGAACGCCTGATCGCGGCGGCGCCCAAAGACAAGGTGCGGCCATGACGATGGCGTCCACGTGATGATCTCCGTCAGCTTGTCAAAGCTTTGGCCATTGTGGCTGCTGCGACGCCTCAACCCGCGCTATGGCTGGCTGTCGGACACGGCTCGGCGTCGCATCGCCACTGTGCTCGATGTCGGGGGGGAGGGGCAGGACAGTTTTCTTGCTGCGGCTTACCTGCCGGGAAGCCGCTTCACCGCGTTGAACATTGCCGCCCCAGGTTCGCTTGCGGTCGGCGCGCGCTTCATCCGCTGTGATCTTGATCGCGACGGATTGACCTCGCTTGCTGGGCGCCGTTTCGACTATGTGATTTGTTCGCACACGCTTGAGCATTTGAAGACAGGAACCGGCCTTATTGATGGGCTGGCGGATCTGGTGGCCGAGGGCGGCTGTCTGTACCTTGAATGGCCGGCGGAGCGTTCACAGCGCTTTCCGTTTCGAGGGTTGGGATTGAATTTTTACGATGATCCGACCCATGTGACCAGCCTTACGCTGCGTCATGCCCAAGAGAGACTGGAGGCGCGCGGCCTCACAATTCTGGCCGCAGGCCCTCGGCGCAATTGGCTGCGCGCCGCGTTGGCGCCGTTGCTCTTTGTGAAGAGCGTGATCCGCTTCCGTCGCTTGGTGCTGTATGATTTTTGGGATTGGACGGGATACGCGGATCGAGTGTGCGCGATTAGAACAACAAGCGTAAAACGGGAATCATTGTTGCGGTAACATTTTCTGTGATTCACCGTTTTGGAAGGTGGGTCATGGGGCTGCATCGGATTGAGGGGCGAGATCCGCGCGCAGGCCCAATCCCTTCAGCATCCGGTCGATGCGGACATCCCAACTCCATTCTGTCCGCATCCGCTCGGCGGCTTGGGCGGCCTGGGCGCGTGCGGTCTCACGGTCGGCGTGCACGCGCTCCAGTGTTTCCACAATCTCATCAACGGAGGATTCCCCCCACCCTTCCGTTCCGACCCCGTCCGGGCTGTTATGAACCGGAGCCTGCGCCCGCAGCGCCAGGCAGGGCAAGTCGGCGATCAGATCAAGATGACCGGTGTTGGCCGACAGGATGGTCGGCGCCCCGCAAGCGATCGCCTCCATCGCAACCAGATTGGTTCCACCCTCGCAGCGGTTCGGAAACAGCGCGACATCCGCCTGACGCAAAATCTTTCCCATCGCCCGATTCGGCACCGCCGGCACGATCTCAAACGACCCCTCCGGCAAACCGTTCCGGCGCAGCCAACCAGCCACATCAACCGTCCCATGGGCATCAAAGGCAGGAGTCTCGGCCAGATGAGGCGAGGCTTCCATGCTGCGCGCCAGGGCGGGCCAGGGACTGAACCATCCCGCCATCAGCAGCGCTTCGGGATGACGCTGTTGGAAACGTCGGAAGGCGGCGACCACCACATCCTGCCCTTTGCGGAATTCCAGCTTGCCTCCGGAATAGACGATGAAGCGGTTCTGCGCGTGCCCGCGCGGCGGTCCAGGATGGAAAACAGCGGTGTCCACCCCCTGCGGACAGACCACCACACGCTCCAGCCCAGCGCCACGGATCACCTCGGCGGTCCAGGACGCCCCGGCCGCGATGCAGGCGTAACGCTGGCCACGCATCACCGCCTCTGGTCCAAGCCGGGTGTCTTCCAGAAAGGCGATCGCCAGATCAGGCTTGCCGACCAATGTGGTGGCCACGGGGGCCGCAGCCAATCCGTTGCCCAGCCCATGCAACATCGGAAAACTGCTCCGCACCAGCGCGGTCGGATCGGGACGGCTTGCCATGGCGGTGGTGATGGTGGAAGCGTTGGCGATGAGCCGATCCAAAAGGGCCGGATCGGTGGCGTTCCGGTCCACCGACGACAGAGGGTAGAAGGGCAGCGGATCCAAATCACCCGTCGACATCATGTGACGCGCGATGTGCAGCCCAAGGATGCCCCAACCAGAGTAGCTGCCAAGCTGCCAGACAAGCCCAACCTTGCGCCCGCCCCCCAAATCAATCTTGATCTGGGTCATGGGGCATGCCGGAGAAGGGAAAAGGCGGACCACCGGACACAACCGCGTGGCAAAGGATTCTTGTGAAAAGTGTCCAAAACAAAGCCGTGATGAGTGATGCGCAGTGTTTCAACCGGACACGGCGCCGCCCAAAGAGGCGGATGAACCGGAATGGTGATCCAATTCATGGCAAAATCCCATTGCGGTGGCAATCCGCTTTCCATCTCAGACCAGCTTGACAGGGGCAAAAGGAACCCCCGAAGGTCACGGCTTTCCTGATCTCGTCAAAGGGCGGCGTTGTCACGACCATGCGCATTCTCATCGCGATCCCGCATTATTGCGGCGCACCCAAACCCGGCGTCACTGTTAAATACGGCTCAACCCACGGAAACAGGGTCGCCCGCACAACCGCCTTGCGTGACGCCATCACCGCGTGCCGTAGCCATTTCGGCTCCCAGGGAATGATGCACAGCCGAAATTACGAGAGAATTGTTCGCCGCCCTAACATTGGAGCGGTGACAGATGTGGATATCCTCGTCGTCACCACCGGCGACCATCATCTTCTGGATCAATTAAACTTTCCAGATGGGTTTTTCATTAATCACTCAGTAGAAACTGATCCAATGATGCTTGGATTTGAATGCCACTCTTTGTTAGCGGATCGGGTAGGGTGTTACGATTATTACGGATACATCGAAGATGATCTGGTCATTCACGACGCCAATTTCTTTGACAAACTGACTGCGTTCAATCAAGCGCAAGGAGAGCGCTGCGTCCTGCTGCCAAACCGTTACGAAACGGCGGTGCGGTCAGCCTACCACAAGCTCTACATCGACCGGGCCATGCACGAGAGCCTGCCCATCGGCAGCGTCGAGCCTGAGGACCGTCGGATCATCGAAGGGCCTTTCCTCAATCGATCCTTGATTCTGGAGCGTCCATCCAACCCACATTCCGGCTGTTTCTTCCTGGATGATCGGCAAATGCGGATCTGGCGTGACCAACCCTTTTTCCTGGACCGTGACACAAGCTTCATCGGGCCTCTGGAAAGCGCCGCGACTCTGGGAATCATGAAGACTTTCAAGTTGTTCAAACCACATTTGACCTGCGCGAATTTTCTGGAGATCCACCACGCTTGCAACCGCTACCTGGAGCACGACCTGAAGACGGCGCCCACGACCTGAGCGATTTCGGGAAGGGAGCCATGCAAACGTGAATCGCCGATGAATCGGCTTGTATCTGCATCGGCAATCCCCTAATTTCAGCGAAGCCATCTAGCCAAATTGCCGCCATAGCCTGCAGGCGGCAGCCGGTTTCATAAAAGACCAATGGGCCCCCACCCATTGGTCTTTTTTTTCAAAGACACCCTGCGGCGAAATAGCGACACCGAAGAGCTTGAGCCACATCGGAGCTTACCCTAAGCTCCGTTCACCCGCCGCAAGGTCGGCCGGATTTCCATGGCGGCTTCTCTCATGATCAATGTTTTCATCGGCTACGACCCGCGCGAAGCGGTGGCGTTCAGCGTGCTTGAACACAGCATCAACGCGCGGGCTTCGCGTCCGGTCTCAATCACTCCGTTGATGCTGTCACAACTGAACCACCTGATGTGGCGTGAACGTCACCCGTTGCAATCAACGGATTTTTCCTTCTCACGCTTCCTCACACCCTATCTGTGCGGCTTTGCGGGATGGTCGATCTTCCTCGACTGCGACATGCTGGTGCTTGATGACATCGCCGCCCTCTGGGATTTGGCGGATGACCGGTACGCCGTACAGGTGGTGAAACACCAACATGTTCCTCAAGAGGATAGCAAATTCTTGGGGCAGCCGCAGACGCGCTATGAAAAGAAAAATTGGTCGAGCGTGATGCTGTTCAACAACGCCCGCTGCGCTGCGCTCACACCTGATTACGTCAACACGGCAACCGGCATGGCGTTGCATCAGTTCCATTGGTTGGATGACGAATCATTGATCGGAGAATTGCCACACTGCTGGAATCACTTGGTTGATTACGACCCTCCTGCACCACAGGGGGAAATCTCGAATCTGCACTACACCATTGGAGGGCCGTATTTCGACAAATATGTCGACTGCGGTTACGCGGATTTGTGGTTCCAGGAGCGGGACCGGATGCTGCACTGTTCGCAGCGTTGATCCTCATGGAGCCGATTCTTCACCGGCGACCCGCATGTCACGCGGGGCGCCGAGCTTGCCCCCTCCATCCGGATCCTTGAGAAATTCTTCGATGGCGTCCACGAAGGTGGTGGACGCCATCTGAACTTTCTCTTACGCCCGCAAGGGTGAACTTCGGGGGGAAGAGTCTTACTCTCATTGGCGTGACGGGGGAGTCGCTGGACACGCCACGCCATCATCGCCGACGTCAGCGGACGGCGTGGGATCGAGGCCAGCCTTTTCCGGCCCTGAACCAGGAGGCGTCACGTGGTCGCAGGACAGGTCTCAGGTCGGCGCTGGACCCCGCGACGGGAGGCGGCTACCCTGCCCGCCATGCACACGCCCCCCAGCGCGCCGGGCTTCGCCCCGGCCAAGGCCGTGCCCGGCATCGTCCCGGCGGCCTACCATGACCCGGCGGTTTTCGCCGCCGAGGAGGAGCGGATTTTCCGCCGCTGCTGGGTGTTTGTCGGCTTCACCGACGATTTGCTCCAGCCGGGGGACTGGCTTACCCGGCGGATTGGCGGTCTGGATGTGGTGGTGCGGAATTTCGACGGCGATCTGCGCGCTTTTCGCAACGTCTGCGCCCATCGCTTCGCCATCATCAAGCGCGAACCGCGCGGCCATGGCATGCTCCGTTGCGCCTATCACGGCTGGACTTATGACCGTGACGGCGTGCCATATGGCATTCCGGGCAACGAGGCCTATTTTGGCTTGGACAAGGCGGACCGCTGCAAGCGCGCCCTGCCTCCCGTGGCGGTCGCGTGTTGCGGGCGCTTTCTGTTCCTGCGTATCGCGGCGGAAGGACCGACGCTGAACGATTGGCTGGGGCCGTACGCCGAGGTGCTGCGCCATGCCTCCGACGTCTTTGTCCGGTCCTTTGACGAGCGGGAGATGGTGTGGAACGCCAACTGGAAAATGGGCGTGGAGAGCGTGCTGGAGGTCTATCACGCCGACACCGTCCACCCGACGACCTTTCGCAAGCTGGTCAAGGGCGATTGGCGGTGCGACCACGTCGGCGCCCATTCGCGTGGCGTGACCAGCGTGTCGGACCAAAGCGCCCGCTGGTGGGACGGTGTGGCCAAACGGCTGGATTTCCGACCCAGCGACCGGCTGCGCGACTATGACCATCTCCACATCTTTCCCAATCTGGAGATCGGCGTCACCCGTGGGCTGGTGATGAGCGTCCAGACCTACGACCCGCTCGCCCCGGCGCGCTGTGGGTTGCGGCTGCGCCTGTTCCTGGCTGATCCGGCTGGGCGGGAGGGTGAGCCGGTGGGGGGAACGGCGGCGCGGCGGCTGATCGAGGACACCGCCCGCGACCTGAACGTCGCTCTGCTGCGCGAGGACCAGGAGGAATCCGAGCAGGCCTTCCGGGGCGTGCGGCAGACCGACACCCCGGCCCTGCTCGGCCTGAACGAGGAGCGGATTCAGCAGTTTCACGCGGTGTGGCGGGACGCCATGGGCGAAATGGGCGCATGAGCCGACGTGCGTGGGCTGGTCACGCGTCCTCGCGCCACTCCCGCCCATCCATGTCCTGATACACGCCGAAGCGCGTGCGGGTGGTCCGCCAATCGTCGGCCAGCATTTCAAAAATGTGCAGGTCGATTTCCCGACCATCCTTCATTACCTGCCGGGCCAGCACGCCGACCGGGCGATAACCGATCATCGGCTGCCCCTTCAGCAGGCGTGGGCTGTTGGTGCCCAGGATATGATTCACCACCTTGCGCAGTTGCATGGTGAAGAAGGCGTGGTTCAGCATGTAGGCGAAGTTCAGCGGCGCCGCTCCGATGCGACCCGCCCGTTCGCCCATCAACACGCCCATGGTGGCGATTTTCCAGGCCGGTTCGGTGATGGTGATGGAAACATGGCCGCTCGGCGCCCCGTCCACGCACAGGATGCGGTGGACATAGTCCGTCCGTTCGGCGCACCGGCGCAGCCAGGCCTTTTGCCGCTCCAGATCATAGGGAACTTCGGACAGCATCTGATCGGCGATGTCCGGCCTGGTGCGCCAATCCAGCAGAATTTGGGCGTGCTCTTCGGTTGGGACCAGGAAAGTCAGGCGACCGCTCACGGCGCGTCTCCAGCAAGCTGGGCCAGCATGGCGGTGTGGAAATCAAGGATTCGGCGCTCCCGGCGGCCATAGACGCCGTTCCCCAGAATTGCCGGGCGTCCTTGTTGGACGGCTTCGCAAACTGGGCGGTCCTCAGCGATCACGCCGGTGGCGGATGTCACGAGATAAGCGGCCGTGGATCGGTGGAAGGCGCGTTCCCGTGGGTTGTCCAGTCGGGTTGTCGGCAGGAACAGCTGCCACCGCAGCACCGTTGCATCGGGGGCCACCGGATCGACCCGGTGCGGAATGACCACCGCCCCATAGAAGCTTGCCAGATAGAAATTCGGGAAAATGAAGATGTGGCGGTAGAACGGCTCCTCGGCGAATTTGGCCAGCCGCAGCTTGGCGTCCAGTTTTGCCCACCAGCCCGCCGTCCCATCGGCCAGCCGCCAACGGGAATCGCTGTTCGCCCCGTGCCGCTCCGTCACCAGATGGGTTTGCCAATCGGGATGGACCGCTGGGTGGATGGTGTCGGGGTGGACGGTGGAGCCGTGGAAGTCGTCCATCGTGTTCTCGACCAGCGCCTTCCAATTGGCTTGGAAGGGAATGCCGACCGGCGCTTCCGAGTTCACGCAATTGGCCGACATTGTCGCCAATCGTTCGGCATAGGGGTGAAGGTGCTGACGAAGGGTGGGCGCGGCCTGACGCGCCGCCTGGTTTGTCGGCGCCACGCGGGCGAAGACGAGCGCGCCGCAGCGGTCCACCTCCAGCGGGCGGGTTTGATCGCCGTCCTGGCACGTTCCATTCATCCGCCCGTCGGCGTCGCGGGACACGGCAAAACGCAGACCGGCCATGTCGGCGGACAGCGCGTCGCGGTCGTCGAAGACCCCCATGTAAAGCCAACAGCGACCAAAGATCCGCTCCCGTTCCTGGGCAAAGGCGGCGTCGGTCCAAAAATGATCGTGCGGCAGGAAAGCGCCGCTTTCCGGAAAAAGCGCGGTCATGCGGGTGTCTCCACGTCGGCCTGTCCGGTGCTGTGGACGGGGTGGTAAAGCCAGGAGCGGGCGAACCGGTCGGCGGCGCCGGGTGGAGGCAGAGCGTCGAGCCGCAGGGCGACGCCGGGGTTGAAAGTGGCCCGCAGGTTGGCGGTCTCGATCCCCTCCCAGGATGGGGTGGCGTCCTGCAACGGCGCGCGTTCGCGAAAGTGGTTCGACAGGTCGGCCAGTCGGGCGAAGACGTTCGCCCCCATCTGCGCGTCAAGCCCCGGCCCTTCGGTCGCCACCCGGATGAAGACGAGCCGTCCGCACACCGCCAAAGCGGCTGGGTTCAGGGCCAGCCGCCGTCGTCCTTCGGCGTCGAGCTGGAAGTCGGTCGGGTTGAAGGGCACCCCCACCGGCGCCCCCGCCGCGTCAAAACTCCAACCATGGTACGGGCAGCGCAACGGGCCGCAGCCGCTGGGCGCGTCGTGGATCACCGCGAAACGATGGGTGCAGACGTTGCGGAAGGCGACCAACGCCCCCTTGATGTTTTGCGCCACCAAGGGAATGGCCCCGATCCGCGTTGTGACGAAGGCGTTGGGCGCGGCGAGATCGTCGGCGGCGCAGAGGAAGAACCAACGGGTGTCAGGCGTGTCCGCAGCCATGGGAAAACTTTCGTTCAGGCAGGATCAGGCGGCGTCAGGCAGTGCGCCCGCCATCGACGGTGACGATGGAGCCGGTCATCCACCGGCTGGTGTCGGCCAGCAAATAGGCCAGCATGTGGGCGATGTCGTCGGGATGGCCGAAGCCAAGCGGTTGCAGCTTGCGCAGATGTTCGTACTGCTCCTCGGTCAACCGTTGCTTGCCGCGTTCGATCAGCTCGGTTTCGACGATGGAGGGGACGACGCAGTTCACCCGGATGCCGTCGCCCAGCAGTTCCACCGCCAGCCCTTTGGTGGCGGCGATGATGCCGCCCTTGCTGGCGGCGTAGACAACGTTGCCGGGCGAGGCCGCCGTCGCAGCGGTGGAGGAAATCAGCGCGATCGCCGCCCGTTCGGCGTGACAGCCCTTCTGCCGCAGCCCACGTGCGAGCGCGAGCGCGCTGCCCAGATTGGCCCGCATCACCGAATCGAAGAAATCGGCGGAGAAAATGCGGATCGGCCGCAACGTCTGGATCCCGGCGCAATGGGCGACGCCGTCCAGCGGCCCGTGATCGGTGGCCAACCGCTTCACCCAGGCGGGGATCGCCTCCAGATCCGACAGATCAAAGGCGACCACAGCGTGTCCGTCGCCCGCCAACTGCGAGCCGGTGTCGTTCAACCGGTCAATGTCCCGCCCGTTCAGGATCACGCGTGCGCCCAACCGGGACAGCATCACGGCGGTTGCCCGCCCAATTCCAGCCGATGCGCCTGTGACCAGCATGCGGCGACCGGACAGATCCATGGGGTTGTAAAGGGCGGTCATGGCGGTATGGCGTCCATCCTCGTGGCGGGAACCGTCGACCATAGCACAGCCCCCGGTTCCGGCATGGTTATAGACCGCGCGAAATTTGCCTGTCGTTAGGGCATTTTGCCGTAGGCTGCGGTTGGCGTCGGGTCAAACCGCCGCCCAGGGATCACCAGGCAAGGACAAGGCATCATGAAAGCCGTCGTCGAAGGGGTGCGGATCGCGGGGGTACGGGCGGTGGTGCCGCCGCAGCGCCATTCCTTCGTGGCCGATCCCGCTCCTTTCACCGAGGAGGAGGCGCGCAAGCTTGCGGCCACCATCGGCGTGACGGAGCGCCGCGTCCTGCCCCGTCCCTATTGCGCGTCGGATCTGTGTGTGGCGGCGGCGGAAGGGTTGATGGCGCAACTGGGATGGGACCCATCCACGGTGGAGGTCCTGGTCTTCGTTTCCCAGGACGCCGATTATGTGCTGCCCGCCACCGCCTGCGTCATGCAGAACCGGCTTGGGTTGCCGACCAGCGCTGCGGCCTTTGACGTGCCGCTGGGCTGTTCGGGCTATGTCTATGGGCTGTGGATCGCGTCGCGCCTGTTGGGCGGCTCCACGGCCACGCGTGCGCTGGTGCTGTGCGGCGACAACGCCACCCGCCATCTGCACCCCGACGACCGCTCCACCCTGCCCCTGTTCGGCGACGCCGGGTCGGCCACCGCGCTGGAGTTGGACCCGGCGGCGGCTCCGATGCCGGTGGTCGTCGGTACCGATGGGGCGGGCGCGCCCCACATCTTCGTCAAGGCGGGCGGCAAGCGCCATTGTTTGATCCCACCGGTGGGCGCCGGCGGACGGGTTGGCGCCCCTGATGCCGACGCCGCGCAATTGGAACGGGACTCCCGCCTGGCCCTGAACGGCGCGGAGGTGTTCGCCTTTACCCTGCGCGCCGTGCCGCCGCTGTTGCGCGAGACGATGGCGCACGCCGGAACTGATGTGGAGGGGATTGACCGCTTTGTGCTGCATCAAGCCAACGCCTTCATGCTGGAACATCTGCGCAAGAAGATGAAGGCTCCGGCGGAGAAGTTCGTCATCGACATGCAGGGGTTTGGCAACACCAGTTCCGCGTCGATTCCGCTGGCGCTTTGCCACAGCCTGGGTGGAGCGTTGGCAAACGGACGGTTGCGCGTCCTGATGGCGGGCTTCGGCGTCGGCTGGTCCTGGGGTGGGCTGGTGGCTGATGTCGGTCCGATCCCGGAACCGATGGTGGTCGATTTGCCGGATGGTTATCCGGTGCTGGCGGTGTGAGGGATTGTCCTGGATGCGACGCTTCCTTTGCCCGACGCCAACGCTTCCCTGGGCGGTTGATCCGCCGCCGACCCTGCTGTCGCTTGATGTTTTCGACACGCTGCTGCTGCGTCGGGTGGAGTCTCCTGTCCAGGTCTTTGATGAGGTTGGGCGACGGGCGCGCGCTGTCGGTCTGATTGATTCGGGCTTGTCCCCCCCCTTGTTCCGTCTTATCCGCCAGGAGGCGGAGCGGCGCGCGCGCGCGGCGGCGCGGCGGGAACGAGGAACGGACGAGGTCACTTTGTCCGATATCCTGCGTTATTTTCCGGTCGCCGATCCAGAGAGGTTGATGGCCCTGGAACTGGCTGTGGAGGCCGAGGTCCTGTTCGCAAATCCCTTGTTGCTGGACGGTCTGCACGTTCTGGCAGCTCAGGGACGCGCGCCGACGCTGGTGTCGGACATGTATCTGCCGCAGGACGCGCTGCGCTTTTTGCTGCGCGGCGCCGGAATTGCCGATGACCTGTATCGGGCTTTGTATGTGTCCTGCGAGCATGGCTGCTCGAAACGGGATGGTGGGTTGTTTCGGCGGCTGTTGGCCGATCATCCAGACATGGATCCCGGTGACGTTCTGCATGTCGGTGACGATTCGATGGCGGATGTCGTCATGGCGACATCCGCTGGTCTGCGGGCCATTCACTATGCGCCGCCTCCCGGTTTGGGGCGCCTGCGGGAGCGTGAACGGACGCTGACCGGATTCGGTGTTTCGACATCCCCGCCGTTGCGGCGGTTGGTGGCGTTGGCCGGTCGGGATGACGGCGCCGATGAGGGGTTCTGGCTGGAATTCGGCGCGCTGGTGCTGGGACCGGCGATTGTCGAGTATTGCCGCTGGGTTGTGGAGGACTGTCACGTCCGGGGGATCGGGCTGATCGCTCCGCTGATGCGCGAGGCTGACCTGTTTGTTCCCCTGATGCGGGATTGGGTGGCGCGTCGCGGGTTCGACATTCGGGTCGAGCCGCTTTTTGCGTCCCGGCAGGCCCTGGCCCCCCTGGAGTACGCCGAACTCAATGGCGTCGTGGCGCGGAATATTTTGTCGGCTCGCCCCCACCTGTCATGGGACGCGCTGCTGCGGCAGGTGGGGGGGCGGGTTCCGCCTGAATGGCGAGGGCTGGTGGGTTGGACTCTTGATCGGCTGGCGGGGGAACGCGGAGGGGATGGCGCGCCGGTCCTCGATGCCGTCCTGTCCTTGTTCGACGCTCCCGATGTGCAGAAAGCCGCTGCGGCGCGGGCGTTGGAAACGCGTTCCTGCGCGCAAGCCCATCTGGTGGATGTGTTGGCGGACGCGCAACGGGTGGCGTTGGTTGATTTGGGCGCACGCGGCAGCACGCCCGCCGCTCTTGCCGGTTTGATGGATGGAGCTCCGCAGGTGGAGGTCTATCTCTGCTACGCGGTGGCGGCGGTGGCTGAGCCGATCCTGTCCGGGATGACGACCCGGGTATTCTGCGGGGAAACCGATGCGGCCATGAGTTTGGGGCGGGTCCTTTACCGCAGTCCACAGATTCTGGAGCGGGTGTTGACCGGTCTGACCGGAACGACTTTGGGCTATCGGCGGGATGCGCAGGGGAGAAGCGTTCCAGTGGTGGACGACGTGCCGGCCCGAGGGGAGGAGGCGCGGGTTCTTGGCCTGTTGCGAGCGGGAATTCAGCGGTATGCGGATGTCACAGCCGCCGCCGCAGGATACGGTTCCGGGAACCGTCTTTTCCCACTTGCGGGGCATGAGGCGATGTTTCCTCTGGCGGCGGCGCTGCTGATGCCGACGGAGATGGAAGCGCGATGCCTGGGGGCGCTGCGTTACGATTACAACGATGGCGCCGGATTGGAGCGGGGGATTTGTGACGCAACCGCAATGGCCGGGGTTGCGGCTCTGGCGGATGCGGCGGCGGCTCCGGTGATGAGCATGGCGTTGGGGTTGCGGCCTTTTCTTGCCCCATGGCCGCAAGGAGCGTTGACCTTGCGGAAGCCCAATATCTTCCGGGCGCCGGCGGAGGCTGTGGCGTTGGAGGCCGGGCATGGGGCGGTGTGTCGGGCCTTGGTGGCGGAGGTGCGGCGGCAGGGCCATCTGCGTGTTGCTGTTGCCGCCGTTGGGGGAGATGGAGGCATGGGGCCGGACTTCCTCTGCGCCGCGCACGAGGCGGGTGTGGAGGTGACGGCCTATGCCGATCTGATGCCGCATCTGATCGTGCAGACGCGTTATCATGGCGTGCCGGTCTTGCCGTTGGATCGCTTGCCTGAATTGGGGCCGTTGCCCGTGGTGTTGGTCACGTTGGGATATGCGGACCGTCTTGCCGCTCTTTTGCACGCTTGTTTCGCTGAAGCAGGGCGAACGGTGTCCCTGATCGCTCTGGGACGACCCGATTTGCAGCGACAGAAAATCGCCGACGACACGCCGGAGCGAGCGTCCGAATGAGCGTGTTCAAGCGGAACCGGGTGGGGCGCCGCGAGTGGCGCGTTGCTTTTCATAATCCTTTTCCGCCGGATGCGTTGCTGGCCGAGCGGGAGGTGGCGTTCCGTATGCTGCGCGTGGCCCAGACGAAGGGGTGGGAGGCGGCCATTCTGCACCGGGCGGTCGACATTGATGCGTTTGCGCCCGATATGGTGGTGTCGCTTCATCCGCAAGCGGCGCCAAAGCTGACCGGATGTTTCACCGTGGGATGCCATTGGACGCCCAGGCGGATTTACGAAGGTGATGTGCGGGCGCTTCAGAACGAACGTTCGTATGATGGCTGGCTGGTTGCGGGCGATTCCTTGCGCCGTGATCTGGAGGATGTGTTCTGGTCAACGGCCCGCCCAGTGCTGACCGCGCCCATGCAGCCGAGCGCCCCCGCCATCGCCCTTGAACCGTCTTTGTCGGCGAACAGCCGCCTGTTCTACATCGGATCCAATTGGGATGGGATGCGGTTTCCACTGTTGCTGTCCCGGTTGGCCGCCGCCGGGGTTCTGGCGCTGCATGGTCATCCCGACCGATGGCGACACATGGCGGAGGCCTTTGTGGGCGAGGCGCCTTTTGATGGTCAGTCGGTGATCACGCAGGCGAACCGCTGTGGTCTGGGTCTCTGTCTGCATTTGCCTGCCCACAGCGACGCCGGCATTCCCAACATGCGGGTCTTTGAATTGGCCGCCGCAGGCGCCCTGATTGTCGCTGACCGGCATCCCTTCATTCTCGACGCTTTTGGCGACAGCGTTCTCTATGTGGACACCGCGTTGGGCGAAGAGGCGGCGGCGGAAGAGATTGTGTCTCAGGTTGCGTGGGCGCGCGCGCATCCTGCGCAAGGGCGGGCGATGGCGAAAGCGGCCCAGGAGGTGTTTCTCAGGCGGTTCAGTCTGGATGTCCTGTTTGATGGTTTGCCGGATCTGATGGCGGCGGGCCGGATGGTTGTCCGCCCCATTCATACCCCGCCGTCCGGTGCGCCGTCCGTCGAGCTTGTGGTGCCGGTGGAACCGGGCGGGGTGGAGGATGCCCGCGCACGGCTTGCCGCCATTGCTGCGCAGACCGGCTGCGATCCGGTTGGCGTTGTGCTGGTTTTGTCTGGCGAGGCTGTGGAATTGGACGACCAGACACGCGCCGCTCTGGGCCGTGTGGTGATGTTGGAGGCGATGGCCGGAGAAACAACGGGACAGCGTTTGTGGCGTGGGTTGCGCGCCGCTACGGCCGATTGGATCGGCGTTCTTCCGATCGGCGCGCGTCCGTTTCCCAACCACGTCGCCTCCCTGCTGGCGACCGCCGCACAATTGGAGGCCGATGCCGTGTGTGCGGGCGTGCTGCAACCCATGAACCGGGCGGAGACGCCATCCTGGGCGGTGGCCGAGGTGATGCCGATTCCCATTGGCTTCTCCGTCATTGACCCCTCCAGTCCGACGACGGTTGCGGCCTCGTTGCACAGCGCGGGGATTCTGGCGCGCCGTCAGCGGTGGCGACCGGCTCTGCGCCGGGACCCCGGTTTGGAGGGGGGGGCTGGCGCGTTTCTGACCCATCAGCTCATCGCTTCGGGGCGGTTGGCAAACAGCGGCCTGCTGTCCATGGCGGTGTCGGAACGGGCCGACGCTGGGATGGGGGCGGACGAATTCCGGTTCCAACGGCTGTGCGGCATCGGGGTGCGGCCCCTTGGGAATGCGTCAATCCCCCAACCGTCCTGCGCCCTGACGCCGGTTGCCGCCTATTCCGATCTCGACCCGGAACGGGCAGGCCGCTTGCCGCGTTTGTCGGAGCTGGCGGATTTCTCCCGTTTGCCTGTGGATCGTCCCGTTTATATTTATGGGGCTTCGCGAGGGGGGCGAATCGTGCAACTGGAGACCTTGAAGTGGGACCATCTGAGGCTTGCAGGCTTCTTGGACAGCTCCAAGCGTGGCGAGGTCTGGGGACTGTCTGTTTGGTCGCCTGAAGCGGTGGCCGATGCCTTGGCGGGGGCAACGATCATCATCGCCAGCCAATATGTTTCGGAAATCGCCAAGAGGCTTGAGGCGCTTGGCGCCTCCGTTCCCTACAACGCGTATCCCTTCATCGCCCGACATCCCTCCCCCCCTCGTCCGACGGGCGAAGGGACAGGATGAGGCGGGACTGACCCAATTCAGACGCCCCCGCCCCAATCAAAAGAAACCGTTTCGGTGGAATTCCGGTCGGTCCGCAGGAGCGAACAGGAAGTCGACCTGCCACAGCGCGCCGTCCGCCGGACGCCACAGCGGTTCGGCCAGATCAATCACGCGGAAGCCATAGCCATCCATCGTTGAGACCATGCGCTCAAAGCGTGGGCAGGCGCCGCCCGCTGCGACGTTGTAGGTTTCAATCACCACGAGCGCGCAGTGGGTGAGGGTTTCCTGCGCGCCTTCCAGAATCGCGGTTTCTGCGCCATGGGTGTCCAACTTCAACAGATAGGGGCCGGGCAGCCTTGTCCGTGCGACTTCGGCGTCTATGGTGATTTCATCGACGGTCCATGCGCCTGCGCTGTCGGCGGGAACGATCGCCCCGCCAAACGGTTGGTCCGGGTCGTTGCTGAAGGCGATGCGTCCACCATCCTGCGCGCCTACAGCGGCGATTCGCGCGCTGCAACCGCTGTTGCGGGCGCATTGCCGTTGCAATTCGTCTTTCCAGTGACCGAACGCTTCGATCATGTGACAGTGGGCGTTTGGCCAGTGCCGCCGGGCGAGTCGCGACCAGCTTCCGTTTGCAGCGCCCACATCAATCACGGCGCCGACCTCGACGCCACGCTGCGCCATCCGCTTCAAAGCCGAGTCGAAAGAGGTTGCGGCGCGCCCACCCAGAGCTTCGGCAAGCGCAAGAGCGGCCCCTGGTTCGTCGGGGTGTTCCATCACCAGAGGCAGCAACACCCGTGCGGCCTCTTCAGGCAGGTCATTTTCCAGAAACGCACGTCCAACCTGGGTCAACACCGTCGGATTGCCGGGGGATAAGGCCAGAGCACGCCGGTATTCCTCTTGCGCCTCGTTGAAACGCCCCTGCTCGCGCAGGGTGTTGCCAAGCTGGCGGCGCGCTTCGATGTTGTCAGGGACAAGCGCCAAGGCATCGCGATAGGCGTCTTCGGCGGCGCCAAGGAGACCCACCGCTTTCAAGGTGTTGGCCAGGCGATGCCGGGCTGTCGCATGCTCGGGAGCGCGGGAAGAGACGCGCCGGTACGCATCGGCGGCTTGTGCGAAACGGCCGTGTTGACGGAAATTCTCTCCGATCTGGAACCATTGCGTGTCTGTGGCGGGCAAATCGGATCCATCGGCTGTATGGTGGGGGTTCCCTGCCAATGCGGTGTGTGGCATGTCCGGTTTCTGCATCATTGGTTCCCTTGAGCGGCGCCGTGCGACGAACGGTCGGTTCGCCGCATCTGGACAAGCGCCCTGCCTTCTTGCCTCATGCGCAGGATCGTCTTTGTCAGGAACCGGGCCGTTGTACGCATCATGCGCCGTTTCACCATTGTGACCCCTTGCCGCAACGCGGTTGAACTGATCGACGACACCATTGCGAGCGTCGTGACGCAATCCGGCCCTTTCCAGCTTCGCTATCATTTGCAGGATGGTGGGTCAACGGATGGAACCGTCGAACGTTTGAAAGCCTGGGAGCGGGCGCTGGCCAATGGTGGCTTGCCCAGCGGTCCTGATGGTGGGATTCGGATGACGTGGGAAAGCGCGCCGGATGGTGGATTGTACGATGCCCTTGACAAGGGCTTTCGGGTTGTCGGAGTGGAAAAAACCGATTGGATGGGGTGGATCAACGCCAGCGACCGTTTGGTTCCATCGGCCATGGCCACGGTTCTGGAGCTTGTGCGGGCGGATCCGTCCATCCGTTGGCTTGGTGGCCGGACGGCCCATATCAATCGTTCCGGCACCCTGATCCGGATGGAGGACGCTGTTGGTTATCCCCGGCGCAGCCTTGCGGTTGGATTGCACGATGGACGGCATTTGCCTTTTGTGCAGCAGGAAGGGTGTTTTTGGGCCGCAACCCTGTGGTTGGACGCGGGAGGGCGATTGGATGCCTCGCTGCGCGCTGCAGGCGATTTTGAGCTGTGGCGCCGCTTTGCCAAGCACAGCGATTTTGTGATGGTCAACAGCGTGTTGGGCTGCTTTCGCCGCCACCCCGGCCAGATCAGCGATGATCTGGCCGGTTATTACCGTGAGGTGGACGCCCTGACCATGCCCGGCGCGATGGAACGGGATGCCGTGTGGTCCCTGTATGAGCGGCTGGCCAATCCGAAAGATCATGGTGGTCTGGCCGAGGCTGGCTTTATGGGGCCGGTTTTGCAGCATGATTCCCGGATTGATGGTTGGCGGCGTCTGTCACGCCCCCCCTTCTCCATCCGTTGATGCGGCTGGCAGGCGTTTGACCGCTTCCATGAACAGGCTGTCCGGTTTGCGGGTTGCTCCGTCCACGGTGGTGTCCAGGCAATAATCGCTGAAGCCGGGGATGACGGATGACGAGGCGTCGCGGACGTGTGGATCGCTGAACCCGGCCCGTTTCAGCAGGCGATGCAGAGAAAAACGGTCGTACATCCACTGATGCGCCTCGCCGGAGCGCCGGAATCGACCCGTTGCGGCGTCATCAAGTTCGGTGGTGATCGTGTCTTGTCGTGGGCCAATCATCGCCAGCGTGTCGCGTCCGATGCGTTCGGCGATCAAGTCGGCGGCCCGCAGAGGGCGCCGGGTCAGGAGGCGTTGCATATCGCCGCCGGAGCGATGGCGCACCAGTTGATCCAGCATTTCGACCACCAGCCAATCGTATCGCGCATCGTCATCGGGCGTCGCATCCGATGGTGATCCGGCGACACGATCCAGCAGCCCCAGATAAAGGCGGCATTGGGTTTCCAGATCGGGAACCGCGACCCGAATGATTCCGCCCGGTTTCAGGACGCGCAGGCATTCCCGGATCAGGAACGGCGCGTCCCGGCGGGGCAAATGTTCCAGAACATGGGAGTGATAGACGGCTTCAAAGCTGTTGTCAGGGAAGGGCAAGCCGGTGGCGGCGTTATGGACCAACGTCCCGTAGCCATGGGGGACGATGTCCATGTTGACCCAATCTTCGTGAAAACGGCCGCCACAGCCAATGTTCAGCAGGGCGGGTTTGGGTGGGGTGGCGACTCCCCGGATGGGTTCGCACAGAAAGGTCTTTGTGACGGTTTGTTCACCCAGAACGCCACGCAAATCATAGGGCAGGCTGCGCCACACCCGAACCACCCGCAACCCGTGCCTGGCAAACAAAAATCGCAACTCTCCTTCATTCAGAACAACCTCCGCCATCGGCTGGCCATAGCCGCTCTTCGTCAGGAAGCTGGTGGCGCGTCCCGATAGGACGGGAACCGTGTGGAAGACGCAGAAATGGCGCGCCACCCGTGCGGCTTCGGCGATGGCGGCCTCGTAATCCATGATGTGCATCAGAGAGACGCCATTGAAAACAATGTCGACCGATGCGTCTGGATGTGGCAACCGCGTGGCGTCGGCGACGGCCAGGGACAGAGAGGGGCGTCGCTTGATCGCCGCAGCGATCATCGTTGGGTGACGATCGATCCCGCTGTAGTGAACCGATCCGTTCAGCAGGTGGGCGAACACGTCGGCGTAATACCCGCCGCCACACCCGATTTCCAACAGGGAGGGAGCCGTCAATCCGGTCGCGGCCACCGCTTCGGCGGCGATGGAGAGATCGACACGGGGTGATCCCGCCCGCATGTCCGTCAGCAGCGCTTCGTACGCGTCGTTTTGCCATTCGGCGACCGAGTCGGATGACCAGCCATCCGCCACGGACACGGCGATGGCGGTCGTGCGATCAACGACGGTGTATCCATCGGCTGTGAATTGAAGGGGGGCGATGTCGTAATCGCGGCTCAGACGCGCGTGCATCCGCACAACCGCATCCAAAGGAACGTTCTCGCGCTCCACCATTTTGGGTGCGGTGGGGGTGATGGGGCCGATGTCAGCCTGCGGGTAGCGGTGGCGGGCGATCTCGGCTGCGATGCTGTCGGTTGGCGTGATCCGCAGGCGCACGTCATCCCAACCGTCATCGGCAAGACGCAGCGCGTGTTCGAGTGACAGGAGCGCCGTCGCCGCGTTGGATGCGCCAAAGCGTGCGGAGATCATGGACGTTGCGACTGTCTGCGTTGATTGAGCGCTCTCAGAGCGTTCGCTGACCAGATGCCGGCGCACGATTTGGTCAAACCAGATGGCGCGTCGTTCCATGCTGTGATCCTGGAGGCAACGCCGCTGTCCGTTGGCCGCTATGGCTTCCCGCTCTTGCGGAGTGGCCAGCAGGCGCAGAACGGTTGCGATCAGATCGTCGGCGGTCTGGAATGTGGCGGCCTCCCGGCCTGGTTCAAAAAAGTCGGCAAGATTCTTGTAATGCGGGGTGAGCAGGCAGGCCCCGACCCCTGTTGTCTCGAAAAGCCGCATGTTGGTGGTTTCGTCGCTTCCCACATCAAACGACGCGCCATCTCGGTCGTTTGCCAGGATGGTGGCGCGGGCGTCGAAAACGATGCGCCCGCTCTTCAAGGCCTGTTGCATGCCAACGCCGAAGACCGGAGGCTGTAGGCAGCGTTGGACGGCAGGGGAAAGATCATCAAGGGCGCCGCTCAGGTGCAACGCCAAACTGAAGCCGTGCGTCTCGCTGGCCTCAGCCAAGCGGCGCAGCAGTGTGTTGCGCAGAGCGTGTTGCGTGCTGGTGTATGATCCTGCAAACACGACGTCGTGTTGAATCGGGGCATCCGCGACAGCGTCTGCGATCCAAGTGGGGAAGCCGGGGGCGTATGGGACCGCAGCCATGGCGCCGAACATGGGCGCCATGGCTCGGACCTGGGACAGCCCCGACAGGATCACATCAAAGGCGCTCCAGTCGGTGTTGACCGGGATGTCCGTTCCTTGCCAACCAATCACCAGTCTTGGGCGTCGGCGCAAGGAGCGGATGAAGCGGCTGTCATAGGTGATGGCGTCGCTGCAATACAGAATGTCAGGCGCAAGCGCGTCAATGCGTGCACGCAGAGCTTCGGTTGGAAACACGCAGCGCGGTGGGTTGGCGACCCCCTGCTCTTTGAGCCACGCCGCCTGCAGGGGAATGGCGTTGCCGACGACGAAATGAGCGTCGTACCCCAAAGAAGCAAGATAGGGGGTGATGATGTGCGCCGCGCTGAAGCCATCGTCGAGCAGAGCGCGTGTTTGCGCATCCGATCCCATATCAAGACGGGCCGGTTTCTGCGCGTAGAAATGATCAAGATACGCGGGGTAGAAGCTTTCCAACTGAACGAGTCGCAGGCGTTCGGGGGATCGGGTGGGTGTTCTATGGCTGTTGGGGTCGATCATCGGAAAAGCCGCCTCTGGTCCAGCGCGGAAAGCGCACTGTTTTGCTATCACTGGCCTGAAGAGTTAAGGAAGCTTTATTTCCGTTGAGTCTGTCCATTGCGCCAGCTCTCGGCCATACTGGATCATCGGTCCGCTGGTTTCTGGGGCGCTGCATGGTACAGCCTGTCTTTGAACATGAATTTTGCACCTATTTTGATTCCCGCTACCTGACTCGTGGATTGGCGCTTCTCGAATCCCTGCGCCGCAGTCCTGCCCCTGTTCGCCTGCACATCTTGTGTTTGGATGATGAGGTGTGGGAACGATTGTCCGCTGTGCCGGACGACGGAGTTCGCCTGTTGCCCTTGGCGAAGTTGGAGCGACTGGATCCCGAACTGGCTGCGGTGCGGGCGGAGCGGCCCGGAGCGGCCTACTACTTCACGCTGACGGGATCGTTCTGCAAAGCGATTTTTGATTGCAATCCCGAGATCAGCCGACTTACCTATGTGGATGCGGATTTGTATTTCTTTCAGGATCCCAACGCCATCTTTGATCAGATTGGGAATTCTTCAATTGCTATTGTTCCTCATCGTTTTTCTAAGAAAAACTCGTGTCGGCGTCGATATGGATTGTTTAACGTTGGGTGGTTGACTTGGCGTCGCGATCAATCTGGAATGTCTTGCTTAGAAGATTATCGGCGTCAATGTTTGGATTGGTGTTATGATTATGTCGATGGAGATCGATTCGGCGATCAGAGATATTTGGATGATTGGCCAGTTCGTTATAATAATGTTTGTATTTTAGAACACCGGGGAGTCAATTTGGCTCCGTGGAATCTTGATTCGGCCACCTTGACGCTTAAAGGAGATGAGATCTGGGTGGATGACGTTCCGCTTCTGTTTTTTCATTTCCATCGTTTTCGTTTGGGGGCAGCGGGAACAGCGCAACGGAATTTGGGCGAATATGGCGTCATCGAACCACGGCCTGACCAGAGCGTTGTGGATCGGTTGTATGGGCTTTATGAAGAGCGCCTGCGTCATTTCGCTGAACGCCACGCTCTGCCCCACCATGTTGACAGTTTGCGGGATGAAGAAGAGACGGCGCGTCCTCCATCCTCATGGGAGCATCGACCAGACGGCTGGATCACAGATCCGGATTTGGCGCCAGGTTGGTCAAAACGCACAGCGCTGGAAGCAATGGCGGCGCGTGTGGCGGTGGTCCGGCGGCGGATGGGAACGACACAACCCATCGGTGGTGATCTGCGCGTTCAAAACGAAGTGATGACTCTGGCTTACGCAGCCTTGCGTGTGGCGTGCGGTCGCACTCGGGTGTCTGTTTTGGATTGGGGAGGGGGGCTGGGTGGGCTTTACCCTGCCCTGTCCAGTCTTCTGCCTGGAATAACGCTGGACTATCATGTGCAGGAGCAGGAAGAGGTTGCGGTTTTTGGCCGATCTCTTACACCAGAGGCTACATTCACCAGTGTGGATGGCGGTTTTGACGGATCCCCGTATGATTTGGTGATCGCGCAAGCCGCGCTTCATCATACGGAACAGTGGCAAGAGGTGCTGGCCAAATTGGCTGCGGCGACCAAGGGAATCCTGGTGTTGTTGCGGGTTCCGGTGGTCTGCTCTGTCCCAACTTTTGCCATGCTCCATCATGACAGTGGATCGGACTATCAAAGCGCCTATCCGTGCTGGGCGATCAATCGTCTGGAGTTGATAAGGGCGAGTGAGTTGGCGGGGTTGCGGCTTGATCGCAAATTGGTTCCAACAGAGCATCAATGGGTGAATCATGCTCCAGAACAGCCGGAAATTTGGGGGTTTCTTTTCGAGAAGAAGAACAAAATCGTTGTTTCAGACTATGAATCTCGTCATCATGCTTGATGGCGTGGATTTTCGTGAATATCAATAGGGATTTCAGAAAATATTTTCAGGATAAATCGTATGTATATATACTGTTAAATTTAATCATTATTGTATGTTTCAGAGATTATCTTGATGCAATTTTGTAAGTTCATGATTGTGCTTGATTTGTTTTGGTTGGCTCTCGGTGATTCCCGTTCCCCGGACAGTTTTGCGGCTGGGATAAGCTTGGCTCAGGTCCGTGTCATGCCGCCAATCCGATCCCGGTCGGGATCGGGGGCCATCCTGCGACCCCGGGATGTGGGAATTTGACGACGCCTTGCGCGGCTTGCCGACCAGCGTCTCACGTTCTGTGATCCGCGCGGCCAAGCGCTCGATCAACGCCGCTTGCTCCACAAACAGGCGCCCCTTCTCGGCCTCACTCAGGTGGAGGCGCGGCGGATTCTCCATCCCGGCGTTGACTCATATCCAGCCGCATGGCGTTGCCTGACGATGGTCAGGCAGCTCAAACGCCATCAGCTTCAGCCAAAATCATGCCAAAATGCTCGTCATTTCCGCACATACGCGCTCATTGCACGCAAAAACACAGGTTCTTCGAGGTGTTCAGCAGCCAAACTGTCCGGAAAACGGGAACCAGATCATGCAGGCTGAGCTTCGGCCTGTATGATCTGGTGTCTACTCGCGCGGAGCAGGCTCAGAAAACGGCCCCGCGCGCCCGATAGACAGCTTTCATTTGCTCGGTTGCCCAAGGGCGCAGGTGGGAGGCAACCGCAAACCAACGGTACTGTTGGTCGATAACGCTCTGCTGGACAGCGCGGGCCTCTTCCTCTTGGCCAGCCAAGTGCAAGGTGAAACCCCAATCGATGTGTATGCTCATCGCATGGGGGGCCAGAGCAGCAGCTTTGCTGTGCAATGTGTTTGCTGTGGCATAATCACCCTGACGTTGGGCAATCAGAGCCTGCATATTGATAAATATTGGTTGATAGGGCGCGTTCCCCTGGCTCATAGCTTCATCAATTGCGATCTTGGCGTCGGCCAAACGCCCGGCGCCAATTTTGTTGAGGACCAAAATGCTGACGAGATCAAGATTTGCCGGGTTGCTTGCAATGGCGGGGGCCAGAAGCTGTTCTGCCTCATCAAATCGATTCTGAACCAGCATGAGGTGCCCCATAAGATCAATAATTTGCACCCTATAGGGATCCTGATTGAAAGCACGTTGCAATTGATCTTGAGATTTTTTAAAGTTGCACAAGTATAGATTTGTATTTGCTGAACTTATCAGAATGTTAATGTTGTCTGGGTCACTTTCCAATGCGACACTGTATGAATTTTCTGCTTTTTCCATCCCAGATGGGATTTCCCTATAAAGCAAACCAATTTGAAAATAAAGAGACGAATCGTTAGGGGATATGTTTGACGCTCTATCCAAAATATCGAGACAAATTGACTGATCCAATTTTATGAAATGGCGACTCAGTATGAGGTAACGTTTAACCAACTCCGCGCGGATTTCTTCATTTATCGCCAAAGAGGCCGCTTTATCAAGCCGACTGATGGCTTGCTTCCACTCTTGCGTTGAGATGTCGTGATCGGCCAGAAAGCACAACTCCATAGCTTGTGCCTGGGTATCGAAATCAGCCGTCAAAGCCAAGCCTTGCGCGCGGCTTTGCGCAGCATCTTGACTTTGCCCGCTGTGCTCCAAAGCCAGGAACAGGCCACAATGGGCGATGAGCCGATGCGGATCGGCCTCGACAGCCCGAGAGAAAGCGGCGGAGGTTGCCGTCCAGTCTCCGGTTCGCCACAGCGCGCAACCCATTTCGAAATGGTAATTCCACGCGACGTCTTGCCGGATGCGATGACGCCATCCATCGAAATCGATCGCCGGGGTTTGCGTGTTGGTGGCCGGATGAATGGGCAGAGTCATCGTTTTGTCCGTGCTGTCCATGTGAGAGGTTACGCCGTATGGATAATTGGAGACACCCGCAGCTCGGCATACTCCTACCCTAAGCGGGCTGTTTCAATCGATAGGGGTAACGTGCCTGTCAGCAAGGCCGTTTCTGGAAAAAAATACTGCGCGGCAAGCGGATGACTGGTTCATATCCCACTTCATCCATAAAACGAACCAAGGGGCTGTCCATGAGATGAGCCGCGTTGGCCTGTCCATCCTCTGCGATCACCAAGGTTGGACGGTACCGGGTCCAATCGTTTGATGACAGTACGGTTAAGTCAAACCCTTCTGCGTCGACGTTCAAAAAGTCGATCACTTGCCCATGGGGGAGATGAGTGTCCAAAATCTGGACGAGCGGTTGAACCGGCACGGTCATTTGACCCACCAACCGGTATGGGGTGTTGGCCTCCAGGTGCTGAGCGCGCTCTGCGTCAAAGGTGTTCAGGGCTGCGTCGTCGAACATGAAATAAGTCAATTGACCTGCGTTTGCCGCGATCCCGATTTCCAGATTGACATCGCGAGGGCGAGTGGACTGAAACGCTTTCATGCCATATGGATAGGGATCAATATTGATCCCTGACCAACCTTTCAAATAGAAGGCATAGGTATTTGAAAAACGCCTTGGGTGATGAGCGCCAACATCCACATAAAAGCCAAATTTCTGAGAGGGAATGTTCAGCAAAGCCGCGATTAGAAGATCCTCTCCCTCTTGGCCAAAACTAAGCGATACAAGGGGATCTTGTAGTATTTTCTCCATTTGTACTGAATCAAGGGAGAGTTCGCTGCGCTTCATATTGGCATTACACTTCAGTGTCAGTCTGGCTGTTGATGAAATAATTATCCCACGATCTTCCACGAGCCATCCGGTTGACGGCAGGCGCTGCCGTGGGCCTGCTCGGTTCTACCACCAACCACGATGGTCTGCTGGAATTCGCGGCAATAAGCTCCACCTTCGGCGTAGCCATCCCGGATCGGCACGATGGTTCCCTGGTTTCCGGATTGGGGATTGTTCCAGCGGATGGGTTGACCAATGGGGGCGCTGTAGGCACGAGTGGCGGCTTGATCCGCGTAGGTCTGATCGGCCTTGTCCAACGACGCGCCGATTTCCCGTCCGACGAAGGCGCCGAGCAGCGAGCCGACGCCCACAGCCACCAGTTTGCCCGTGCCGCCGCCAAAGCGCGAGCCGATCAGGCCGCCGGCCACGGCGCCGCCAACGGCGCCAAACCCCTCCTTCGTACCTATGGAACCGGTCTGGCACCCCGCCAGAACAGTGGAGGACAGGGCAGCGATCAGAACGGCGGAACGGACGCTGTGCATGATACAAAACCTCGTGGCGAAAACGCTGTGCATGGATGACACTACATCATCCAGCAATCACACGAAACATGGAGAGCATGCTGTGGGTTGTCAGGAGGCAAGCCGAGCAAATCATTGACGCTCCGGCGTCAGCGTCGGAGCCACCGTCGCGCCTGCAAAACCACCCACGCCATCCAGCGATTGCCGAACGAACGCGGGAAACGCTGTCGGTATGGGTGCATGATCCGCAGGCCGTCTTTCCGGACTGTTTCCGCCAGAACGGCGTTCAGAGAAATGTCCTGTCCAACAGCGTTCAACAACCGTTCCCGTTCCGGGGCCTGGCGGGTGACGGGGTTGCTGGCCCACCAGGGACGGTAGGGGTGCTCCACACAAAAGGGAATTCCGAAAACCCGCGCAAGGGTTGGCAGCTTGTATTCTAGGAAACCGGCGAGCGGTGGTCCGGCGGCGTTGTAGAGGTCCAGAAAACGCCGGGGCAGGCAGACGACGATGAACAGGCAGCATAGCAGCGCATCGCGATAGCCATGTTCCGTTTCCAGATAAAGACGGAACGCGTCTCGGTCCGCGCGCTTTTCAGGGTCGGCTCCGTTCAGCCATCCCCACCAGTCGGCGACCTCATGCTCAGGGCGTAACCCCGAAAACAATGCCTCTCCTGGCTTCAAGGTGGGGAACAGCCGCTCCACTGGCGCCAGAAGCAGCATGTCCCATTGAACGATGACGATGGTGTCCCACGCCAACGCATGCCCACGATCACGATGCCAAGCGGCGATGAGCTGATCGCCATGCTGCCATTTCCAGTGGGAATCCTGGTTTTCGGTGAAAACATAAAAGTCGTTGAGCCAACAGCTCAGCCGGGCCTGGACGTGCGCGGCCTCTGCCGGATCGCCCCCGTACAAACCATAGATCGGGCGGTTCAGGTTGCAGGCGCGCAACGCCGCCAGCCGGTTTTCGCAGACGTCCAAATCCTTGTAAAACCAAAACAGAAGGGCGAGATTCATCGGCGCTGGGCCTTATCGACAGCCGGCTTTCAAAGGCGCAAGGCGCCCATGTCGCTTGTTATGCCCTCCGCTCCATGGCTTGTCCAGAAAGCCGCCACGAGCATGGAGGATTGGTGAAAACGCCGATATCGAAAACGTGGACGCCACAAAAACCCCTGCCCATTCGAGGTCAGGCGCTTTGCCGGTTAAAACCATTTTGATAAGAAGGGAAAGGGACTGCCAACTATAGCGCGCGCACACCACGAGGCATGGGGCTGCAACCTCAACGTCGCGCGCTATAGTTGGCAAACTCAGCTTGGCTCGAAAGCAGGATAAAATGGGCCGCAGCGCATTGCACATTACTTCTTGGCAATGTTGGGCGGGGAAGGAAAAAAAGTCGATGGAGGCATGGCGACACGCTGCGTCTTCGGCTTGGCTCCCCCTTGCCCCTTCCTGGTGTACTCGGGCGAGATAAGCGTGTTATAGATCACCCGCCCGTGCCAAAGCGTGGCCCACCTCTCTCCGATCCCATTCCCTGACCGAATACCAAAGCGATGTTCGCGAGCCTTTTGCGCATTCCCCACAGCCTGTTCCAGCATCATTATCTGGTGCGTCAGTTGACATGGCGTGACATCGCCGGACGCTATCGGGGGTCGGCTGTTGGCCTGCTCTGGTCGTTCCTGACTCCGCTGGTGATGCTGGCGATGTACACGCTGGTGTTCGGTGTGATGTTCAAAACGCAATGGACCGCAGGAGCGCCGGATCAGGCTACAACGGCGACCGATGGGCATGTCAGCTTCGCCCTGATCCTGTTCGTCGGACTGATTCTGCACAGCTTTCTTGCCGAGTGCCTGAGTCGCGCTCCCGGTTTGATCCTTGGAAACGCCAATTTGGTCAAGCGTGTGGTCTTCCCTTTGGAAATTCTGGGCTGGAGCACGATTGGATCGGCGCTGTTCCACGGGGCCATCAGCTTTGTGGCGTTGTTTGCCATTTACGGGTTGGTGCAGGGGGTGCTGCCCTGGACGGTGATCCTGCTGCCGGTGGTGGTTTTCCCCTTCGTGCTATTGACTCTGGGGTTGGTGTGGTTTCTGGCGTCTTTTGGGGTCTTTCTGCGTGACATTGGGCAAGTGATGCCGCCGTTGTTGACCCTTATGCTGTTTCTCAGCCCGATCCTGTTCCCAAGCAGCGCCATTCCCGAAGCGTTGCGCGGCTTTCTCGTTCTCAACCCGTTGACCATTCCGGTGGAGCAGGCGCGCGGTCTGATCATCTGGGGGGTTCTGCCCAATTGGCCGCAGCTTGGGATTTACAGCCTTGTCGCTGTTCTGGTCGCCGCTGCCGGTCTGTACTGGTTCAACCGCAGCCGTCCGGCCTTTGCCGATGTGATGTGACGGTCGTTGCCGCTGACTGCCTCTTCTGCACCAACTCGGTAATCATCCCCTCATGCTCCAGTTCCTTGGCATCGGCGCCCAGAAGGCCGGCACGACTTGGCTTTACTTCAATCTGAAGAAGCACCCGGATGTCTTCCTGACGGAGGAAAAGGAGCTTCATTTCTGGGACTGGCACCGCGCCCGTGGTCTGGATTGGTACCGAGATCAGTTTACGGTCGCCCCGACCGGAACCGTGGCGGGGGAGATCACCCCGGCCTATGGAATCCTGTCATTGGATGTGGTGACGGAGATCCGGCGGGAGTTCCCTGATCTCCGTCTGATTTACCTGATGCGCAACCCGATCGAACGGGCGTGGTCGGCGGCGCTGATGGCGTTGCCGCGCGCGGAAATGACCCTGCAAGAGGCGTCGGACGCTTGGTTCATTGATCATTTCAATGCGGGTGGATCGGCCAAGCGCGGTGATTACGAAACCTGCCTGACCGTCTGGCGCAGCCACTTTCCCGCCGAACAGATCCATGTGGAAACCTTCGATGACATCGTTGCCGATCCACGAGGGGTTATGAAGCGCTGCTGCGCCCATCTTGGCGTTGATCCGGCGGTGTATGACGGCATTCCCGACGACTCCCTATCCACCCCGCACAATGTCGGCTCCGGTCAGCCGATGCGGCCGACCCTGCGCCATTATCTGGACAGGATGTACCGGCCCAAGATCGAACGGCTTGGCCGGTATCTGGGACGTGATCTTTCCGGTTGGTTGTCCGGCCCTTTGCCGCCGCTGACCCTGTCCCAACGGTGGCGTGTCTGGTTGTCCGCCCGCGCCCATGAGTGCCGCTGACCAATCGACGGTCAGGGAGCCGGATCGCTGTAACACCCGGCGGTGAGCAATTCATCACGGTGGGCGGCGGCGAAATCGCCGAGAAACGCTCGCTGCATCACCGCCAGGGGCGGTGCGCGAAAGACCTTTACCGTTACTGGCAGAGCGCGCCCTCCCGGTTCCCGCAACCCACCGCTGCGCTCCTCGTGATGCGCGCCGCCAATGGAGGTGGCGTGCAGGAGCAGGGCGTTTTGCCCACCGCACATGATCGGCGCGGCCTCGTCACCGGAGTTGGCGATGCTTGCCAACCGACGGCCATGGACGTTCCACACCGCTCCGTTCAGCACCCCGCAGCGGCGACCGCCGCCCCAAGCGACCAGATTGAACGCGTTCTGATCGCTCATCGGGTGATCGGCCATGGCCGCGCATTGGTCGCGGATCTCGGCCAGGGCGGCGGAATCCCGGCAAAGGAAGAAACCGGAGTTGAGGTAAGGGCGGGTTGGCGGAATCCCTGTCGCGGCGACTGCGGCGGCAAAGGGAGCAACCGGCCAGCGATCAATGAAGGATCCAATGTCGGCGGTCTCGGCGTCAGGCGCGGCGGCCAGCGTCACGCCCGCCCGCGCCATGCCGTCGCACAAGCCGCGCAGCGGCGCGTCCAGCGGACCGACCGCCATCATGTCGCCGTCGATCCAGATCAACGGCTCTTTCCAAGCATCCGGAAGTTCGGCCAGATAATCGGCAAGGGCCACCTTGGCGAGATAGGGGTGTGCGCCGTCCGGGATCCGGGCCGGTCGGGGCAAGAGCCGCCCGGATTGCTCCAAGAAACGTCGCTGCGCCGGGGTCAGGCCAAAGTCACACACCAGAGGTGGCGGGGCGGTGGGAAGCCATCGCGCCAGCGACTGGGTCAGCAGGCCGGTCATTGCGAAGTAACGGGCGTCCGCCCCGGTGACGATGCGGGCGGGGAACGGGGATGCGGTCATGCGTGCCCCCCATAGAAAGCGGTTAGGGCGTCTGCGATCCGGTTGGGGGCGTGGGTGGCGGCGGTCGCCTGTCCCGCCGCGATCATCGCTGCGACGGTGGAATCCCCGCGCTCCAGTCCGCGCAGGACATCGGCTAGGGCATCGGCGCAAGCGACCATCTCATCGCTGAAGAACCAACGCCCGTTTTCCGGTGTGGCGTAATCCAACCCCCCCATACCGTGGAAACCGACAACGGCGCAGCCGCTGGCCATCGCTTCCAGCGCGACCATGCCCAATCCCTCGCGGTGGGCAAGCGACAGCAGCGCCGCCGAGCCTGCCAGGATCTCAGCCACCTCTTCTTCGTGACGGCCAACGATCTCCACCCATTCGACGTTTGCCAGATCGGGGTTCTTGTGGCGAAAGACCGCCCGGATGAAGGCGGCGTGCTCCGGCAGCTTGCGCGGCAGGACAGCCACCCGCAGACGTTTTGGTCCTGGGCGGAACAAGACCGGATCAATGGGGGGCGATAGGACTGGAACGTCGGCCCAACCGACCACGCCATCAAAAAAATCGGCAATCGCCCGGCTGGCCGCCGCGACGCGGTGCACGCCAAGATCGACCGGTTGACGCCCGTTCAGCCGTTCCAGCCGCAGATAATGATGGTTCTGACAATACAACACCTGTTGGCACGCCAGGGCGCGCGCCGTGTCGAAATGGCGGTCCATCTCCTCCCCGAAGACCAGACAATCGGTTGGATCCACGCGCAGCCGCTGGCTGCTGTCCACCACGGCGCGGGAGCGAAACCACAGCGGTTGGCCGTGTGGGGCGACAATACGGGCGTCGATTCCCAGATCCGCCAGCAGTTCGGCGTGGCGGTGGATGACTTTCACCCCGCCAGCCAACCCATCAGCCGGCGCGCCGGTCACGAACAGGACACGCGTGGGGGCCGGAGCATCGATTGTCGGAATCATCATCGTTGCCCTTCTTCTGTCCGCGACCATGCCGCCCATCGTCAACGCTTTGTTTTCTTAGTGGGAAAACCATGGCGCGTCCAACCTTCCCGCTGTTGTGGCGCGGAGGTGGCGGCGGTGCGTCGAAAAGAATAAGGTTGCGTGGCGGAAGCCCACAGGACTATGTATGCCCCGCTTCTGGACGCGCCCTTCGGATATTGCGTGCGTTGTGTTGCGGCAGGATACGGCAAGCTTCCCGGGTTCTACAGCGGTTCGTCCTTCATGCTCCGATCCGATTTGGCCATTGCGGTCCGCGACGTCTCCAAGGTTTACCAAATCTACAGCCGTCCCGAAGACCGTCTGAAGCAGGCGCTGTTCCGGCATCGCCGCCGCTATTATCAGGAATTCTGGGCGCTGCGCGGCGTCGGGTTTGAGATCGAGCGCGGCAGCACCGTCGGGATCGTCGGTCACAACGGTTCGGGCAAATCGACCCTGTTGCAGATCATTTGCCACACCCTGCGCCCATCGGTGGGTGAGGTGATGGTGAATGGCCGGGTGTCGGCGCTGCTGGAGTTGGGTTCCGGCTTCAACCCGGATTTCAGCGGGCGCGAGAATGTTTATCTGAACAGCGCCATCCTGGGATTGGATCGGAACGAGACTGACCGCCTGTTCGACGACATCGCGGCTTTCGCCGACATTGGCCCACACCTGGACCAGCCAACCAAGACCTATTCAACCGGCATGGTCATGCGGCTTGCCTTCGCCGTTGCCATTTCCGTCAACCCGGACATCCTGGTGGTGGACGAGGCTTTGGCCGTCGGTGACGAAGCGTTCCAGCGCCGTTGCATGGCGCGGATCGAGGCGATCAAGGCTAAGGGCGCCACCATCCTGTTCGTTTCCCACTCGGCCAACCAGGTGGTCGAGCTGTGTGATCGCGCCATCCTGCTCGATCATGGCGAGCTGCTGTATGACGGCCCGCCGCGCCGCGCGATCAATTTCTATCATCGGCTGCTCTACACCCCGGCTGACCGTCGGGCAGCTTTCCGTGAGACTCTGTTGGCGTCCCGTCGGGGAGAGGCTCCATTGCCCGATGAGAGGGTGGGGGGCGCAGCCCCGATCCCCGATGAGACCAACGCCGCAAAGGGCGACGCGGAGTTGGAGGAGCATTTCAATCCCGGCCTCGTTCCTCAAAGCCCGACGGCTTACGAAACCCGGGGGGCCTGCATTCTCGATGTGCAAATCCGGTCGCAGGACGGTCGCCGTGTGAATGTGCTGATGTCGGGTCGCCGTTACACGATCCAGTATCAGGTCAAAATCGACGACGCGGCCTGGGGGGTCGCCGTCGGGACCCGGATCAAGACCGTCACCGGCGTCGAGCTGGGCGGAGCGACGACGCTGAACACCACCCGCGTTCTGGATTATGTGGAGGCCGGAACGACGCTGGAGGTGACGCACGAGTTTGAATGCCGGATGATGGAAGGAACCTATTTCCTCAACGCCGCGATTTCGGGTCTGATCGAAGGCGAACGGCATTGGTTGAGCCGTTTGGTGGACGTCGCCATGTTCATGGTCCTGCCGGTGCGTGGGCGCTGTTCCAACGGCCCCATTGACTTCGCGTTCGACAGCCGGGCGCAACCGCTCTGAACCTCAGCCGTTTCCACACCAGCGGATGCATGCAATGTTCAAAGGCCTGTTCTCCCGCCCCCCCCGTCGTCGGGTGGTCATCGTGCTGGGGATGCACAACAGCGGCACCTCGCTTCTGGCGCGCGCTATCGCCTTGATGGGCGTGGAGCTTGGCCGTCACGTGCTGACGCGTGAGAATTTTGAGCAGGCTCCACGTTACGATTATTGGGAACACGCCCAGATCACCGAGATCCAGGATCGGCTTTTGCAGATTCTGGACCGTTATTGGAATCGCGAAACCGCCGATTGGCCGATTCCAGACGCCGCGTGGCAACAACCGGAGGTGTTGGCGCTCAAACGTGAACTGGCCGACATCGTTCGGCGTGAGCTGGATGAGACGCCGGATCTGTGGGGGTTCAAGGACCCCCGCACGGTGCGCCTGATGCCGTTGTGGAACGACATCCTGACGTCATTGCGGCTTGATCCATTGCTGCTCATCAGCCTGCGTGGACCGGGAACTGTCGCCACCTCCTTCGCGTCCAAGGGGCAGGTGCCTTATCCCCAGGCCGAGCGGCTGTGGACCCGGCATTATTTCGAATCGTTGCAGTACAGCCAGGGCCTGCCTCGTCTGGTCGTCGATTACGACGCCTGGTTCGCCGATTGGACCCGCCAGTACGACCGGCTGGCCGATTTTCTAGGGCTGACCGATCCGGAAAAGCGGGCGGCGGCGCGAGCCGATGTCGCCAAGACCATCGATCCAAATCTGAAACAGCACGCGGCCAACTCCGACGCGCCAATTCGTCCCATCACCCGCGATCTGCACAGTCTGCTCCTGCGCATGGCCGCCGGAGGGGAGGATGTGGCGACCGAAGCCCGCGTGTTGGCCCGACAGGCGGAATTGTCGCAAGCCGAGTGACGGTTTACGCAGTCGGTGAATGATGTGGAAGCGGATCGGATCGATCTGCGTCCGGTTCGGTGGATTTGGATCAGTTCCTTGAGGCTCTCGATGCCGCCCTCGGTCAAGGCATAGAACGGCCCGCCACCGATGATCGGAGGGATCGCATCCAGCTTGCGGGCGATCGCCGTGCTCGCCGAAATAGGGGGCCGGACACGAAAGCGATCATATTGTTCGGTTCATGCGAACGTAATAGGAACTACGCGACCAGCATGGATGCCGGGCGCCGCAGCGACCAGAGCGGCAAAGTTTTTTATGAGCCTCAATCGCCGCAGCATCCTGCTGAGGATGCTGGGGACGCACCGACAGGCGACGGAACCCCAGACGGCGCGGCAATCCGCCAACGCTACGCTCGGCCAGCAACTCCGCCGAACTCAGGTCCAACCGCGTGATCGCAACCGCCGCCATGCACGCCTCCTTCCGCAAGCCGATAGCGAACACGATTCAGACCAAAAGGGAATCCCCCGGCACGAGTCATCCTTCAATGCCGCTGGTGTAAGCACTCAGAAAATGGCGGCGTGACTCACGAACAAATGCCGCAGACAATCCCGGCGCGGTTCACCCATTATCGTTAGCACGTTCCGATGTTTGACAACCGGATCCTTGCACAACGGACAACAGTCAGATTGTCGATCCCGACCAAATCCATTATTTTGCATCGGCTTGACAACAGTCGCGTCCCATAGGCGAATCATAGACGGCCTGGGCTGCGTTGGATTGAAACAGGAGACGTGCGCACATGGCAACGCCCACCAGCAGCGAACAGGTGTCCTCCGTCTCCCGTTCTTCCCAAACCTACATTGATGCGCTGCTGGTTGGCACAAAGTGGGGTGGGGGCGTTGGCGCCGGTCTGACCTTGACCTACAGCTTTCCGAGTTATGGCAGCAGCTGGTCAACAGCGTCCACATCCAGCGGCGGTTATGGCTCCAGTTCGGGCAGCGGTGAGCCTTGGGGCAACAACCTGACGCCATTGAACGCTCAACAGCAAAGCGCCTTTGCCCAGGCGCTGCAATCCTGGGCAGCCGTCGCCAACATTTCCTTCACTCAGGTTGCCGACACCGCGTCCCAGGTGGGGGATATCCGGGTTGCCTTCAGCGCCACCCTGTCGGACGACACATCAGGGCACGCCTATTACCCCTATGGGCAACAGGGGTCGGGTGGTGATGTCTGGCTCAATCCGGGTGTGTCGGCCAATCTCAACCCTCTGCCGGGCAATTTTGGCTTCATGGTGATGGTGCATGAAATTGGCCATGCGCTGGGGCTGAAGCATCCGTTTGATGGCTCTCCCACCTTGACGGGGGCGGCCAACACCAACCAGTACACGGTGATGGCCTATGATGAGGCGGCCGGTTCCACGATCTATCCCGCCGGACCGATGCTCTATGACATCGCCGCGATCCAATATCTGTATGGCGCCAACACCTCCTACCGCACCGGAAACGACACCTATCAGTTCAGCGCCTCGTCGGAAGAGCTGAAAACCATTTGGGATGCGGGCGGAACTGACACCTTCGACGCGTCCAATCAGGTGGTGGGGGCCACCCTCAATCTGAACGCGGGCAGTTTCAGCTCCATCGGCATCCGCTCGGGCGGCAGCGCAGCGCGGCAGAACGTTGCCATCGCCTTTGGCGTCACAATCGAAAGCGCCAAGGGTGGTTCAGGCGGCGATTCGATCATCGGCAACGCTGAGGCCAATGTGTTGGAAGGCAACGGGGGGACGGACACCATCGCCGGCGCCTCGGGTCGGGACGAGGAGCATGGCGGCGATGGCGCCGACCTGCTGTTCGGCAACCAGGGCGAAGACACGCTCTTCGGCGAGGCGGGTGATGATCGTCTGTTCGGCGGGGTGGACAATGATTCCCTGCTGGGAGGGGATGGGGCAGACCAGTTGAGCGGTGACAACGGCGCCGATGCGCTGTACGGCAATCGCGGGGCCGACACCCTCTTCGGCAACACCGGAAACGACACGCTGTTCGGCGGGGCCGACAATGACCTCCTCTATGGGGGACGTGACGACGACCGTCTGTTCGGCGACGGTGGAGCCGACACGCTGGTCGGCGGCTTGGGATCCGACACCCTCACCGGTGGCGATGGGGCTGATCTGTTCCGTTTCCAGATTGGCGATGGGACGGACACGGTGGCCGATTTCAGCGGCGATTCCGGTGATCGGCTGGCCTTCGGCGACCGGGCCTATGCGTTGAAGGCCGCTGTGTCGGGTGATCTCGTGATCGACTTCCTGAACGGCGACACCATCACCTTGATGGGTGTTGCGTCCAGTCAGTTCTCAACAGCCTGGCTCACAGCCTGACCGTTTCGGCCATGGCCCTCAGATCGTCGGTTATCCGGGCGATGACCGACGGCCAATCCCCGAAGGTTGGCTGACGGAACAGGCGGACGGTCGGATACCATGGGCTGTCCGCGCGATCCCGCATCCACCGCCAATCCGGGTCTGTCGACAGCAACACCCAGCACGGTTTCCCCAACGCCCCGGCCAGATGAACAATCGCGGTATCAACCGCGATCACCAGATCCAATGTGGCGATCTGCGCCGCAGTGTCGGCAAAATCGGTCAGGGAGCGGCCATGCCGGATCACACGGCCGCCATCCGGCAAGCGGTCCAGATCGTCTTCGTCCACACCCTTTTGCAGGCTGTGGATCTCGATCCCCGGCATGGCGAACAGTGGGGAAAACAGCTCCAGCGGGCAGGAACGCTGCGCGTCATCCGGGTCCTCGCGCCGTCCCGCCCAGACAAGGCCAACCCGCAACCGGCCACCGATCAAGGGATGCGCCGCATCGGGAAGCATCAAATACGGGATGGCCGCAGACACCCTGTCAGCTCCGGCGCCAAACAGGCGAGGCAAGCTCATCAGAGGCACATGGGCGGCGTAGGGTGGAGTGGCCTCCCCCTCCGACAGGATGGCTGCACAGCCCGGCAGTCCGGTCATCAGACGGCGCAGTTCATGGGGGACCGCCAGCACCACGCGAGCTCCACGTTCCGCCGCCAGTGGAACATAGCGGGCGAACTGGATCGTGTCGCCAAACCCCTGTTCGGCATGCGCCAACAGGGTTTCACCGTTCAGCGGTCGCCCATCCCAAAACCGATCCCAATGGCGGATCCACCCCACCGGGCCTTTCAAACGCCACCGCTCTTCATAGAGCCGGAATCCGTTGTCAAGCTGTCCGGCGGCCAGCAAGGCCATGGCCAGATTGTAGCCGACACGGGGGTCGTCGGGGGCCTGCGAGCGGGCGGCGCGGAAGTTCGTCACCGCTTCGGACAACCGCCCCACCTTCATCAAGGCAACCCCCAAATCGCCTTGCGCCCCCCTGTCGCCCATCACTGCTGCTGCGGTGAACAGCCGCACCGCCGCCGAATAATCGCGCGCGGTGTGGCGCAGCACGCCCAAGCGGCGCAGGACGGGCGCGCAGGACGGATCGACGCTCATCAAGGCCCGGCAAACGGCCTCCGCCTCGGCCAACCGTCCAGCCCGGCTGTGAGCCTCGACCGCCGCCGCCAAGCGCCGGACCACCTCAGCGGACGTCAAGCCGCCGCTCCATCTCGACCATCGCCTTGCCTTGGCGGACCAAACGGAAGACCGCGCGATAGCCGCCCGGCGCCCAGCCATCAGCGGGACGCTTCATCCCACTGAACCCAAACCAACTGACGTTCGACGCGCTCAGAGCAGTCATCCGTTCGGACAGCACGCGCCCGTTCGGGCCCACGATGCGGAACCAGGCCTCATCCCCCGCCAGAACCCCCATCACATCGGCCCAGAAGATCATGTTTGCCGAATCCCGCCCCACCGCCGCCGCCTGATACGCGCCACGCCGCGCCTGTTCAGCGTCCGGGCGATCAGTGGCGAAACCAGCGATCAACCCGGCGGTTTCGCGATACACCAGTTCAGAAGCGGCCTCCACGCTCCACAGCGGCGCACGGGGCGCGTCGCAAGCCGCTCCATCTCCGGGGGCGCTGTCCGGGCCAACGAAGGGATCGATCACGCGACCGCCGTGGCGCACCTCGAAATGCACATGGGGGAATACGGTCAAACCGGACAAACCGACCAGACCCAACCGCTGCCCGGCCTCCACCCGATCCCCCGGCTTGACCGCAACGCTGCCCTGACGCAGGTGGGCATAGATCGTCTGCCAACCATCCCCATGATCCAGCACCACGATGTTGCCGCCGCCTTGGTTCTTCAGGGTTGCCGGATCCGCCTGCCGCATATCCACATCAGCCACGCCGTCACGGGTGGCCCGCACAACCCCAGCCGCCGCCGCCAGGACCGCCACGCCTTCCCGCATGGCGACATGATCGGGCAAACGGATGTCCGTTCCGGTGTGACCATCATAGGACAAGCGACCGCAAGCGTGGTCACGCCGGTCAGGACTGGGGTCGTGATCGACATAATTCTGGACGACGCAACGCTCTCCCATCGCGCAATCGATTGGAAGCCGCAGACGTGGAACATCCGCCGCCGCCGAACCAATGGTCAACCCGACCGTGGCGGCGCCAGCAACGAACAGAGCGGTGACAGATGAAAGACGAATTGGGAAAATCATTGGTGCGCAACACTCCGCTCTCCCCTGCTGAACATAGGGGCTTGAAGAACACAGGCGCCTGAAGAACTGACCCCAATGGTCGTGCTGAATGCGGAAGAGCTTGGCCTGAACAGGGGTTCGGCGCTACTCCTCGGGGTGCCGCGTCCCATGACGTGGCGATATTGCCCGCAGCGTTATTGGAATGCAACGACATGCCCGATTCAGCGAAGCCGGACCACACGGTGGTGATGACGTCACCCACCCCGAACAGCCCGCTCCGCCCGGTGTCCGTTTGCATCGTCACCCATGAATTTGCCGGGGTGCCGGGGAGCGGCGGCATTGGCACCGCCTTTGCCGGACTGACAGAAACGCTGGTGGTCGCCGGTTGCCCTGTCACCGTTCTGTGCACGGGGTTGCTGCCTTTGCCCTCCGGATTCGAACGGAACGATCCGGATGGATTGACCATCCGCCAGCTCCCCCCCGCCCCAATGCCCTTGGATGGTGACGATCCGTTCCTGCGCCTCTCGCACGACGTCTTTGTCTGGTTGCGTGGACAGCGCTTTGATGTGGTTCACTTCGCCGATTGGACCGGGTTGGGTTTTTTCGCCACCGCCGCCAAACGCCAGGGGCTTGCCTTTGCCGAGACGACACTGGTGGTCGGTCTGCATGGCCCGACCCGCTGGGTGCGAAGCGTCACCGGTGGCGGATTGGAAGGCCCCGGTGAGTTGGCCGTTGATTTCCTGGAGCGCCGTTCGGTGGAGCAGGCTGATGTGGTGGTCAGCCCGAGCCTTCACCTGCTCGACTGGGTGCGCGCATCCGGTTGGACGTTGCCACCACAGGCGGAGGTTCGGCAGAATATTCTGCCAACTCCGCCTCACTCCCCCTCCGCCACCGCCACCCGCCGCCCGGTGTGGGAGCTGGTTTTTTTCGGACGGCTGGAAACACGCAAGGGCGTCAGCCTGTTTTGTGACGCGCTGGATCGGTTGGCGCACGACACACCAGCGCGCGACACGATGCTCCAGATCACCTTCCTGGGCAGTTCCGCCCCGGTGGAGGGAGAGGATGGGGCTGCTTACGTGCGTCGCCGGGCCACCGCTTGGCCTTGGTCGACAACGTTCCGGTATGGGCTGACTTCCACCGAAGCCTTGGGCTATCTCGCCGGAGACGGGCGGTTGGCCGTCATGCCATCGCTTATCGAGAACTCGCCCTGCGTGGTGGTGGAATGCGCGCTCCAGGGACTGCCGTTCCTGGCCAGCCGTGTTGGCGGCACGGCAGAACTGCTCGCCGAAGACGACGCGGGCACGGTCCTGTTCGCTCCGGACGCCGACGCCTTGGCCAACCGGCTTGCGCAGACGCTGCAAAGCGGAGCAGCCACCGCTCGCTTGCGCATCCCCCAACCGGACATCGCCGCCGCCTGGCGGGGGTGGCATATGTCCACGGCGGGGAACACCGACGTCACACACCTCACCGCAACGACGGTGGCCTCCCCAGACGCCACCCAGGACTACACACTGCTCGCGGCGCCGCATCTGTGTCTGATGGATGGGGCGGTGGACCGCATGATGGCGGTTGCCCGGCGCACTGGCGCCGAGATTGTCACCGGTGCGGTCGAGGCTGCGGATGGTTCCCGCCGCTGGCTTCTGGCTGGGGGGCCTGCCGCGCTTGGCCTGTGGCGCGATGTGGTTGGTCCTGGTCCCTTGCTGGTCCGAAGCGACCGATTGGCCGCCTTTTCAGCGGACCCCACCGAATGGCCCGCTGCGATCATCGAGCGCCTGCTCCGTGGCGACCGGCTTGAAACGATGCCCATCACGGTTGCCACCCTGATTGCGTCCGGCACGATGTCCAAGCCAGCGCTCGCATCACCGAGCGATCGGCTGACCCCCTTCCTGGCTTCTGGGGACGTGATCGCGGATCTGGCCCGTCTCGCCCTGGGATTCAACACGGCCAACGCACGGGCGATGACCGAACGCAACGCTTTCGCCTGCGCCCGAGACAGCGCCAACAGCGCGCGTTATCGTTTGCAGGACGAACGCAACCGTTTGGCCCGCGCCCTTGAATCCACAGTGTCGGGCGGTCGGGAAGACCGTCAACGGGCGCGATTGGCCGCTCTGTTGGCATCGCGCTCCTGGTCCATATCGGCTCCGTTGCGGCGGCGTCTAGGGGGAAGCAGTGGTCCGGACTTGGCGGCCCTGCCGCCGGACCGCGCCGTGGACACCGTCCTGTCGTCGGTCTGGTGGGATCTGACCGCGCCATGGCGGTTGCTTGCACGGCTCATTCGCCGCGTTCGCCAGCGTCTATAACGCCAGCGAGCGGACCTTAATCAACGAATGTGAGACAGCCCGAGTTATGAATTAGGCTTGGACGCTCTCCGGTTTTTGCGGGGAGGGGATTGATCCAGGCTTCGATGGGCTTGGCGGGCGGCATGGACGGCGTCGGCTTGTCCGCAATGCATCTGATCGGGGGTCATCAGGCCGATCCCGGCATGATGGTGATCCCGGTTGCGCCAAGTGAAGAAATCCTGGCAGAAGGCCCTGGCATCCTCGATGGAGCCGAAGCGCTTGGGGAATTCTGGTTGATGCTTCAGAGTCTTGAAGTGGGCCTCGGAGAACGGGTTGTCGTTGGAGGTGTGGGGTCCGCCGTGCGATTCGATGACGCCGAGGTCGGCGGGCAGGAGATCGGTGGCCTTGGCCTTCATCGGGCCGCAGTCGCCGACGCGCCGCTGGCGGCGTCATCGCCAAACTATTCCAGGTCGCTGCGCCTTCACTCTGGCCGGTCATCGACAAGTTGACGGCGCCTTGATCTCCAAGCAGGTCCGGGAGGCGCAGGCCTTGCCCTTGTGATAGGTTTTTATACCTACCATCAACCCATCCACTGTCAATCCAAATTTACCCAAAAGCTATTTCCAGCAAGCGGTCGATCGAGTGCCGCCATGTGAAGCCATTGGTTACGAAAGCCGGGCCAGCCTGCCGCGCTTGTCGGTAGAAATCGGGGGTTTCGATCACCTGCGTCATCAGACTCAGCAGATGGTCGGAATTCGGCTCCAAAGCCCAGCCAGTCACATCGGGCGCTTGAGGGTATGGTGTAAACGGCACGATCCGACTATCGATGCGCAGGGCAAAATCTGAGGTGGTGAAATCATCGGTTGCGCCGCCTGCCGTGCAGATGACAGGCGCACCACAAGAAGCCGCTTCCAGCACCGGCATGTTGAACCCCTCCCCCCGGTATGGGGACACATAGGCGTCAGCGGCCTGATACAACAGGGCCATAGTGCGGAAAGACAGGGAGCGGCCTTCATAACGAAGGCGGGGCCGAATCCGCTCCTTCTGGGCGTCCGTCAAGCCACGAATGTTGGCCAGCAATTTGTCGCGTGAACCGTACAGAGAATCCAAGCCCTTGACGAACAGAACCGCGTCCGGCTGGCGCTCCAGCAAGGTGGCGAAGGCCTGCAAGGTTAAATCTAGGCCTTTGTTGTGGGTCATCGACCCGACGGTTAGAAACACGAAGCCGCTCCATCCCAATCGCTGGCGCAACCGTGCGCGCTCGTCATCGGGCAAGGGGTGGTGCAGCGATGGATGGACGCCATGGGGCACGTGAAAGACACGGGAGTCTGGAACTCCGCTTTCGATGAAACCATCCCGTGACCAACGCGACGGTGTAATAAACAACGCATCGGACTCGGAGACCGCCTGACGGACGTCTCCCTGTCCAACGATGGTGAGACGCGAGAGCTTCCGCCATTCAGCCGTCCCAAACACCAATGTCCGCCGAGCCTCCGACGGTCGGTAGTCGTAAGGGAACCCCATTCGCAGCAGAGCGTCAAAGCGTTCTTCCGGCTCCGGTGGGCGCAAGGCGTTGATCGCCATTTCCATATCGGGATCAAACATGCCGGTTTGCGGTTTCCAGATATCGGGGTGTGGAACATCGCGGTGAGCAAACCGCAGACCCGAACGGGTTGCCAATTCCATGCACTGGAATTGATTCACGATGGCGTAGGAATGGGGAATGTGCCGCCATCCCTCAACCAGCAACGCTCCGGTGGACATGCGCGCACTCCCAAGCCATCCCGGAAACTATGGCGCCCATCAGCGGGGCCGAAGACAACAAGGCGCCGCCCTTCTTGCAGCGTCCTGATCCGCTGCTGGTGTAACCAATCCGACCGACGTGAACAACGAAGAAGACAGAGACATATGCTGATGACTCGGCGAGATCGTGCCCCTGGCCGTGGTGTAGGAGCCGAGATGCGCTCATGGTCTCCGGCTGATCTGGCGTTTTTGCCCTTGACGTAGTCGTCGCCACGCTCGTCCTTGCCCTTGGCGCGCTCCCGGTACGACGCACAGGCCCGCACGAGGAAACCCCAGCGCCGGGTGCGGGGCTTTGTTCGTCAGCGCTCAGCGACTGGGCGGCGACAGCGTGACGCCGGGGCGCTTGAGGATGAGGGGGAAGCCCGTGCAAGCGAGGATCTGCGCCAACGCCGGAAAATCCAATGGCGGCGGAATTGGCCCGGGTCAGTCGTGAGAACGCCCAATTGCGCCGACGGTTTGAACAGGCCGAAGCGATCATCAACGCTCAAAAAGTGGCCGCCCTGTTGGGGACGCCCCTGGCGAGCGACGACGAGATGCCGTGATGGCGGCCATTCAAATCATCCGACCACTGCCGCGACGGACCATCGTCGCCTATCAAGCCCTTGAAACCCTCCGATCAAGTCTGTTTCACCGTCAGTCTCGCCGGAAGATGCCGCGTCGTCGGCGCCGCATGCCGACCGTGGCGCTCCAATGAAGGACAAACCACGGCGCTGATGTTGGGGCTGCGAAAGCTCGCAGCCGCCGCGCGGGGATCGGCCTGATGACCCAAGATCAAGCCCTCCATGGCCAAACAACCAACATCTCTGGGCGCCAACTCCGTTCGGCCCGCAGGCAGAGCCGGTCAGACCGTCGGCGTCGGCAACAGGAGATCCCCCAGGCGTTGTACGAGTCGTGAATGCTTGCTGACGCTCTGGCCTTCGTAAAGCAGGGTGCAGAGGCCGCCTTGGTTGTCAAGAACGGCAGCGCCCTCGACACCCCCCTGCCCCCGGCGCAATGTCACAGGTTCCTTCGGCCAACGACCGACCATGAAATAGACCAACGCCTTGGCGAGCACCGCCTTCACGCTGCTTTCTTCCTTGGCCCAGTGCTGGTCGGAATAGGTGACTTGCAGGCTGGCGGCGATCCTCCGCTGATCCTCCGATTGATCCAACTCCAGAATTCGCTCAATTGTGGCGACTTGGTCCAGGACCTTGATTCGGATCGGCCCGTTCATGTCCTTGGTCGGAAACACGTCGGCAACCGGAACGGAGGCGAAGAACCGGCACGCTATGTACCAGCGGAAGGCTTGACGCACGTCGAACAGGTTCGCCGGACCGTCGATCATGCCGTCGATCATCCGATAATATTCCTCCCGAGTTTCGGGAACCTTGATGAAGTCGCCAACCGGACACCCCACAATCTTTTGGAAGACTGACAGAACCGGGATACCAAGGCGGGCCGATTCCAATCCCATGGTGCTCCAAGACGTCATCACCAGATCTGCGGCGTCGAGCAGATCGTAACTGGAGGTGGAGGCTTGCGGCCAGATGACGACGACGTTGTCCGGCAGGTCGGACAAGGCCTGCTGAATGTAGGTCAGATGCTCCGAATGGATGGAATCGCGGCGATTGGCGGCCTCACGGGGATGAATGCGGATGCAGAATTGGAGGTCGTCGCGTTCGCTGGCCAACCGCTTGATGTCGGACAACCAAGCGATCTGGTCGGGGAAGATGAACTCAGGCGTCGGTATGCTCAAGTTCAAACCGTCATCAGCGGCTTCCTGCGCTTTGATCTCGTCAGGGCTGCTGGTAAAGACGACGACCGTGCGCCGGTCCGTCCGCAAACCGATCGCCTCGCGGATGTCGCTGATGGTGAAGTTTTTGTTCGGCGAGTAGACATGGAGGGAATTCGATGTGAAGCGGGCTTCGATGTCTTCCGAGACGCGAGAGACGGCTGCCGTAGGCATCGGCAGCTTGCTGATGACCGCCCATTGCTGGGCAAGCGTCAGGTAAAAATGACGGGGGCCGTTGTTGGTGAACCAAAGGTACTGACGATCAACGCCTGCATGCGAGGAGATTGACATGATCTTAGGCAACGCCCCACAGCGGATTGCAGCCCGGTAAACGGCCATATTCGGCCCATATTGGTTGAAAACAAAGACCCTATCTATGCCTTTGTCTTTGATCATCCTCTTGGCCAGAATATATGTCTTTATGACAGTGTGCAGAGATTCTTTGTAATAAGCCATGGCCTGCGGAGAGATTCCATCTCGGCTGATGATCTTCCAACCAAGGCAAAGGTCAAATTGGGACAGGCGCCCCAATTTTTCTCCGTCATATTCAAAATCGACAATGTCTCCACGCCAGGATTCGATCATCTCCTGGATGTGGTCGTTTATGCCTTCTTCCTCATAATCGGAAAAACCAACTCGATTGAAATGAAATGGTTTGCTCATCCTGTCCATATTACTGGTGCAGGAATTGCAAATAGTCAAATGATCACTTGGAGAAAGACTCTTCGTGCCGGAAAGTTTAAAAACACACCGAACAAAAGAACCCCGGCACGATGTAAAATAAACATCATGTCCTTTTTCATGAAGAGAATGAGAAACAGCCTCCATCGCAAGATAAAAAGGCTGAATTCCCGCCTCTGGGCAAAATGCAAGTATTTTCATGGTCATAAAATTCCGGCCGGGCAAACGCTTTGGAGCGTGTTCATTGTGCAGTCTGCATCATAGTAAAAAAATTGGCTTTTCCTAGTGGATTTCCTGACCCGTCCAGAGCGAGGGCCTTGCCGGACCGTCGCTTGTCCGAAAACGGGCTATGCGTTTCTCAGGCGGAGGCGTCGCCATGCTGGCGCTTCGCCTTCGCCTTTGGCAGAACCATGATGACAAATCTCTACGAAAGGCAACGGAGCATGGCGAAACTGGCGATCATCCAGGCACGGTGCAATTCCAGCCGTTTGCCTGGCAAGGTGCTGATGCCGCTTCATGGGCATCCCATGCTGTGGTGGCTGATCGAGCGAGTGCGACTGAGTCCTGCCGTGGCGGACGTGGTTGTCGCCACGTCCGAGGCATCCAGCGACGACGCGCTGGACGCTTGGTGCGGGGACGTCGGCGTCTCCTGCCTGCGCGGTCCGCTGGACGACGTTGCAAAGCGCTTCCTGATGGTCGCCGAGAGGCTCGGCGCGGATTCGTTCATCCGGGTGAACGGCGACAGCCCGCTTCTCGACCCGGCGCTTCTGGATCGGGCGGTGTTCCTGTTCGAAAACGGGGATTTTGATCTTGTCACCAACACGCGCGAGCGATCTTTTCCCAAAGGGCAATCAGTCGAGGTCATATCCGTCGCCGCTCTCGCGTCCCGCCATCCGGGGATGAGCCAAGACGAAAAGGAGCATGTGACGGCCTGCTTCTACCGCGATCCGTCGAATTCCAGGATTGAAAATTTCGCCTGTGATGAAGATCTCGGGCACATCCAAATGTCCGTCGACACCCTGGATGACTTCCTCATCGTCGAGCGCATGATGGGGGCGATGGACCGCCCTCCCCGGACCTACGGCCTGTCGTCCTTGCTGCCTCTCCACCGGCAGGCGGCGCGATCGGAATAGCGGCACGGTCGGTGGATTTGTCCAGTCGGAACCACTTCGCCCCTCGCATTCCGGGAGGCAAGGCAATAGAACTGACGTGAACAAGCCGTTCGGAAAGGCCACCCCCGGGCAGGACGGCGGGGTATCAGCGAAAGGCGGTTGCCGGTGTCGGATGGGGAAATCCAGCGTCTTGAAGACATGTTCGACCGGTTGTGGCCAATCACCCGCAGCATTTGCGGCCCCGGTCTTCGCGACACTCTCGACATTCTGGGCGACGTCATGCCGCACCAGCGGATCGAGGTTCCCAGCGGTCAGCCGATCTTCGATTGGACTGCGCCACGAGAGTGGCATGCCCGGGAAGCCTATGTGATTGCTCCCGACGGGCGACGGATGTTGGATTTGGCCGTCAACAACCTTCACCTGGTCAATTACTCCATCGGTTTCCGAGGGCGCCTCAGCCGTTCTGAGTTGGACCGCCATCTGCACAGCCTGCCGGATCAGCCAGACGCCATCCCTTATGTGACAAGCTATTATGCGCCCCGCTGGGGCTTCTGCCTTAGCGAGCGCGAGCGTCGGAGTCTGCCCGAAGGCGATTACGACGTCGTCATCGACACCGCGCACAAGGACGGATCGCTGACCCTGGCCGAAGCCGTTTTGCCTGGGCGCGAGGATCGGGAAGTCCTCTTTTCCTCTTACATCTGCCATCCCTCCCTGGCCAACAACGAGTTGTCTGGTCCGTTGGTCCTGGCCTTCCTCTACAATCGGATCGCGTCCTGGCCTGATCGTCGGTTGACCTATCGCTTCGTTCTTTGCCCGGAAACCATCGGCGCCCTCTCCTATCTGCATCTGCGAGGCGATCATCTGCGTCGGCAGGTGGAGGCCGGCTATGTCATCACCTGCGTGGGCGACATCGGCGTTCCGGAACGGCGCTTCACGTACAAACGGTCGCGGGCAGGAAACACGCTGGCGGACCGCGCGGCGATCCATACCCTGTCGCAAACTCTGGCCGTGCCTTTCAAGACGGTGGATTTCGCGCCGGACGACGGCAGCGACGAACGGCAGTACTGCTCTCCGGGTTTCAATCTGCCGGTCGGCTCGCTGATGCGCACCATGTACGGCCAATATCCTGAATATCACACCTCCCTCGACAACCGCTCGCTCATGTCCTTCCCTTCCATGCAGGGAAGCGTCGATGCCTATGAGTTGATCGCCAGCCTGCTGGATGGCAATGTCCGCTACCGTAATCTTTCCCCGCACGGGGAACCCCAGCTCGGGCGCAGGGGGCTGTACGCGACGGAGGGAAATCATGTCAACGCAGCGACGTCGGCGGTCCTCTGGACATTGAACCTCAGTGATGGTGGTCACGATCTGCTGAGCATCGCCGACCGCAGCGGCCATCCCTTTCCCCGGATTCTGGAGGCCGCAAAACGGGCCGAACAGGCCGGGCTTCTGGAAAGATGCGCACAATGACGGGAAGCGTTCCGATCACCGACAGCGCCCGTTTCGCCGACCATCTGCACGCCGTCGGCGTGCGGCCCGGCATGAATCTCGTTGTCCATTCCAAGCTGATCTCGTTCGGACGGCTGGAGGGCGGTCCCTCCATGATCCTTGACGGCTTGCGCCGGGCGGTTGGAGACGAGGCGACGCTGATCTTTCCGTCCTACACGTTCGACACGGCGACCAAGCCCTACGATCCGCGCCGGTCGCCCAGCACCAACGTTGGCCTTCTGAGCGAGATCGTGCGCGCCATGCCGCATGCCGTGCGCAGCCTAAGCCCGATCCATAGCCATGTCGGCCTCGGCCCGCTCGCCACAATCCTTGAGCGGACGCCTCCTACGGCGTCTCTTGGCCCACAGTCTGATTTCGAGAGTCTTGAGGCCGCCGACTTCCACCTGCTGCTGCTCGGATGCCGGTTCAACGAAGGCTGCACCTTTCTCCATCATATGGAGGCGGTCGCGGAAGTCCCTTACCGGCATTGGCGCCCGCTGGCCCGCCGGATCGTTCCACCCGACGGCGGCGACATCCAGGACGTGACCTGCCGCTATTTCGCCCGCAACGATGGGGCGCCGCAAAGCGCGTTCGACGCCGTGGTTCCGCCCTTGCGACAGTCGGGCGTTCTGGGCGAGGCAAAGGCGCCTCTCGGCGCAAGTTTTCTTGTGGCGCTTGGCTCCCTGCGTCAGACGGCGCTTTCCCTACTGCGGGAGAATCCATACGCGCTCGTCCTCGCTCCACCCCAGGAAACGGCCCATGAGCAGTAACTCTTCCTCCGATCCCCTGTTCCTGTTGCTGGACCGTGCCGCGCGCCAGCCGGAACGGCCGGCTGTGCAGGATGCTGACGGAACAATTTCCTACAAAGAGTTCGGGGCGATTGTGCGCCGGATCGCCGGATCGTTGGCGGCGACCGGGATTGACGCTCCCAAGGTCGCGCTTGCTTTGCCCAAGGGGCGGTTGGCCTACGCCGCAATGTTTGCAACTATGATGGTCGGCGGCGTCTATGCTCCTCTGAACATGGATGACCCGGTTGACCGGCGGGCCAAGGTCCTGAGCGGTTTCGATCCAGACGTGATCCTGACCTCCGGTTCAACGCTGACGGACTTCGCCGCCCTGGAGCGTTTGGGCGACTCCCGCCGGGCCATCGTCCTGGATGCCGAAGAGGCCGCCGTTCCGCTGGACAGCCCTCGTCCCGCCCACCGCCTGGCCTATGTGATCTTCACGTCCGGTTCCACCGGAACGCCAAAAGGTGTGATGATCTCTCGGCAAGCTCTGGCGCATTACGTCGGCTGGGCGCTGGATGCTCTCGCCATCGCTCCAGACGATCGGGTGTCGCAACACCCCAACATTGGTTTCGATCTCAGCGTCATCGAAATCTACGGCGCTCTGTGCGGCGGAGCCTGTCTCGTGGCGCTGACGTCGGCCAAGGACAAGCTGCTTCCGGCGGAGGCGATACACGCCCGCGCCATCACGGTCTGGGTTTCGGTGCCGAGCGTGATCGATCTGATGCGGCGAGCCGGCCACATGGACGCTGTCCGGCTCGGAAGCCTGCGGCTGCTGTTTTTTTGCGGGGAACCGTTGCTTCCCAGCCATCTGGAAAGCATTTTCTCCGCCTTGCCGGATGTTCGCGTCATCAACGCCTATGGTCCGACCGAAGCGACCGTCTCCTGCACCGCCCGCGAATTGACCGGGGCGACGTTTCGCGCCGCTTGTCGCAACAGTGTGGCCTTCGGCGAGGCCATTCCGGGAATGACGATCGATTTGGCTGGAGCCAATGATGGCGAGGTCGGAGCGGAAAGCGGCGAACTGATCCTGTCCGGCCCCCAGTTGGCCGACGGCTACTGGAACGATCCGGTGCGGACGACCGCAGTCTTCCGGGAACGGAACGGAACGCGCTGGTACCACACAGGCGACCATGCCTGCCGGATCGGCATGGAATGGTTCTTCGAAAACCGGATTGACCGTCAAGTGAAGGTGCGCGGCCATCGGTTTGAACTGGGCGAGATTGACGACGCCCTGCGCAATGTTGGCGCCCTGGTGGCCTATACTGTCCTGCACAAAGAGGGGCGTGGGGAAATTGTCAGCTTCATCGAAGCCCCGCCGGATTTCTCGCACGACCAGGCTCTTGGCGCGCTGCGCACGCGGCTCCCGGATTACGCGATCCCGGCCAGAATCATCCAACTCGATCAACTGCCGCGCAACAGCAACGACAAGATCGACCACAACGCTCTTCTAAACAGGCTCGCTTCTCATGATTGATTTCGCCACCTTGTCGCCGGATCGTCGAAAGGCGTTGGACGCTCTGGCCGCCATTCTAGGCGTCGCTCCTCAAAGCTTGACGCCCGATTGCTCCATCACCACCCACGCCAAGTGGGACAGCCACGCTCAACTCGAGATCATGCTGTATCTAAGCCAGGAAAAAGGGGTCGATCTATCAGAAGACAATATACTTCGCTATTCGACCATGAACAATATTATCGAAATTTTTTGAGGAGTTTGATGAATGGCTGGTATCTGGTCGAGCTGGGATGAAATCCGGGTCAAGAGCAAAGGTCGCAGCATCGTTTTCTTTGGCGCCGCCGAAGTTTACATCCGGCAGAGCTTGCCGCACGTCGGTGAAGGCGCCTTTATCGTCGACAACGACGAAAAGGAACAGGGCGGCGTGATCGAGGGACTCGCCATCAGACCGACGCGAGAGATCGCCAACCGTCGGACCGAACTCTTCATCGTCATCACCTCCGGCAGCTACCTTTCGATCGCCGAGGAGCTGAACGCTTCTGGCTACGTGGCCGGTGACGATTACGCGTGCGCGCCCATCATCGACAACACCCGCTCGCTCGACGAGCTTTACACCACTCCGCGAAAGTTGCTGCTCACCTGCCAGGATCACAGTTTTTACAAGAGCACGGACCGCGAAGGCGGCGGCGGCCTGTACATCCTCGATGTGGTCAGCGGGAAGCTGGACAAGAAGTTGGACGGCAATTTCCGCCAGATCTGCGACACCGGATCTCATTACCTGATCAGCGATGAATTGCAGGGTCCCTTGGTCGTGTCCTACGACTTTGAGGTGGTGCGTCGATTCGGCCAAGCTGAGACGGCGAAGGGCTGCGGAATCGATTACGACCGCGAGCGCGACTTGATCTTCGTCGCCAACACCAAGCGGGACGTGGTGTCCGTCTATGATGGAGCGACCTACCAGTTGGCGCGGGAGATATCGATTTCCCAGCATCCCAAAAAGACCCAGCACAATCATCACATCAACGACCTGTGCGTTCACGAGGGATATCTGTACGTCTCCATGTTCTCCTTGGCTGGCTGCCTCCAGCAGTGGGCCATGGACGGCGGCGTCATCCAGTTCGACATCGACAACCCGGAAAATCGTTTCGAGATCAACCTGAACGCCTGGATGCCGCACAGCATTCAGATCGTCGACGGCAAACTTTCCTATGTGGAAAGCATGAACGGTCGACTGATGCGCAATCCACGCGACGTCGTGTGCGATGTTCCCGGCTTCATTCGTGGCTTCCGGTACAAGGATGGTTTCTACTACATTGGACAGAGCGAGTTCCGCTATCTCGACCGCATCAATCGGACACGGAATTTCACCATCGCCGAATCCGGCGTCTACATCCATCAAGTCAAGTCCACAGCGACCCGCTTCATCAGCCTGCCGGCGCTTCGCCAGTTGCACGACGTGCTGATCTTGGAATAGGACGGTCGCGGGCCTCGTCAAACACATCACGGAAACATCTGAGGATTGCAGCGTGTGCGGAATTGCCGGATCAATCGGACCAGCCTTTCCCTCTGGCGAACGCATTGAGCGCACGCTGGCCGCGATGGGGCGTCGTGGCCCTGACGGTCATGGCGTCAGTCGGCAGACTGTCGGAGACTTCCGAGTGGCGCTTCTGCACACTCGGTTGGCGATCGTCGACGTCGCCCATCGGGCTGACCAGCCCTTTGAGAGCGACGGGCTGACGCTGATCTTCAACGGCGAGATCTACAATTACATCGAGATCCGGCGCGAACTGGAAGCGTTGGGGCAAAGCTTCCGGACCAGTTCCGACACTGAGGTGCTGCTGCACGCTTGGCGTCATTGGGGTGAGAAGGCGCTCGACCGCCTGGAAGGCATGTGGGCCTTCGCCCTGATTGACGCCCCCAACAACCGCTTGGTGCTCAGTCGTGACCGTTTCGGCGAGAAACCCCTCTACCTGTGGCGGGTTGGAGGGACGCTGTATTTCGGGTCGGAGGTCAAGTTTCTGGCCGCTCTCGCCGGCGCCAAGCCTGACATCAATCAGGAACAGATCCGCCGCTTTCTCGTCAACGGCTACAAGTCCCTCTACAAGAAACCCCGAACGTGGTTTCGCGACGTTGAGGAGCTCCCCGCCGCCAATTGGGCGACGGTGGACGCTCCGGACCGGGTGGTTGCCCAGTCTTACTGGCGGCTGACGGCGAACCCGCGCGCCATGACGGCGGCTCAGGCCTTGGAAGGCGCGCGCGAACGACTGGACGAGGCGGTGCGGCTGCGGCTGCGCGCCGACGTTCCCATAGCGTTTTGCTTGTCGGGCGGCATTGATTCAACCACGCTGGCTGGGATTGCGGCCAAGCGCTTTGACCAGCAACTGCACACCTTCTCAATCATCGACACCGACGAGCGCTACTGCGAGACGGACAACATCGACGCCACTGTCGCCTTCCTGGGATGCGAGAATCATCGCATCCACACCAGCACCGAGAATTTCTTTGAGAATCTGGCGGAATTGGTCGCCTATCACGACGGCCCCGTGGTGACGATCACCTACTATCTGCATTCCTTCCTGTCCAAAGCCATCGCGGAGCGCGGTTACAAGGTCGCCATTTCAGGCAACGCCGCCGACGAGCTGTTTACCGGTTATTACGACCACTACGCCTTCTGGCTCGCCGAGATGAGCGGCCATCCGACCCATCAGGATCTGCTGAATGACTGGCGGCATGGTTACGGCGCCTTCGTGCAGAATCCGATCCTGAAGGATCCGGGAGTCTTCGTCCGCAACCCCGCCGAGCGCGGGCACATCTACCTGAACGCCGATCTGTTCCAGCAATGGTTGACCCAGCCGTTCCACGAACCCTTCGAGGAAACACGCTACGATTCCGGGCTGCTGCGCAACCGAATGCTGAACGAGATCGCCCACGAGACAGTTCCGGTGATTCTGCGCGAGGATGACCTGAACTCGATGTTCTATTCCGTGGAGAACCGCTCCCCCTATCTCGACCGTCGGCTGGCCGAGTTCCTGTTCACCGTTCCCCCCGAGCACCTGATCCAAAACGGATACCCAAAATATCTGCTGCGTTCGGCAGGGGCCGGCGTGGTCGCCGACACAGTCCGGTTGGACAAGCGCAAGCGCGGCTTCAACGCCTCAATCGACAGTCTGGTCGACCGTTCCGACCCGCGCACGCGCGATCGTCTGTTGTCGGATAGCCCGCTGTTCGACATCGTGCGGCGCGACGCCCTGGAAAATTTCCTCGACGGATCGATGAAGGACAACAGCTTCAGCAAGTTCCTCTTCAGCGTCATCTCGGTGAAGCTGTTCCTCGATCATCACTCAAGTTGGCAACCCTGACGTGAAATACTGCACCCGCTGCATCCTGCCCGACAGCCGCCCTGGCATCTTCATGAACGATGAGGGCGTCTGCTCAGCCTGCGTCGGCCACGACGACAAGACGCGCCGCATCGACTGGAACGCCCGCCAGTTGGCCTTTGATGGGATCGTCGCCGACGCTAAGGCGCGCGCGACCGGCTACGACTGCATCGTGCCGGTCAGCGGCGGCAAGGACAGTTGGTATCAGGTCATCCGCTGCCAGCAGCATGGCCTGAAAGTGCTCGGCGTGACATGGCGCACCCCGGCCCGCACCGAGGTCGGGCAGCGCAACCTCGACCGGATGATCTCCAGTCTCGGCATCGACCACATCGACTACACGATCAACCCCGAGGTCGAACGGCGCTTCATGAAGCTCGCCTTCGAGCGCAAGGGGGCCACCGCCATTCCGATGCACATGGCGTTGTTCGCGATTCCGATCCGTTTGGCGGTCAGGATGCGGATTCCCCTGGTCGTGTGGGGCGAGAACCCGCAATTGGAGTTCGGCGGGCCGGAAGCTGACCGGCTGGCGACCGACCTCGATCTCGCCTGGATCGAGCGGCACGGCGTCACCAACCAGACTTCGTGGAAAGATTGGGTCGGGCCGGAATTGTCGGCGCGCGACATGGTTCCTTACCAGTTGCCGGAACCTTGGGAAATGGAAGCGTTCGCCCCCCGCTCGATTTTCCTTGGTTCCTTCTTCCCATGGAATTCCTTCGAAAACGCGCGGATCGCGGCCGAGCACGGCTTTGAAAGCGGTGGCGAACACCGCAAGACCGGCGTTTGGGAATTCGCCGACATCGACTGCCACTTCATCGCCCTGCACCATTTCCTGAAATGGCAGAAATTCGGCATCCTGCGGTCGTTCGACAATCTGTCCGTCCAGATCCGCTACGGCATGATTGGTCGTGAGGAAGCGATCAACACGCTGCGGCGGCTGGGACCCCAGGTTCCAACCGACGACATCGCCCGTTTCTGCGCCTTCGTGAACGAACCGGAAAGCTGGTTTTGGGCCGTGACTGAGAGTTTCCGCAACACCGGAATCTGGCGCAGAAACGCTGATGGCGACTGGACCATCCCCGGCTTCCTGATCGACGAATGGGACTGGCGCGTCGCCAACGCCCGCAACGCCTGATCGTTTTTCCACGTCACCACCCGTTCCAATCAAGGCCACGAGCATGAAAATCGCCAACGTCGACACGACCGAACGAGTGCTGATCGTCGCGGAGATCGGCAACAACCACGAAGGCGACATGGCGGTCGCCGAGCGACTGGTGGACGCCGCCGCCGCAAGCGGAGCCAATGCGGTCAAGTTCCAGACCTTCCGGACGCATGCCTTCGTCTCGCCGCTCGATCCACCGGAGCGGCTTGAGAGAATGCGGCGCTTCGAGCTGTCGGCCGAGGATTTCAAGCGCCTGGCCGACCGCGCCCGCGCCCGCGGCCTGCTGTTCATGTCCACGCCGCTGGACATGGAGAGCCTGGAGATTCTCATCCCGTTGGTCGATGCGTTCAAAATCGCCTCGGGAGACGCCACCTTCCTGCCCCTGATCGAGCGGATCGCCGCCACCGGCAAGCCGACCATCGCGGCGACTGGGTTGGCCTCGCTGATCGAGATTGATCGTTTGCGGACTCTGTTCCGGCTGACCAACCCCGAGGGGGATCTTGGGCTGCTTCATTGCGTAACCGCCTATCCGACCCCTCTGGAACAGGCCAACCTGCGGGCCATCGCGACCCTAAGCCGACGCTATCCCGATTGCACCGTCGGCTATTCGGATCACACCATCGGCATCCAGGCGTCCGTCCTGGCCGTGGCCGTCGGCGCCAGGATCATCGAAAAGCATTTCACGCTGGCGAACGACCATTCCGAGTTTCGCGATCACCAATTGTCAGCCACCCCCCTCGACTTTGCCCGCATGGTCGCCGCGATCCGCGAGGCCGAAGTCATGCTCGGTTCCGGCGACAAGGAGTTGCAGCAGGCCGAGGCGGGAAATCTGGCGCCGGTTCGCCGGTCGATCGTCGCCGCCCGCGACATCGGAACCGATCAGATACTGACACCGGCGGACATCACCTGGATGCGCCCCGGCCACGGCGTCCAGCCTGGACAGGAGGGATTGGTCCTTGGCCGTCGGCTGCGGGTCGCCGTGGCGGCTGGCGCTCCCATAAGCGTGGACATGATCGAATAGGAGGCCGCTGACGCCGCGTTCGCCGCCTCCGTCAAGCCGGGGCGGCGAACGCCCGCAGGGTGTACTTCCCGCTCGGCTCCCGCACCCGTTCCAGCCGGTCGAGCGC
>NZ_JBMDKF010000012.1:0-168867 GCF_057809575.1 Azospirillum sp. FG154 | reverse complement strand
CCGTGTCAAATCTTGTCAGACATCCCCGATCTCTTCGTTCAAGCGATTGCCCTGGCGCGCCCGACGCCGCTCTTGCGGGCGACGCCGCGCCGCGCCTATAGTCCGTGCCTTCACTGGGGGGAGCCGATGGTCGGCTGAGAGGTCTCAAGCGCTGAGACGACCCCTGGAACCTGATCCGGTTCATGCCGGCGTAGGGATCAGTGAGCCGCCCATGGACCAGATCGACCGCGTCGCGGGCGCTTCGCCCTTTCGCTCCCCCCCTGTACCGTTGCCCGCCGCGCCGCTGGCGGTGCGGGTGTCGTCGGCGCGTCTGACCTATGGCGGCGACGTCCTGTTTTCCGATCTGAGTCTGACGCTGGAGGCCGGGCGCACCACCTGCCTGCTGGGACCGAGCGGCGTCGGCAAAACCACCCTGCTGCGCATCCTCGCCGGACTGGCGGAGCCGGAAGCGCCGACGCGGGTGGAAACGGACGATGGTTTGCCGCTGGCCGGGCGCGTCGCCTACATGGCCCAACAGGATCTGCTGCTGCCCTGGCTGTCGGCGCTCGACAACGTGCTGTTGGGCGACCGGCTGCGGCGCAAACGCGTCACCCCGGAACAGGCGGCCCGCGCCGCCGCCCTGCTGGACCGCGTTGGTCTGGCCGGGCGGGAGGGCGACCGGCCCGCCACCCTGTCGGGCGGCCAGCGGCAACGGGTGGCGCTGGCCCGCACCCTGATGGAAGACAAGCCGCTGGTCCTGATGGACGAGCCGTTTTCGGCGCTGGACGCGTTGACCCGGCTGCGGCTTCAGGAGACGGCGGCGGAAACCCTGGTTGGCCGCACCGTGTTGATGGTGACGCACGACCCGTTGGAGGCGTTGCGCATCGGCGACCGGCTGCATGTGATGACCGGGCGCCCGGCCAGCGTCGGCCCGGCGCTGACCCCGCCCGGAATCGCGCCCCGGCGGGTCGATGACCCGGCGTTGCTGGCGCTCCAGGCTGAGCTGTTGCGGAGATTGGCCGGATGATGATCGCCCCGCTGGCGCGCCTCGCCGTCACGCTCGCGGTTCTTCTGGGCGGCTGGCAGACGTTGGTCTGGCTCACCGGCCTGCCGCGCTATCTGTTGCCCAGCCCGCTGGCGGTGGCCGAGGCGATGCAACGGCAGGCCCCCTTGCTGCTCCAGCATGGTTTGACCACGCTGACCGAAATCATTCTTGGCCTGCTGGGCGGTGTCGCTTTGGGCGGCCTCAGCGCCCTGACCTTGGCGCGTTTCCGCACGGCGCGGCGCTGGCTGATGCCGCTGCTGGTGGTCAGCCAAGCGATTCCGGTCTTCGCGCTGGCCCCCCTGCTGGTGCTGTGGCTGGGGTACGGCATGGCGTCCAAGATCGCCATGGCGGTTCTCGTCATCTATTTCCCGGTGACGACGGCCCTGTTCGACGGGCTGCGCCGGACGGAGCCGGGCTGGCTGGACCTCGCCCGCACCATGGGGGCGACGCCCGCCGCCACGTTGTGGGTGATCCGCCTGCCCGCCGCCCAGCCCGCCTTCTGGTCAGGGGTGCGGGTCGCCGCCGCCGTCGCGCCGATTGGCGCGGTGATCGGCGAGTGGGTCGGCTCCTCGTCGGGTCTTGGCTATCTGATGCTGCACGCCAACGCCCGGATGCAAATCGACCTGCTGTTCGCCGCCGTGCTGGTTCTGGGCCTGTTCGCCGTGGCGCTTTACGCCGCCGTGGACGCGCTGGCCCGCCGCGCCCTGCCCTGGCAGCCCGACACCCAACCCGCTGACGATTCAGCCTAACCCCGCCATAAGGATTGTTCAGGATGAAGCGCCTGTTCACCGTGACCACCATCCTCGCCGGTCTGCTGGCCGCCGCGCCCGCGACCGCGCAGGACAAGCTGTCGGTGATGCTCGACTGGTTCGTTAACCCCGACCACGCCCCGTTGATCGTCGCCCAGGAAAAGGGCTTTTTCAAAGACGTCGGGCTGGACGTGACGCTGACCGCCCCCGCCGACCCCAACGACCCGCCCAAGCTGGTGGCGGCGGGCGGGGCCGATCTGGCCATTTCCTACCAGCCGCAACAGATCATCCAGGTGGCGGAAGGGTTGCCGCTGGTCCGCGTCGGCACGCTGATCTCCACCCCGCTCAACGCCGTGGTCGCTCTGCGCGACGGCCCGATCAAGAGCCTGAAGGATCTGAAGGGCCGCAAGGTCGGCTTCTCCATCGCCGGGTTTGAAGACGCGCTGCTGGGCGCCATGCTGGAAAAGCAGGGCCTGAGCCTGAACGACGTCACGCTGGTGAATGTGAATTTCTCGCTGTCGCCGTCGCTGCTGTCGGGGCAGGTGGACGCGGTGATTGGGGCCTTCCGCAATTTTGAACTCAACCAGATGGACATTGAAAAGCATCCGGGCCGCGCCTTTTATCCCGAAGAGGAGGGCGTCCCCCCCTATGACGAGCTGATCGTCGTCGCCCACAAGGACAAGACCGGCGATCCCCGCGTCAAGCGCTTCCTCGACGCGGTGGAACGCGCGACGCTTTACATCCTGAACCACCCGGAAGAGGCGCAGGCCGCCTTCGTCAAGGGCCGCCCGGAACTGAACGACGAGTTGAACCGCCGCGCCTGGGCCGACACCTTGCCGCGCTTCTCGCACAGCCCGGCGGCGCTTGATTCCGCCCGTTACGCCCGCTTCGCCGAATTCCTGAAGGCGCGCGGCCTCATCAAGACGGTGGAGCCGGTGGAGCGTTACGCGGTGGTCGTCCAGTAAGGGCCATCAAGTTCAGCCAAGTTCAGCGACGTCCGGCGACGCGACTTAGCGGCGCAGGACAGCGACAGCCCATTGCCTTCCGATGGCGCGGGGCGTTACCTCTAACGGGCGACGCTCCTGCCGCCGGTCTGACGCTCAGGCCAACGGCAGGAGGCCGGCGGCGAGGCCGATCAGACCGGGGGATATTTGGGATGCCGATCAAGACCATTCTTCTGCACATGGCCAACGACGACGCCCACGCCACCCGTCTGGCCGTGGCCGCCATGCTGGCCAAGCGTTTTTCCGCCCATGTCCAGGCGCTTTACATCGCCACCCCGGTGTCGATGCCCGCCGGGGCCACCGGACGCGCCGCCTCTTACGGCTACATCGCCGAGGCGACCGCCATCGCCCATGAGAACGCCGAACGGATCGAGGCCGAGGTCAAATTGGCGCTGGCCGATTTGTCTTACTCCTGGAGCGTGGAAGAGGGCGACCATGTCGCCCTGCTGGCCGAACGGGCGCCCTACGCCGATCTGACCATCATCGCCCAATCCGCCGCCCAACGATCGGGAGAGCGGGTGGCTCTGCACGCGCCGGATCGGCTGCCGTTGGAAACCGTCGGCCCCACCTTGCTGTTGCCGCCAGTCCAACCGGCGAGCACCCCCATCGGACGCAACATTCTCATCGCCTGGAAGAACAGCCGCGAAGCGGCGCGCGCCGTCCGCAACGCCATGCCCTTTCTGGAGGAGGCGGAGCGCGTCACCGTGCTGACCATCGACTCGGCGGGCAAGGGCCATGAGGATGGCGTCGCTTTGGTCGCATGGCTGACCCGTCACGGCATCGCCGCGCACCATCACCCGTCGGTGGCGCTTGGCGGCGAGGTTGGCGACCTGATTCTCGCCTGCGCCGGGGACATCGGCGCGGATCTGCTGGTCATGGGGGCCTATGGCCATTCCCGCCTGCGGGAACTGGTGCTGGGCGGGGCCACCCGCAGCGTTCTGGCCAACACGCCGCTGCCCGTCCTGATGTCGCACTGAGCGGACGGGCTTCGGCCCGCCCTTCAGCCGAACAAGTGGTCGCGCAACGCCCGCCAGCTTTCGGCGTCGGGCGCGGCCAACAGGCTGCCGCTTCGCAAGGTGGGGCGATAGGGGGATCCATCGCTCAGCGCGGCGTATCCGCCCGCCTCGGCGTGCATCAACACCCCGGCGGCGTGGTCCCACGGCATCAGCCGGTGGTAGAGCGAATAATGCGCCCGTCCCTCCAGCAACCGCAAATACTCCTGCGCGGCGCTGGACAGGTTGGCCCGCTCGCCCAGCCCGCCCGCCCGCTCCTCAAGCTGGGCGGCCATCGCCGCGCCGCAAAAGCGGGTGGACAGGGCGCCGACCATCGCCGACAGGGGAACGGACTCGGCCACCCGCGCCCGCCGCCCGTCCAGCCACGCTCCTTGCCCCTTCACCGCCGTCGCCATGCGTCCATCCATCGGGTCATGAATCCAACCGGCGATGGTTTCGCCACGATGGACCAGGGCGACGATCACCGCGAACAGCGGGCGGCCCTGGGCGAAATTCATCGTGCCGTCCACCGGGTCGATGATCCACACCGGGGCGTCGCCGTCGAGATGATCGAACACGCGTTCATCCTCGGACGCCGCCTCTTCGCCCACCACGCGGCTGCCGGGCAGCAGGTCGGCCAGGGCGGGAGTCAAGGCGCGCTCCGCCGCCTCGTCGGCCAGCGTCACCAGATCCAGCGGCCCCGTCTTTTCCCGGATGGCGGCGGCGTTCAGATTGCGGAACCAGGGCAAAATCTCGGTCTTGGCCACCGCGCGGATCAAGGCCGACACCTGATCGACGTCGGGCAACGCCAGCGGGGGGTGGGAGGGGGTGTTCACGGGTGGTCGCTCGCCTTGTTCGCGTTGAACGTGGACCTTCACAATGACCTCAAGCTGGCCAAAACGACAGGGGGCATGGGCGCGCGCCTGCGTCACAAGCGCTCCCGAAACAACGCCCTCTGGCGGTTGGACGGCGGGCTTGTTATGCCAGACATTCGGTTGAAACGAGAAGGACCCCGGTGATGTTCGCGTGGCAAGAGGCAACCGTCGGCAGCGGATTGACGCTGCACGCTCCGCTGAATCTCCGCACGGACATCGCGGCGCTCCAGGCGGAATTCGACGCGCTGGACGCCTCGCTGCCGCCCGATCAGCGGGATTTCTTCAGCGGCGGCGGCGAATGGACGTCGATCACCCTGGTCAGTCAACCGTTGACGAAGGACGTCGGCCTCAAAGACGCCGCAACCCCCTTGCTGGATCGGATGCCGAGCGTTCGCGCGCTTTTGGAGCGATTCGCCGCGCCCGTGTTTCGTTGTTGCATCAGCCGTCAGCCGCCGCGCGGGCGTTTGGCCTGGCATTTCGACAACCAGGCCCTTCACCTGCCCGAATGCCGTCTTCTGGTTCCCATTCACGCCCCGCCGGGGGCAAAAACCCTGATTGGGTCGGAGACCGTCGCCTATCCCGAAGGAGTCGCCTGGACCGGCGATTTTTCGTTTCCGCATCAGGTGGAAAACGACGCCGACCGCCAACGCATCGTTCTTTTGATCGACGCGCCATCCACCGATTGGGTGCGCGGTCTGGCCCCGGCGGCGTTGGCGGAGAACGCGCCGCTTCGCCATCAGTTGGCCGAAACGGCGCGGAACGCGTTCCAGGCGTGGCGGTCCGCTCGCTGACAGCGACGGCGCGTCACCGTTTGGGCGGCGCCGCCGGTGGTTTGCTGTCCAGCTTCAGCGTTGGGCCGTCGCCGGTCGGGTTGGTCAGCAGAACCTTTCCGTCCAGGCCGCTGTCCTTCAGCGCCTTGGCCAAGGCGTCAAACGTCGCCTTGTCTTCGGCGGCGGCGGCGGCGTCCTTCGCGGGGTTGGGCGGCGGCGGCGGCACGGGACCGCCCTGCGCCGGTTCACGCGGCGCCTTGGGATCAGGCGGCGCCGGGGGTGTCGTGGTCGCCGTGTCCTTTTCCGGTTCTGGCTCCGGAGGCGGCGGCGGAGGCGGCTGCCACAAACGGAAACAGTCGGTGAAGGCCTGCTCCTTGCACGCCTTCAGCAAGGCGGCGGCGTCGGGCGCTTCGACCAGCGGTTCCGCTGGGGCGATCTGAAATTCACGGGGCGGCGGCGGCAACGGATCTTCCGGGGGGGTGTCCGGTTCCTCGACATAGCCGGGCGGCAAGGGCGGACGGACATGCCGCGTCGGCGGCTGCTGCGCAACCGCCGGACCGGACGTCAGAACAGGCCAGGCCAGCGCAAAGGCCAGCGGCAGAAGAACAGAACGAACGCGCACGAAGAACCCGGAAGCGATGGCCACCCGGCCATTATGACCTCGGGGCGGGGGCGCCGTCATCCGCCAAGTCGCGCGGACGGGCGAACGAAAAACGGAAGCGGGCGCGCCGTCGCCAACGCGCCCGCTTCCGTCATCCCTCGCGTGACGCCGATCAGAGATCGGGCTGTTGCAGGAAGCGCTTCTCAAACCGCGCCAGATCGGCGGGATCGATTGAGATCTGCAAATGCGCCCGCTCCTCGTCGTCGCGCCGTTCCAGCACCTCGCCCTTGGAGTAGAGCCACGCGAGCGCGGCGCCGTCGTCCAGAGCGACGTCGAGATCGACGACCCGACGATGGGCGTTCATCCGCTCGTCCAGCAGCCGGTCGAGCGCGTCGATTCCCTCCCCCGTCCGGGCGGAGACCGCCACGGCGCGCGGGTTGCGCGCCGTCTGGGTCAGAACCGCCGCGCGGCTGTCCTCGTCGAGCGAATCGATCTTGTTCAGAACCTCGATCACCCGCTCGTCGTTGTCGGCCTCCAGCCCCATGTCGCTCAACACCTCATAGACGTCGGCGCGCTGGGCGTCGGTGTCGATGTGGGCGACGTCGCGGACGTGCAGGATGATGTCGGCGGCGTCCACCTCCTCCAGCGTGGCGCGGAAGGCGGCGACCAGACCGTGCGGCAGATCGGAGATGAAGCCCACCGTGTCCGACAGGATCACCTTGCGGCCCGACGGCAGCGTGACCTGACGCATGGTCGGGTCCAGCGTGGCGAACAGCAGATCCTTGGCGAAGACGTCGGCGTTGGCCAGCCGGTTGAACAGGGTGGATTTCCCGGCGTTGGTGTAGCCGACCAGCGCCACCACCGGATAGGGCACCTTGGCCCGCGCCTTGCGGTGCAGACCACGGGTGCGCCGCACCTCGTCCAGCTCCTTCTTGATCTTGATGATGCGGTCGCCGATCAGACGGCGGTCCATCTCAAGCTGCGATTCGCCGGGACCGCCAAGGAAGCCGAAGCCGCCGCGCTGGCGTTCGAGGTGAGTCCAGGACCGCACCAAGCGGGATTTCTGATAGGTCAGCGACGCCAGTTCGACCTGGAGCATGCCTTCCCGCGTGCGGGCGCGGGCGCCGAAAATCTCCAGAATCAGGCCGGTGCGGTCGATGACCTTGGCCTTGAGCGCGCGTTCCAGATTGCGTTGCTGCACCGGGGACAGAGCGTGGTCGAGGATGACGAGGTCAGCCTCTTGTTCCTCCACCCGTTCGGCCAGATGCTCCACCGTGCCGGAGCCGAGCAGAGTCGCGGGCTGCGGGCGGTTCACCTTGACGCATTCGGCGTGGATGACATCCAGCTCGATCGCCTGGGCGAGGCCGACCGCCTCCTCCAAACAGGATTCGGGGGGGCGAGAAACCCCGTCCGCCTCGCTGCGGAGGACGGGGTGGACCACGATCACACGGCCAGCGCCCAACGGCGCCGCGCCTTCGTCATTGGTCATGGGATCAGACGCTCTCACCTTCCTTGGGCGGCTCGAAGAGTTGAATCGGATGCGCCGGCATGACCGTCGAAATCGCGTGCTTGTAGACCAGTTGCGAATGCGCGTCGCGCCGCAACAGAACCGAGAAATTGTCGAACCAAGTGATGATGCCCTGAAGTTTCACGCCATTCACAAGAAAGACGGTGACGGGAGTCTTGTTTTTACGAACGTGGTTGAGAAACACGTCCTGCACGTTCTGGCTTTTTTCAGACATTAAGATGCCCCCTTCTTGAATGTTCTTGGGACCAACCTTTGCGGGGTCGATCCACTTTCGTCCACGGCGCCGCTCCGCCCCAATCACGGGACCGGCTCAAACACCCGACTGAACGGATATGGTATCACCACCCGCGCCAACCAAGCCACACAAGGCTTCGCAATCGGCGTGACGGTGAGCGGGGGGAAAGCGATCAAAGCCGCTCCCCTCGCCCTGCCCTATTAACACCGGAACCAGACCGGCGCCATGGGCGCATTCCATATCGATGTCCGCGTCCCCCAAAAACCAGACATGCGGTCCCGGCTCCAGCCCCGACGGCTCCAGCGCCATCCGCACCGGGGCGGCGTGCGGCTTGTCGAACGGCGCGTCCTGCGCCCCGACCAGCCGCCCGAAATACTGGGTCCAGCCCAGCGCCTCGGCCTCCGCCCGCAGGAATTTTCCAGTCTTGTTCGACACCACCGCCTGATAAATCCTGCGTTCGGCGAAGGACCGCAGCAGCGATTCGGCCCCCGGCAACGGGCGCAAATGCTCCAAATGATGGGCGGCGAAATAGGCGTAGAACAGGTCGCGCGCCTCGGTCCAACGCTCGCCGAAGATGCGCGGGAAGCTGTCGCGCAGCGATTGCTTGATGCGGACGCGCGCCTCCTCCTCGTCCCAGGCGGGAAGATCGAACGAGACCAGCGCGTGATTCAAGGCGGCGCGCACGGTGCCCCAATTGTCGACCAGCGTGTTGTCCCAATCATAGAGGACGGCGCGCGGAATTTTAAACATTTTAGACAAATCACTTTCTCCGATTTATTCAAAAATATCTCACAACGAGCATTGGTATCATGAGGATAAGTGAATTTATTAATATTTTTCGCAATCACACGGTTGAAACGTCTTTATCCGACAGTGAAAATGAATTATTCTCCTTTCCGTTGATTTCCTTTCCGAATCCGCATAGATAAGGTGAGCGTTTCGGAACACGATCCCGTTTTATCAATTCACGAATCCTCGCAATCTCATAAAAATTGATACCGAGAAACAAATGCCAATAATTTTTCTCATTTTCATATTTTTTACCGTCCCATACCTTATGTTTTCAAGCGCGATGGAGCATGCCGCCAGCAGTCAAAAAATTAGAAAATCATTGAGGAAAGATATCATCGGATCGACCCTCCCCGTTATTTATGCGTTTGCTTCCGACAAATCCGTTTTGGTTCTTGGCGCTTGGGAAAGCATGGTCAAGAGCATATCCTTTTTTGGCGAAAGCGCTTTGTCTCTCATCGCCTTTCCGGCTATTTCTTTCTTCTCAGTTCAAGCCATCCGAATTGGGTTTTTCAATCAAAGTCCTCCATTCAGTGCAAGGCAATTTATTCTCTTTATAGTTCTATTCTACGCACTCCTTTTGTACTCGATGAGCAATGCTGATGTTATGATATTTTCATATCAATTTCCAATAATTTTAATGTTCGTTATTGGAGTTCTGTATTTTGTATTTCTAGGCGCGTGCCATACAATTTTTGCAAAACTCATCTCTCTGATAAATATATCAGGATTCGCAATCAGCATAATAAATGAAAATAGTTTATATTCTGAAAAATATTTTTTACTTCTTCAGGTTCTACCTAAATTTCCTGAAAAGGTAGGGTTTATTATAGTTGCAGTGTCAACTTTGGTATCCGCTTACAACTATTGCGTTGAGCGCGATTGGCTTCCCCCCTTTCCGATTTGACCCGTTCAAGCGGATGCTCGGTACGGAAAAGCGATTCACATCCGTCATCATTCTAGAGCACCGTGCCCAAAATGTGAAACAGCACGGCGCTCTAGGCTTTGATTTATCGAGCAGATTCACGCGTCAAATCGATCCCGATTTAACGCGATCTGCTCTAATCGATAAGATTGAAGAGCCACGTCCTGATCCCCATTCAAGCGTGTCGCTTCACACAGCGGCGAACACAACAAGCGGTTCGTCACTCGATGAACAGCTTGCCCTTTTCGCTGCCATGGACGCCCAGCGACTTCAGCTTGCGGTGCAGGGCTGAGCGCTCCATGCCGACGAAGGACGCGGTGCGCGAGATGTTGCCGCCAAAGCGCGTGACCTGGGCCAACAGATACTCGCGCTCGAACACCTCGCGGGCTTCGCGCAGCGGCAGACCCATGATTTCGCCGCCCTTGTCCCATTTCAGAACGGTCGGGGTGATGGCGCCGATTTCCGGCGGCAAGGTGTCGGCGCGAATCGGCTCCTTCAGATCGCCTTGCGCCATAATCAGCAGCCAATCAACGACGTTGCGCAATTGGCGGACGTTGCCCGGCCAGTCATAGGCCTGGAGCGCCGCCATCGCGTCTTCGCCAAACTCGCGCGCCGGCAGGCCCGCTCCTTCGGCGGAACGCTGCATGAAATGACGCGCCAGATGCGGGATGTCCTCGCGCCGTTCGGTCAGCGACGGCACGCGGATCGGAACCACCGACAGACGGTAGAACAGATCCTGGCGAAATCGCCCCTGGTCGATCTCCGCCTGAAGGTCGCGGTTGGAGGTGGCGATCACCCGGACGTCGACCTCGACCCGCTGGCCGCCGCCGACCCGCTCGAACACTTGCTCTTGCAAGGCGCGGACGATCTTGCCCTGGGTTTCCAACGGCATGTCGGCCACCTCGTCCAGCAGCAGCGTGCCGCCATGGGCCTGCTCGAAGGTGCCGATCTTGCCATGGCCGTCCACCCCGGCTTCGGTGCCGAACAGCTCCATCTCCAGCCGTTCCGGCCGCATGGTGGCGCAATTCAGCCCGACGAAGGGACCGTCGTTGCGGCGCGAGCGGGCGTGGATCAGCCGGGCCACCACCTCCTTGCCCGACCCGGCGGGGCCGGTGATGAGCACGCGGCTGCCCGTCGGCGCCACCTTTTCGATGCTCTGCCGCATCTGGTTGACGGCGGAGGAGCGGCCAATCAGCTCGACGTCGCCCCCGGCGCGCAGCTTCAACTCCTGGTTTTCCCGCTTCAGCCGCGACGCCTCGACCGCGCGTTCGACCATCAACAACAAGCGGTCGGCCTTGAAGGGCTTTTCGATGAAGTCGTAGGCGCCGATCTTGATCGCCTGGACAGCGGTTTCGATGTTGCCATGGCCGGAAATCATGATGACGGGCAGGTTCGCGTGATCGCGCATCAACTGCTCCAGAATTTGCAAACCGTCCAAACGGCTGCCCTGAAGCCAAATGTCGAGCACCACCAGACTGGGCCGCCGCGCCGACACTTGGGCGAAGGCCTGATCGGCGTCGGCGGCCTCCCGCGTCTTGATGCCTTCATCGTTCAGGATGCCGGCGATCAGCATCCGAATGTCGGCCTCGTCATCGACGATCAGAATGTCATGCGCCATGGGCTGCGTGCCTCATCTCTCCGCCGGTCTCCGCCGGCCTGTCGTCGCGTCCGGCGGTGTTCGCCACGGTCGCAACAGGGTGTGGAATCACCAAAGCCACGCGCGCGCCGGGACCGCCGTCACGGTCGCTCAGCGTCAACGCGCCGCCATGGTCTTCCATGATCTTCTTGACGATGGCCAAGCCAAGGCCGGTGCCTTTGGCCCGCGTCGTCACATAGGGTTCGGTCAGCCGGTCGCGCTGCTCGTCGGTCGGCAGACCTTTGCCATTGTCCTCGATGGTCAGCGTCACCTTTTCGTCGTCGCTCACCACCGTGATCGAGACCTCGCCGCCCGGCAGGGGGGAGCCGTCAGCCGATGGCGCGCGGCCTTCGATGGCGTCGGCGGCGTTCTGCAACAGGTTGGTCAACGCCTGGGAGATCTGACGGCTGTCGCACGCCACCGTCAGCGGCCCCGACGGCAAACGGGTGTCGAATCGAATGCTGCCGCTGTGGGCGCTGGATTGCAGGAACACCGCCTGACGAACCAAATCATTGATGTTGCAGGGCTTCATCACCGGTTGCGGCATCCGCGCGAAGGCGGAGAACTCATCCACCATGCGCCGGATGTCGTCCACCTGCCGGACGATGGTGTCCGTGCACATGGTGAACACCTCGGTGTCGCTGGTGATTTCCTTCAGATATTTGCGGCGCAGACGCTCGGCGGACAGTTGGATCGGCGTCAGCGGATTCTTGATCTCGTGCGCGATGCGCCGCGCCACGTCGGCCCAAGCCGCCTTGCGTTGGGCCGACACCAGTTCGGTGATGTCGTCGAAGGTCACGACATAGCCGCGCACCTCGCCGCCACGCCCTTCCGCCGCGATGCGGACCAACAGGGTGAGCGTGGCGGAACCGGGGCGGCGCAGTTGGATTTGATCCTGCACCACACGGCCCGGCCGTTTGGGCGCGTTTTCCAGCAAATCGGCCATGTCCGGCGACAGGTCGGCCAAGGCGACGCCGATCAATGTTTCGGGATCCTCCACCCCCAGCAGACGCGCCGCCGACAGGTTCGGCAGATTGATTCGGGCTGCGCCGTCCAGCCCAAGCACGCCGGCGGACACGCCCGCCAGCACGGTTTCGGTGAAGCGCCGCCGCTCGTCCAACAGGCGGTTGGTGGACAGCAATTCGCGCCGCTGCCCCTCGATCTCCGTGGTCATGCGGTTGAAGGCGCGGGACAGCAGAACAAACTCATCCTCGCCCGGCGGCTCCACAACCCGCACGGTCAAATCACCGGCGCGCACCCGTTCCGCCGCGCCAATCAGGGCGCTGATCGGGCGGGCCAGACGGGTGGCGAAGTTCAGCCCGGCCCACACCGCCGCCAGCAGCAGCAGCAGCGCCACCACCAGGAAAATCAGGGTGAAGGTGATTTGCAGGCTGCCGCGCTGGTTTTCCAGATCGGCGTATTCCTTCACCGCCCCTTGCGCGGCGGCCATGTGGGACAGCACGCGCGGTTCCACCATGCGCCCGACATAAAGGAAACTGTCGGACACCCGGTCCAACCCGACCAGCGCCCGCACCCGGTCGTCGTTCTCGCTGACGATCAACACCACCTCGCCCCGCCGGGCGATCTGGAGTTTCTCCTCAGGAATCGGGTCGAACTCCAGGGTGAAGGTGTAGCCCGACCGGGCGATGATCGCGCCGGTGGTGCCGTTGAAAACAATGGCCTCCGACAGGGCGCGCAACATGGATTGGGTGGCGACGATCTGCTCGAATCGGTGCGGATCGCTCGACAACCGAGCCTCCTGCGACAGATCGTTCGCCATCGCCAGCGCGTCGGCGCGGATGTTTTGCTGGTGTTCGTGCAAATAGGCGCTGGCGACGACCAGCGACTCGTTGACCGCCGTGCGCACCCGGTCGCTGAACCAGCTTTGCACCCCGACATAGAAAAAGATGGTGGAGAACACCGCCATGATGATGGCGGGGGCGACGGCCAACAGGCTGAACACCAACACCAGCCGGGTGTGCAGCCGCGAACCGGCCAAGCCGCGCCGCCGCCCCATCCAGATGCCGACGATCCGGCGCGAAATCAGCACGCCCAAGGTGAGCAGCAGGGCCAGATCCAGCGTCAGCAGCAAAGTGACGGTGCGCGGGTTGGATTGGCCGAAAGGCGCGCTTTCCGTCATCGCCGCGTAGGTCGCGAAACCCGCCGCCAAGGCGGCCAACGACAGGGCGAAAGCCAACCGCTTGGTCAGCCCCATGCGCGCCGACCAGTGGAGAAACCGTTGCCACAGAGGGGATGGATTTTCAGACGTCGTTGGCATGATCCGGCGCTAATCTGTTGCCGGAAAGATACACCTCTGTTGCCGCATTGCCAAGCGACAACCACAGGACATTTCACAAGACGCTTTGGCTCCGTCGCCCCCAATCGGGGGAGGTTGGAGCCAAAGCCTGTCGCAAAAAAGTCACAAGATGCGCGGTGGAAAAGCGTCCCTACTTGATGCCCCGCATCACCTGGATGTCGAGGTCGCGGATCTTCTTGCGCAGGGTGTTGCGGTTCAACCCCAGCATCTGCGCCGCCTTGATCTGGTTGCCGCGCGTCGCCGACAGGCTGAGCGAAATCAGGGGCCGCTCAATCTCGCGCAACACCCGGTCATAGAGACCGTTGGACGGGATGCCGTCCTTGTGCGCGGCGAAGTAATCCTTCAGATGGCGTTCGACCGCCGCCGAAAGCCCCTCGCTCTGGGTTTCCTCGACCGGCTGGGCGGCGGGGGCGGCGTCGGCCAACTCGGCCTCCACCACGTCCAGGCTGATGACCTCTTGCGAATAGAGCGCGGCCAGACGGCGGACCAGATTTTCCAACTCGCGGACGTTGCCGGGCCAGCGGTAGCGCTTCAGCCGGTCCATCGCCCCTTGGTCGATGCTCTTGGCGGGCAGACCCTGGCTGATGCCGATGTTGAGGAAATGGCGGACCAGCAACGGAATGTCCTCCGTCCGCTCGCGCAGCGGCGGCAGACGGATCGGCACGACGCACAGGCGGTAGAACAGATCCTCGCGGAACAGGCCCTGGCGGATCAGCGTGCGCAGATCACGGTGGGTCGCCGCGATGATGCGGACGTCGGTCTTGATCGGCGTGCGCCCGCCGACGGTGGTGTATTCGCCCTCCTGCAACACGCGCAGCAGGCGGGTTTGCGCCTCCAGCGGCATGTCGCCGATTTCGTCGAGGAACAGGGTGCCGCCCTGGGCCTGCTCGAAACGCCCGGTCGAGCGGTTGGTGGCCCCGGTGAAGGCCCCCTTCTCATGCCCGAACAGTTCGGATTCAATCAGCTCGCGCGGGATCGCCGCCATGTTGATGGCGACGAAGGCCCCGTTCCGCCGCTTGCCGTAATCATGGAGCGCGCGAGCCACCAGTTCCTTGCCGGTGCCGGACTCGCCGGTAATCATCACCGTCAGGTCGGTGCCCATCAGCCGGGCGAGCACCCGGTAAATTTCCTGCATGGCCGGGGAACGGCCAATCAACGGCAATTGTTCGTCGCCATCGTTCGGATCGTTCGCCATCGGCGCGGCGGGGGTGTTGGAATTCAACGCCCGCTCGACGACCGACACCAGTTCCTTCAGGTCGAAGGGCTTGGGCAGATACTCGAACGCCCCGCGCTCCGCCGCCTTCAGGGCGGTTATCAGCGTGTTCTGCGCGCTCATCACGATGACGCGCAGTTCGGGGCGCAGTTTTTTGATGCGCGGAATCAGATCCAGGCCGTTTTCATCCGGCATCACCACGTCGGTGATGACCAGATCGCCCTGCCCGTCCGCCACCCAGCGCCACAGCGTGGCGGCGTTGCCGGTCGTGCGCACCTCGTGCCCCAGACGGCCCAGGGCCTGCGTCAGAACGGTGCGAATGGCGCGATCGTCGTCCGCGATCAGGATGGTCGCCGCAGTCATCAACGACCCCCTCGACCGCCCCGGACCAGCGAGACATTCTGGGAAATCTGCGAATCATCATACATGGGCAGCGACACCTTGAAGACGGTACGGCGCGGCTGGCTGTCGAACTCGATGGTTCCGCCGTGATCGCCGATGAGTTTCGCCACCAATGCAAGACCAAGGCCAGTTCCGTTCACTTTGCTGGTCACGAACGGATCGAACAGGTTGGACCGCAAGTCTTCCGGAATGCCGTCGCCATTATCCTGGACGGACACCAGCAACGGCAGATGCAGCCGGGTGTCGCCGCCGGGAAGCGCCATGCGCACCCCCTGCTGATAGGATGTGCTGAGCGTGATCTCGCCGCCTGTTTCCGGGGCAGCCTCTGCCGCATTTTTAATCAGGTTTAGGAAAACCTGCACAAGTTGGTCGCGATTTCCGTAAACAGCGGGCAAAGATGGGTCATACCGCTCAACAAAGCGTATTTTTCGGGCAAAGCCGCTCTGGGCGACGTTGCGGACATGCTCCAGCACCGTGTGGATGTTGACGTCGGCGCGCTCCAACGGGCGCTCGTCGGAAAACACCTCCATCCGGTTGACCAGGGCGACGATGCGGTCGGCCTCGTCGCAGATCAACCGGGTCAGCACGCGGTCCTGCTCGTCCGCGTTTTCTTCCAGAAGCTGGGCCGCGCCCCGGATGCCCGACAGCGGGTTTTTCACCTCATGCGCCAGCATCGACGCCATCGCCGTGACGGAGCGGGCGGCGTGGCGGTGGGTCAGCGAGTTGTCGATTTTGCGGGCGATGGACCGCTCATGCACCGTCAGCAGCACATGGTCGGGCGGGTCGCCCATGCTGGCCACCTGGACCGTCACATGATGCGGGCCGATGCGCGGGGTGTCGATGATGACGCCCTCTTGCGAGACGCGGCGGCTGCCCCGCCGCACCTGCTCGATCAAGCCGACCACCGGGCTGTCGGGCGGCAACAGCTCGGCCAACGGCATGCCGTCCATCGAGCTGAAGGACAGGTCGAAAAACTCCTGCGCCTCCAGATTGACGAAACGGATCTCGTTGGCGGCGTCCACCACCAGAACCGGATCGGGCAGCGTGTTCAGAACCACGGAGGCGTCGATGCGGGGCGCGCGCGGGTTTCCGGCGCGAGTCCGGTTGCGGCTGCGCGTCGGTGCGCCAGTCGGCACAGGATCCATCAGGCGGCCATCCTTTCGATTGCCGGAACGAAGAAATCACGGATGCATTGGCGCACCGCGTCGGGATCGCCCAAGCGGTTGACCTCCTGGCGGAACTCGTTGGAGCCGCGCACGCCGGTGGAATACCAGGCCACATGCTTGCGGGCGACGCGGACGCCGCCCTCGATCCCGTAATGGCTGAGCATGGCGTCGAAATGCTCCAGCAGCGTCTCCATCCGCTCCAACAGGGATGGATCGGGCAGACGAACGCCGTCTTGCAGATGCCGCATCGCCTGCGCGGGAAACCAGGGACGGCCATAGGCGCCGCGCCCGATCATCACGCCGTCGGCCCCGGATTGGGCCAACGCTGCGTCCACATCCTCCAGCGTCCCAATGTCGCCGTTGACGATGACCGGAATCGACACCGCGTCTTTCACCTGACGGACGAACGTCCAGTCGGCGGAGCCGGTGTAGAACTGGTTGCGGGTGCGGCCATGGACCGTCACCATTTTGATTCCGGCGTTCTCGGCGATGCGGGCCAGCGACGGGGCGTTGCGGTTGCTCTCGTCCCAGCCGGTGCGCATCTTCAAGGTGACGGGGATGCTGACCGCCTTGACCGTCGCCTCCAGAATGCGGGCGGCGTGCCGCTCGTCGCGCATCAGGGACGACCCGGCGTTGCCGTTCACCACTTTTTTGACCGGGCAGCCGAAATTCAGGTCGATCAGCGCGGCGCCGCGATCCTGGTTCAGCTTGGCCGCTTCGGCCATCACCTCTGGTTCGCAGCCCGCGAGTTGGACCGCCATCGGAAATTCTTCCGGTTCGGTCTGCACCATGCGCAGCGTTTCGCGATTTTCGCGGATCATCGCCTGGCTGGCGACCATTTCCGAGACGACGAGGCCGCAGCCCGCGCGCTTGACCAGACGCCGGAACGGCAGATCCGTCACGCCCGACATGGGCGCCAGGATGACGGGTCCGGCGAGCGTGAGAGGGCCGATTTGAAGGGTCATTCGCACCTGCCCGCTTGCTGGGCAAAACAGAAATATGCCGATGAATTAGGCACGGTAGCACGCAAACGCGCCATTGTGCAAGTGCGAAGCCCGATTCGCGCCGGATATTGCCGCAAACGTCACGCCCAAGCCGGTTGGCCCAACAGGATGATGGAGACGAACTTCACCCCCGGATAGGCCAGCGTCAGCAGCAGATAGGCGATCAACACCAGCCGCGCCGCCGTCCGCCCGCGCATGCCGGTGCGGTACTGGGCGATCAGCAGAACCCCGACCACCACGAAGGTCGCCAACGACAGCAGCGTCTTGTGATCGACGCGCAGCGGCATCCCCTGCTCGAAATGCAGCACGGCCATGCCGCTGGCGAGTCCGACGCCCAACACGACCTCCGACGCCACCAGCAGGGCGACCTGCAAACGCTCGCTCTCGGCCACCGGCGGCAGGAAGCGGGTCAGCGGAGTCGGGCGCTTGCTCTTCAACGCCCGCTCTTGCAGGAAGGCGGCGAGCGAGGCGACGGCGCTCAAGGTCAGCAGGGCGTAGGTGAAGACCGACACGGCGATGTGCAGGTCGATCCACACACCCGGCGCGCCGCCGCGCAACACCGGGGCGGGCGCGTCCTCGGTCAGCGTCGCCAACGCTCCGACCACCAGCAGGTAGGGCAACAGCAGCGGGGCCAGCCGCCACGCCGCCCGGTGAAAGCGGCTGAGCGGCAGAAACAGCGCCATGCAGGCGGCGACCGTCACCCACAGCGCCGTGGAAAAGCCGGTCTGCCATTGCCCGGCGACCTGAAGAACCGCCCACATGCCCGGCCCGGCGGCGGCCAACAGCAAGGCCCCCCAAAAGGCCCAGCCGCGCCCATCCTCCCCCCGTCCGGCGACGCGGCGGTAGGGGTAGATCGACGCCGGCAACAGCGCCAGCAACGCCGTGAGGCTCAAAAGAAAATTCTGCGACATCAGGCCGACCGCGCTCCTGTTTCCCGCTGCCGCGATCCCGAACGCCGCCCCGATGGGGGCGCGCCGGTCGCGGGTCTTGGCGGAACCACGGCGACAGGCTAGGCTCCGCCGCGATCCCGTCAAGTGTCCTTGACGTCCTTTTACGGTTTGACCCATGCCCGCCAGCGCGCCCCTGCCCTGCATCGCCCTCATCGTCGCCGGTGGTTCCGGCCAGCGTTTCGGGGCGGAGCGGCCCAAACAATATCTCGACCTGCTCGGCAAACCGATCCTGCGCCGCACCTTGGACGCCTTCCTCAACCACCCCCGGATCACCGGCGTGCAGGTGGTGATCGACCCGGCATGGCGCGCGCAGTATGACCGCGCCGTCGCCGGTCTGACCCTGCCGGAGCCGGTGACGGGCGGCGCGACCCGCCAGGATTCGGTGCGCAACGGGCTGGAGGCGCTCGCCGCGCTGGTCGCTCCGCCCGCCCGCGTGCTGATCCACGACGCCGCCCGCCCGCTGACCGACGCGGCGACCATCGGCGCCGTCATCGACGCGCTGGACGAGACGCCCGGCGCCATCGCCGCCGTTCCGGTGGCCGACACGCTCAAGCGCGGGGCGCACGGGCTGGTCGGGGCTACGGTGGACCGCGACGGGCTGTGGCGGGCGCAAACCCCGCAGGGCTTCCGCTTCGCCGACATTTTGGACGCCCACCGCGCCGCCGCCGGGCTGGCCCTGACCGACGACGCGGCGGTCGCCGAACGGGCCGGGCTGCCGGTGCGCCTCATCCCCGCCACCGAGGACAATTTCAAAGTGACGACCCCCGACGACCTGACCCGCGCCGCCCGCGCCCTGATGGCTGGGCTGGGCGACATCCGCACCGGCACGGGCTTTGACGTTCACCGCTTCACCAAGGGGGATTTCGTCACGCTGTGCGGTCTGCGCGTGCCGCACGACCAGGGGCTGGACGGCCATTCCGACGCCGACGTCGGGTTGCACGCGCTGACCGACGCCATTCTGGGCGCGCTGGCCGCCGGGGACATCGGCAGCCATTTTCCGCCCAGCGATCCGCGTTGGCGCGGGGCCGACAGCGCCCGATTCCTGCGCCACGCCGCCGACCTTGTGGCCGAACGCGGCGGGATCATCGCCCACGCCGACGTCACCATCATTTGCGAACGCCCCAAAGTCGGCCCGCACCGCGCGGCGATGGCCGCCCGGATCGCCGACATTCTGGGAATCGCCGAGGACCGCGTCAGCGTCAAGGCGACGACCACCGAACGGCTGGGCTTCACCGGGCGCGGCGAGGGAATCGCCGCTCAGGCGGTCGCCACCATCCGCCTTCCGGGGTGAGGGTCAGCGGCGCGCCGGGGCAGTCGGGTCAAGGATTGTAGACCCGGAAATGGGATTGTGCGTCATCCCCTCGCAGGCGGGGATCCAGAGTTCGCCGAGCGAATGTTTTCAGTAAGCCTGGATCCCCGCCTTCGCGGGGATGACGGTTCTCCTGCATCGGGAACTCCAGGCATTGACCCGATTGCCCTGACCGCGCGCCGGGATGACTTCCAGGATCGCCGACAATCGGGTTAGACTGCCGTCGCGTTGAAAAAACGTTCCCGGAGAAGAGCTTCCATGTTCCCCGATCTCATCCGCGATCTCGCCGCCCAGACGCTCGCCGAATATGGAATGTCCGGCTACATGCTGGCGACGGCGGAATCCTGCACGGGCGGGTTGATCGCCGGGGCGCTGACCGACATCGCCGGATCGTCGAAGGTGGTGGATCGCGGTTTCGTCACCTACACCAACATCGCCAAGACGGAAATGCTGCGGGTGCCCGCCAGCCTGCTGCACGCCCATGGCGCCGTCAGCCCGGAGGTGGCGGTGGCGATGGCGGTGGGCGCGCTGGCCCGGTCGCGGGCCGACGTGACGGTGGCGGTGACGGGAATCGCCGGACCGGACGGCGGAACCTCGGAAAAGCCGGTTGGCCGCGTCTACATCGCCACCGCCGTGCGCGGCGGCGACGCGCGGGCCAAGGAATACACCTTCACCGGCGACCGCAGCGCGGTGCGTCTGGCGACGGTGCAGGCGGCGTTGGAGCGGCTGCGGCTGGCCCGACCGACCGGCAGCTTCCGATAAGGAATCTCAGCGCTCAGGCGGACGCCCGTAAAGCTGATCCGCCCGCGTCTCGAAGGCATGGACCATGCGGCGCACCGCCTCGTTGAACAGCAGGCCCATGATTTTTTGCAGCATTTTGGAGCGGAACTCGAAATCGACGTAGAAATCGACGCAGCAACCGCCCTCATGCTCCAGGAAAATCCAATGGTTGTTCAGATACTGGAACGGCCCGTCGGTGTACTGAACGTTGATGCGGCGCTCCGCCTCGTTCAATTCGACGCGTGAGGTGAAGCGTTCGCGGACCATCTTGAAACCGATGATGAGGTCCGCGAACATCACCGCGCCTTCGCGCTTGCGGATGCGGGACGCCAAGCACCAGGGCAGAAATTCGGGATATTTCTCCACATCGGCGACCAGCGCGTACATTTGCTGCGGCGTGTAGGGAAGTATCTTCTTTTCCGCGTGCGTCGGCATTCCAGTACCCTGTCCTGTCCCTTATCCCGCCGCGATCCCCAGCTTGCGCAGCCGGGCCTCCCGCAGCTTTTCAAAATCGGCGCCCGCGTGGTAGGACGAGCGCGTCAAGGGCGACGACGCCACCAGCAGGAAGCCCTTGCCACGGCCCACCGTCGAATAGCCGTCGAATTCCTCCGGCGTTACGAAACGGTCAACCGCCACATGCTTGGGCGTCGGCTGGAGATACTGCCCAATCGTCAAAAAGTCCACATCGGCGGCGCGCAGATCGTCCATCACCTGCCCGACCTCCTCCTTCGTCTCGCCCAGACCGGCCATCATGCCGGATTTGGTGAAGATCGTCGGATCCAACTCCTTCACCCGCGCCAGCAATTGCAGCGAGGTGAAATAGCGGGCGCCCGGACGGATCGTCGGGTACAGGCGCGGCACGGTTTCCAGATTGTGGTTGAACACGTCGGGCTTGGCGGCGACCACCACCTCCAACGCGCCCTTCTTCTTCTGGAAATCGGGCGTCAGAATCTCAATCGTCGTGCTGGGCGAGGCGGCGCGCACGGCGCGGATGGTGCGGGCGAAATGCTCCGCCCCGCCATCGTCCAGATCGTCGCGGTCCACCGAGGTGATGACGACATGGTGCAGCTTCAACTGGCCGACGGCTTCCGCAACCTTCTCCGGCTCATGCGGGTCCAGCTTGTCGGGGCGTCCGGTTTCGACGTTGCAGAAGGCGCAGCCGCGCGTGCAGATCGCGCCCAAGATCATGAAGGTGGCGTGCTTGTGCTTCCAGCATTCGCCGATGTTCGGGCAGGCCGCCTCTTCGCAGACGGTGTTCAGCTTGAGGCCGCGCATCAGGCTGCGGGTCTCGTTGTATTCCTGGCTCATCGGCGCCTTGACGCGAATCCAGGCGGGTTTGCGCTGGATCGGGTTGTCGGGCTTGTGGGCCTTTTCGGGGTGGCGCGGCTTTTCGGTCTGGTCGACGAGGGACATGGCTGAAAGACTCCCGACGGCCGACTACAGCGCGGCCCCGAAGAAAGGAACGGAAAAGGCGGTCAGATCCGCCCTTCGGGCGGAAACAACTCGGGCGGATAGGCCGGATCGAGCGCCTGGTCAAGCGTGAAAGGCGCCTCGTTGGGAAATTGCCCATCCGGCGCGTCGGCCTCGACGGCGACGCGCAGCCGGGCGTCGTCGTAGGCCTCGGCAAAGGCGTCTACGACATAGGCGCGCAGGCTGGGGCTGTCTTTGATTTCGCGGAGGATCTTCTTGCGCTGCTCGCGGATGGTCAGACGCCATCCGCGTTCGCAACGGTCGCGCAGATCGGGGCAACACAGCCATTTCAGAAGATGGACCAACAGCACGGACAATCGGCTGTCGATGTCTGATTTCTGGCTGCGCCCCATGCTTTCGATCTCCTCGGCGACGTTCGCCCAGTCGATCGGCCGGTTGTCCCGTTCGGCGTCGGCGCGACGAAGCTCCGCCGCCTGACTTTGCGTCCAGGCGTAGAAATCCTCGTCATACCCGACGCCAGCACGGTCCATCGACCCGATCCACGTTTGAGAAAACGTCGCCTCGGCAAGGCTAACTAAAAGTGGATCGCGCGGCCATAGGCATCAAGGACCGACTCATGCATCATTTCCGACAGGGTCGGGTGCGGGAACACCGTGTGCATCAGTTCGGCCTCGGTCGTCTCCATGGTCTTGGCGACGCCATAACCCTGGATCAGTTCCGTGACCTCGGCCCCGATCATGTGGGCGCCCAGCAATTCGCCGGTCTTGGCGTCGAAGATGGTCTTGACCAGACCCTCCGGTTCGCCAAGGGCGATGGCCTTGCCGTTGCCCATGAAGGGGAAGCGACCGACCCTCACCTCGTAACCCAGCTCCTTGGCCTTCTTCTCCGTCAGACCGACCGAAGCGACCTGGGGATGGGAATAGGTGCAGCCGGGGATGTTGCGGACGTTCAGCGGGTGCGGATGCTTGCCCGCGATGTGTTCCGCGACGATCACGCCCTCGTGGCTGGCCTTGTGGGCGAGCCAGGGCGCGCCGGTGACGTCGCCGATGGCGTAGACGCCCGGCTCGTCCGTTTCGCAATATTGGTTGGCTTGGATGTGGCCACGGTCGGTCTTGACCTTGGTGGTTTCCAGCCCGAGATTTTCGGTGTTCGGCGAGATGCCGACGGCGACGATCACGCGGTCCACCGTGATGTCTTCGACCTTGCCGCCATGCTCGACGGCGACCGTCACGCTGTCGGCGCCCTTGCGCAGGTTCCCGGCCTTGCCGCCGGTGATGACGCGCATCCCCTGCTTTTCAAACGCCTTGCGGGCGAGGCCGGAGATTTCCTCATCCTCGACCGGGAGGATGCGGTCCATCACCTCGACCACCGTGACGTTCGCGCCCAACGCGTTGTAGAAGCTGGCGAACTCGATGCCGATGGCGCCGGAGCCGATGACCAGCAGCGACTTCGGCATGACGTCGGGCGTCATCGCCTTGCGGTAGGTCCAGACCAGCTTGCCGTCGTCTTCCAGGCCGGGCAGCGTGCGGGCGCGGGCGCCCGTCGCGATGATGATGTGCTTGGCCCCGAAGGTGCCGACGGGCGCATTGCCCTTCGTCACCGCCACCAGGCCCTTGCCCGCCAGCTTGGCGGCGCCCTCGATGACCGTGACCTTGTTCTTCTTCAACAGATGCTTGACGCCGCCGTTGAGCTGGGCCGCGACCTTGCGCGAGCGCTGGACGACCTTGTCCAGGTCGAAGGTCGGGTTCTGCACGACCAGACCGTAATCGGCGGCGTGTTTGGCCAGATGCAGCACTTCGGCCGAGCGCAGCAGCGCCTTGGTCGGAATGCAGCCCCAGTTCAGGCAGATGCCGCCGAGGTTTTCACGCTCGATGACGGCGGTGTGCAGGCCAAGCTGCGCGGCGCGGATCGCCGCCACGTAACCGCCCGGCCCGCCGCCGATGACGATGACGTCGTAATTCATGTCGGCCAAGGGTGTTCTCCCCATTCAGGAGCGAGGCGCGTCCTGGGTTCCGGCGGCGAAGATGCCCTCTTCGACCCGGCACGCCTCGTCGATGATCGTCTGGTACAGGGTGGCCATGAAAGCCGGATCCAGGCCATGCGCCTTGCCGCGCTCCGCCGCCCGCGCCTTGACCGCTTCGACGCGGTCGGGCAGGACGGCGGGCAAACCTTCCGCCTGTTTCACCACGGCGACGCGGTGGACGACGGACAGGCGTTTTCCCAGCAACGCGACGATCTCGTCGTCGATGGCGTCGATCTCGGCGCGCAGCGGGGCAAGGCTGTTGGACAAAATCCGGCTCCCTCGGTCGGGTTACAGCAGCATCGACAACGGATCCTCGACCAGCTTCTTGAAAGCCGCAAGGAATTCCGCGCCGACCGCGCCGTCCACCACGCGGTGATCGACCGACAGGGTGCAGCTCATCACGGTGGCGACGGCCAACGCGCCGTTCTTCACCACCGGACGCTGTTCGCCCGCGCCCACCGCCAGGATGCAGCCCTGCGGCGGGTTGATGATCGCCGCGAACTCCTTGACCCCGAACATGCCGAGGTTGGAGATCGAGAAGGTGCCGCCCTGGAACTCTTCCGGCTTCAGCTTGCCGTCGCGGGCGCGCTTGGCCAGATCCTTCATCTCGGACGAGATTTGGGCCAGACCCTTGCCCTCGGCCTTCTTGATGATCGGGGTGATGAGGCCGGTCGGGGTGGCGACCGCCACCGACACGTCGGCGTGGTCGTATTGCAGAATCGCCTCGTCGGTCCAGGCGGCGTTGGCCGCCGGAACCTTCTTCAGCGCCAGCGCGACCGCGCGGATGACGAAGTCGTTGACCGACAGCTTGTAGGCGTCCGACCGGCTGTTCAGCTCCGTCCGCGTCTTCAGCAGCGCGTCGAGTTCGATGTCGACGGTCAGGTAGAAGTGCGGAACGGTCTGCTTGGCCTCGCCCAGACGACGGGCGATGACCTTGCGCATGCCGCTGTTCGGGATGGCCGTGTAGGTCATGCCGAGCTTGTCGGACAGATCCTTCGCGTCCACGCCAGCGGCCTTCGGGGCCGGAGCGGCGGCGACCGGGGTCGGAGCCGCGACCGGAGCGGCGGCGGCGACCGGAGCCGGAGCGGCCTTCGCCGGACCGGCGGCCTTGGCGGCCTCCACGTCGGCCTTGACGATCCGGCCGTTCGGGCCGGTGCCCTTAACCGACTTCAAGTCAACGCCCGCCTGTTCGGCGATGCGGCGGGCCAGCGGGCTGGCGAACACGCGCGCGCCCGTCGCCGGAGCGGCGGCGGGAAGCGTCGCCGCGACCGGAGCCGCTCCGGCGGCGACCGGGGCGGGAGCGGCGACTGGAGCGGCGGCGGGGGCCGGAGCGGCGCTCTTGCTCAGCGCGCTGTCGTCCTCGCCTTCTTCCAGCAGGATGGCGATGGGGGTGTTCACCGCCACGCCCTGGGTTCCGGCGGCGATCAGGATCTTGCCCAAACGGCCTTCATCGACCGCTTCGACTTCCATCGTCGCCTTGTCGGTTTCGATCTCGGCGAGGATGTCGCCGGATTTCACCGTGTCGCCTTCCTTCTTCAGCCACTTGGCGAGGTTGCCCTCGGTCATCGTGGGGGAGAGGGCGGGCATCAGAATCTGAACGGTCATCGTGTCAGCCCTCCTCTCAACGGTAGCAGGCGCGCTTGGCGGCCTTGACGATGTCGTCCACCTGCGGCAGCGCCAATTTTTCCAGATTGGCGGCGTAGGGCATCGGCACGTCCAGACCGGCCACGCGGATCACCGGCGCGTCGAGATAGTCAAACGCCTGCTCCATCATCAGCGCGGCCATTTCAGAGCCGATGCCGGCGAAGGGCCAGCCTTCTTCGACCGAGACCAGACGGTTGGTCTTCTTGACGCTGTTGACGATGGTGGCGGTGTCGAGCGGACGGATCGTGCGCAGGTTGATGACCTCCGCGTCGATGCCTTCCTTGGCCAGGATCTCGGCGGCGGCCAGCGCGTGACCGACCATGATCGAGAAGGCGGTGATGGTCACGTCCTTGCCGGGACGCTCGATCTTGGCCTTGCCGATGGGCAGCACGAACTCTTCGTCGTCGGGAACCTCGAAGCTCTGGCCGTAGAGGATCTCGTTTTCCAGAAAGACGACCGGGTTCGGATCGCGGATCGCCGCCTTCAACAGGCCCTTGGCGTCCGCCGCCGACCAGGGGGCGATGACCTTCAGACCCGGGCAATGGGCGTACCAGGAGGCGTAGCACTGCGAATGCTGCGCGCCGACGCGGGCCGCCGCGCCGTTCGGGCCACGGAACACGATGGGGCTGCCCATCTGGCCGCCCGACATGTAAAGCGTCTTGGCGGCGGAGTTGATGATGTGGTCAATCGCCTGCATGGCGAAGTTGAACGTCATGAACTCGACGATCGGACGCAGGCCCTTGAAGGACGCGCCGACGCCCAAACCGGCGAAGCCGATTTCGGTGATCGGCGTGTCGATGACGCGGCTGTCGCCGAATTCCTGCAACAGGCCCTGCGTGACCTTGTAGGCGCCCTGATACTGGGCGACCTCTTCACCCATGACGAACACCTTGTCGTCACGGCGCATTTCTTCGGCCATCGCGTCGCGCAGCGCTTCGCGCACCGTGCGCTTGGTGGTCTTGGCGAAGAACTTGTCTTCGTCCGACTCCGGCGCGGCGACAGGGGCCGCCGGAACCGTCGGCGCGGCGGCGACCGGAGCGGCTTCCGCCACGACCGGGGCCGGAGCGGCGGCGGGGGCCGGAGCGGCGCCCTTGCTCAGCGCGCTGTCGTCCTCGCCCTCTTCCAACAGGATGGCGATGGGGGTGTTCACCGCCACATTGTCGGTGCCCTCGGCGATCAGAATCTTGCCGACGCGGCCTTCATCGACCGCCTCGACCTCCATCGTCGCCTTGTCGGTTTCGATCTCGGCGAGGACGTCGCCGGACTTCACCGAGTCACCTTCTTTTTTCAACCATTTCGCCAGCTTCCCCTCGGTCATGGTGGGGGACAGGGCCGGCATGAGCACTTCAATCGGCATTCCTCAACCTCCGGCGGCGCGGGGATTCCGGTTTCCCGTCCCTCTGGCGCCGCACCCGCTGTTCGTTGATCGTCTAGGATTAGAGGAGGATGTCGGTCCACAGCTCCGACGGATCCGGCTCGGGGCTTTGCTGGGCGAATTCCGCCGATTCGATCACGATGGCTTTCACCTCGCGGTCGATTTCCTTCAGCTTCTCTTCGTCGGCGTGGCCGCCCGCCAGCAATTTGGCCTTGAGCTGGTCGATGGGGTCGGATTCCGACCGCATCTTCTCGACCTCTTCCTTCGTCCGGTATTTGGCCGGATCGGACATCGAGTGACCACGGTAGCGGTAGGTCTTCATTTCCAGAATGACCGGGCCGTTGCCTTCGCGGATGTAGTTCACCCACTGGTCGGCGGCGGCCTTGACCTCGAGAACGTCCATGCCGTTCACTTGGTGGCCCGGAATGCCGTAGGAGGCGCCGCGCTGGTGCAGTTCGCCCGCCGAGGCGCGCTCCTGCGAGGTGCCCATGGCGTATTTGTTGTTTTCAATGACGAAGAGCACCGGCAGCTTCCACAGCGCCGCCATGTTGAAGCTCTCGTAAACCTGACCCTGGTTGATCGCGCCGTCGCCGCAATAGACCGCCGAGACGCCGCCATCCTTCAGGTATTTGTGCGCGAAGGCCAAGCCGGTCCCCAGCGGAACCTGACCGCCGACGATGCCGTGGCCGCCGTAGAAATTCTTTTCGCGGCTGAACATGTGCATCGAGCCGCCCTTGCCGTGGGAGTAGCCCCCACGACGCCCGGTCAACTCGGCCATCACGCCCTTGGCGTCCATGCCGCAGGCCAGCATGTGGCCGTGGTCACGGTAGCTGGTGATGACGCTGTCGCCGTCGTTCAGCGCGGACTGGATGCCGACGACGACGGCCTCCTGGCCGATGTAGAGATGGCAGAAGCCGCCGATCAGGCCCATGCCATAGAGCTGGCCCGCCTTCTCTTCAAAGCGGCGGATGAGCAGCATCTCGCGGTAATAATGAAGCAGCTCTTCAGACGAGACGGCTTGAGCGGGCGCAGACTCGGTTTGCGCCTTGGGACGGCGTCGGGACGCGGCCATGTTTCCTCCCCAGGGTTCACGCGGCGACGGTCTTGAGACAACCGTCGTCGCCGTAACGTTGCGGGCGACAGAAAGCCCGCACCGGAAGCGGCTATGGCGCGCACACTACACGAGCTTTTCATCTCGCGCAAACATCTGTTTTTTAAGGCGGATTTCTGATTAACCGGAATTCAGTTAATTGCCTGATTTGGGCTGCTTCTCTGCGCCCGCCTCGTTGCCGTCGTACCGTTTGGGCAGCGTCACAACCACGTCGCGAGCGCTGGACAGGTTCAACATCGACCGCGCCCGCTCGTCCAGCATGTCGCGATCCAGATTGTCGCCGCGCAGCAATTGGGCGCGCCGCTCCATCCGTTCCCGCTCGGTCTTGAGCTGTTGCAGAACCCCTTCGGCCTGGGCGATCTCGCCCTTGATCTGCTTCATGGCGACCAAACCGCGATCACCATGGATCGCGTAGTAGGCGAAATAGGTCACGACGCACGCGCACACCCCCGGCAAAATGGCCTGACGGAGCGCGCTCTTGGTGGCGCGGGCGAGCGAATCGGTGAGATTGGTCATCATCGTCATGGTGACTCAATGGAGCCACAGAGGCTTTCCGCCGGTCAAACAAAAAGACGGGAAATCAGCGCTCTCCGCCGGTCTTGATCGTCGCGCCCCCAGTAATGGTGCCTTGTGGAGAAAGACCCACAAGACGCCCCCTCAAATCGACCCGTGCGCCGCAACAAAATCCAAACATTTCAGCCGGATCAAACATCCACAACCCGACGCGGGCCGGGGGCCGTCGCATCCGGCTCGAACGCCACCCCCTTGACCATGGCCACCACCTCGCGCCCCGGCGCCAGTTCCAGGTCACGCACCGCCGCCCGGGTGATGCGGGCGATCAGAAAGGAACCGCCGACGGCGATCTGCACATCCGCCGACGACGGCCCCGACTCGGCGACCGCCGCCACCCGCCCCGGCAAGGCGTTGCGCACGCTGACTCCGCTGGGGGGCGACAGCGCCACGATGACGTCGCGGGCGTGGATGTGCAGGCGCACGGCGCCGCCAACCGGGCGCGCGACTCGCGGAACGGTCAGCCGCCCACCGTCAAACGTCAGCACGCTCAACCCATCCTCATCGACATGGCGCTCCACCATAAGGTCCAGCACCGCGCCCGCGTCCTGAATCCCCGACAAGGCGGACAGGTCCAGCCGCCCCATGACCGCGCCGACCGACCCGGCGGCGACCACCCGGCCGTCGGCGATCAGCACCATGGTGGCGGCCAACCGCACCACCTCATCCACCGCGTGGCTGACCAGCACGATGGGGATGTTCATCTCGTCGCGCAGCCGTTCGATGTAGGGCAGGATCTCCGCCTTGCGGGCGGCGTCCAGGGCGGCCATCGGCTCGTCCATCAACAGCAGGCGCGGTTGCGCCAGCAGGGCGCGGCCCAGGGCCACCCGCTGCGTCTCGCCGCCCGACAACCCGCGCGGGCGACGGTCGAGCAAACCGCCCAAGCCCAACAGCTCCACCACCGGCCCCAACGCGATGCGCCGTTCCGCCGCCGCCACCCGGCGCAGGCCGTATTCCAGATTGCTGCGCACGGTCATGTGCGGGAACAGGCGGGATTCCTGAAAGACGTAACCGACCCGGCGCTTTTCCACCGCCACGTCAATGCGGCGGGCGCTGTCGAAAAACACGGCGTCGCCAACGCGGATGTGGCCCTCGTCGGGCCGCGACAATCCGGCGATGGCGTTGATGACGGAGGTCTTGCCCGATCCCGACCGGCCAAACAACGCGGTGACGCCGCGCTCCTCCGCCTGAAAGGCGATGTCGAGGGTGAAGCCGCCCAGCTTGCGGCGAATGGAAACATCCAGCATCGCGCTTTCCCTGCCCCTGCCCCTGCCCCTGCCTCTACCCCTGCCCGATCAAACGGCGCAGACGGCGGGCCAGAAATTCCGACGCCATCAGCGCGACCAGCGCCACCGAAAAGGAAATCACCGCCAGCCGCGCCGCCACGGCGTCGCCGTCCGGTTGCTGGGTGGCGGCGTAGATGGCCAGCGGCAGGGTCTGCGTCCGCCCTGGAATGTTGGAGACGAAGGTGATGACCGCGCCAAACTCCCCCATCGCGGCGGCGAAGGCGACGATGGCCCCCGACAACAACCCCGGCGCCATCAGCGGCAACAGAATGGTGAAAAAGCGGTCCACCGGCCCGGCCCCCAGCGTGCGGGCCGCCGCCTCCAGACCACCGTCAATCGCCTCGACCGACAAACGGATCGCCCGCACCATCAGGGGAAAGGAGGTCACGGCGACGGCCAGCGACGCCCCTTCCGGGGTGAAAATCAGCTTTACGCCAAAGGTCTGCAACAGCCAGCCGCCAATCACCCCCTTGGTCCCCATGGTGACGAGCAGGATGTAGCCGACCACCACCGGCGGCAGCACCAGCGGCAGATGCACCAACCCATCGACCAGCGTCTTGCCCGGAAAGGAATAACGCCCAAGCACCCAGGCGGCCAGAACGGCCAAAGGCAGGCTGCCGACGATGGCCCAGCCCGCGACCCGCAGGCTGAGCAGCAACGCGGTCATTTCCATCGGCGACAGCAGATCCATGCCCATCAGCTTACGGCAGCTTGGGGGCCGGAACGAAGCCGAATTCCTGGAACACCGCCAAACCCTCCGGCGACTTCAGGAAATCGAGGAATTTGACCGCGTTCGCGTTGGTCGTCGTCGCCGTCAGCGCCACCGGAAAGACGATGGCGGGGTGCGAGCCGGGCGGGAAAACGCCGACCACGGTCACGCCCGGATCCACCGCCGCGTCGGTGCGGTAGACGATGCCCAACGGCGCCTCGCCCCGGCTGACCAACGCCAGCGCGGCGCGTACGTTGTCGGTGCGCGCCAGTTTCGGTTCGATCTGCGCCCATTGGCCGAAGGATTCCAGGGCGGCTTGCGCGTATTTGCCGACCGGAACGTTGGAGGGATCGCCGGTCGCCAACCGCCCATCGCCGATCAGGGCGGGCAGATCGCCGCCGGGCTTCAAGTCGGGCTTCAGCGTCGATCCCTTGGGCGCGATCACCACCAGCTCGTTGCCCAGCAGGCTGACGCGGCTGTCGGTTTTGATGAGGTTGCGCTTTTGCAGATAGTCCATCCAATCCAGATCGGCGGAGATGAACAGGTCGGCGGGCGCCCCATTTTCGATCTGCTTGGCCAAGGCCGAGGACGCGGCGAAGGAGCTGGTGATCCCCACCCCGGTCTTCGCCTTGAACTGGCTGGCGATCTTCTCCACCGCGTTCTTGGTCGAGGCGGCGGCCAGCACCAGAACATCCTGCGCCATCGCCGCCGGGGCGGCGGTCAACAGGCCAAGACCAACCACCGCCGCCGTCATCAGACGCCTTGCGGTCCCCTTACGCGCGCCGACCATGCCACCCTCCGTTCGTGTCGCAATTTCTATATCTCAACGGATACAGCGCATCGCGGTTGCGGTAAAGCGCAAATGGTCAGCCATCTTGCCGCAGTTTGGGAAGCGGGCATGGCCCCCGGCGGGACGTCATGCTATGGAAGCCCGTCTTTCACCTTTGGTCTTTTCAGGGAAGCCACGTCATGCGCGCCGTCAAAATCTCCCCGTCCATTCTCTCCGCCGATTTCGCCCGGCTGGGCGAGGAGGTGCGCGCCGTTGACGCGGCTGGCGCCGACTACATCCACATCGACGTGATGGATGGGCATTTCGTCCCCAACATCACCATCGGCCCCGCCGTGGTGAAGGCCCTGCGCCCGCACAGCGCCAAGGTTTTCGACGTGCATCTGATGATTTCGCCGGTGGACGCCTATGTCGCCGATTTCGCCAAGGCGGGCGCCGACATCATCACCGTCCACCCGGAGGCCGGGCCGCACCTGCACCGCACCATCCAGCTCATCAAGTCGCTGGGCAAAAAGGCGGGCGTGGCGTTGAACCCGGCCACCCCGGTGGACGCCATCCAGCATGTGCTGGAGGACATCGATCTGGTGCTGGTGATGACCGTCAACCCCGGTTTCGGCGGCCAGAGCTTCATCACGAGCCAATTGCCGAAGATCCGCGACCTGCGCGCGCGCATCGACGCGCTGGGCAAGGCGATCGATCTTGAGATCGACGGCGGCATCAACACCGAAACCGCCCGGTTGGCCGTCGAGGCCGGGGCCGACGTGCTGGTCGCCGGAACCGCGACCTTCACCGGCGGGCCGGACCATTACGCCGCCAACATCCGCGCCCTGCGCTGAAACTGAACGGCGCGGCGGTTGGCGGTCCCAAGGGTTGGGGCCGTCAACCGTGGCGCATCGTCACGCGTAGTGCGCGACGCGCTGGCCGCGCTGTCGGCGGCCAAAAGCGCGGCGCGCGGCTGACGGGGCCCCTCAGCGCCCCTTTTCCCGCAGCATGCGGGACCGCCATTGCCAGGGCTTTTCCACCTGCCCGGCCCACAGGCCGAGTTTCTTGCTTTGCGCGTAGGCTTCGGCCTTTTGGTAGATCGCCGACAGGCTGGCGTAATGGAACGCCCAACCCAGCGACACCATCGTCATTCCCAGATCGACGCCCCGCACCCGACACTCGCCCTTGTTCTCGCCGGTTCGGTCCTTTTCCGCGATGGTGCAGGTGACTTCTTGATCTTTCACCATGTTGGCGAGCACGGCGGTGGAGACCTTGAAACAATCCAACTCATGGCCGTAGCGGTTTTTGCACATCTCTCCCGGATCGGGCGCGTCGATGCCCATCAGGCGAATGGGCGTGGCGTTGATGGTCAAGAGATCGCCTTCCACGGCGGTGGCCCGGCCCGTGATCGACGCGTTCGGCGTTCCGGCCACCTTGCCGCCCGGCTTGGCCTTGGCGGCGTTCTGCGCCAGCGCCCCGCCCATCCCGCCAAGCAGGAGCGCGAGGCCAAGCAGCGCGGCCAGCGCCGCCCGCTCAAAACAGGCTGAGTTGGTCATCGGCGGGTTTCCGAACGGGTTCCGGCGTCGGCGGATCGAGACAGCCGGAATCGTCGTTGCGCACGCTGTTCACGCGCGGACCGACCGGCGTCAGGTCCAACAGATCGTCGGGCGCGGGACGCAACAGCGTGGCGAGGTCCGGCAGCGGCGTTTCCGGATCCAGCCACGCCGCCCAATCCCGCTCGTCCAGGATGACCGGCATCCGGTCATGCAGCACGGACAGGGCGGCGTTGGCGCTGGTGGTCAGCACCGTGGCGGTTTCCAACGGCGGCTCGCCCGCCGGCCCCCCCTTCGGCCCGCGCCAGGATTCCCACAGACCGGCCAGCGCGAACAGCGCGCGGTCGCGACGGCGGATGATTCGGCCCTGCTTGCGCCCGTCCACCTCCGTCCATTCGTAAAAGCCGTCCACCGGAACGAGGCAGCGGCGCAGACGAAACGCCTCGCGGAAGGCCGGTTTCTCCGCTACCGATTCGGCGCGCGCGTTTATCATCCGCGCGCCGATGGCGGGATCGTCGGCCCAACTGGGAACCAGCCCCCAGCGCGGCAAGGCCAGACGACGCCGGTCCTTGTCTTTGCGAATGACCGGAATCTCCTGGGTGGGCGCGATGTTCCAGCGCGGCTTCAGGTTCGGACGCTCCGGCACGCCGAAGATCCGTTGAATCGCGCTGACCGGGCTGGTGAGCATCATGCGTCCGCACATGACGCTGACTTCCGCACAGGACGACGCCGCTGGCAAGCCCGCAACGCGCGCGCCAGCGGATGGCGCCCATTCGCAGCCACGGGGTTTCCCTTTGCGGGATGGCGTCCTATCTTCGCGGGGGCAACCAACAGATCAACGCGGACAGCGGGAGTTCGACCATGAAGTTCGGCATCGGCCAAGCGGTTCCGCGCACCGAAGACGCGCGCCTTCTGACCGGGGGCGGCCGCTACACCGACGACGTGTCGCTGCCCGGCCAGACCTACGCCTCCTTCGTGCGCTCCCCCCACGCGTTCGCCGCCATCGGCGCCATCGACGCCGCCGACGCGCTGGCGGTTCCCGGCGTGCTGGCGGTCTACACGGTCGCCGATCTCGACGCCGACGGGCTTGGCCCGCTGCCCTGCCTGTCCGGGCTGACGCAGCGCGACGGTTCGCCTTACGTCGGCACGCCGCACCCGGCCTTGTGCAAGGGCTTCGTCCGCCATGTCGGCGATCCGGTCGCCATGGTGGTCGCCGAGACGCCGGAGGCGGCGCGCGACGGGGCCGAGTTGGTGATGGTCGATTACAGCGACCGCGAGTCGGTGACGGGCACCGCCGAAGCGCTGGAGCCGGGCCGCCCGCTGGTCTGGGACGCGGCGCCGAACAATCTGTGCTTTGACTGGGACACCGGCGACGAGGCCGCCGTGGAGGCCGCCTTCGCCAAGGCCGCCCGCGTCGTCGATCTGGAGATCGTCAACAACCGCGTCGTCGCCACCCCGATGGAGGGCCGCGCCTGTGTGGCCGGGGTCGAGGCGGAAACCGGGCGGCTGCAAATCCACGTCACCAGCCAGGGCGTGCATTCGCTGCGCAAGCAGTTCGCCAAGATCTTCAATCTGCCGGAAAGCCAGTTCCATGTGCTGACCACCGACGTCGGCGGCGGGTTCGGCATGAAGCTGTTCAACTATCCCGAATATGTCGCCTGCCTGTTCGCCGCCCGCCGTCTCAATCGTCCGGTGAAATGGACCTCGGAACGGACCGAAGCCTTCCTCACCGACGATCATGGCCGCGACCATGTCAGCAAGGCGCGGCTGGCGCTGGACGCCGACGGTCATTTCCTGGGCCTGCGGGTGGACACCATCGCCAATCTGGGCGCCTATCTGTCCAACTACGGCCCCTTCATCCCGACCGACGCCGGGTCGTCCATGCTGGTCGGATCCTACAAGACCCCCGCCGTCTATGTCCGGGTCAAGGGCGTCTTCACCAACACCCAGCCGGTGGACGCCTATCGCGGGGCCGGCCGACCGGAGGCCGCCTATCTGCTGGAACGGTTGATCGACCATGCCGGGCGCGTCACCGGGTTGGGCGCGGCGGAAATCCGCCGCCGCAACTTCATCCCCAGCGCCGCCATGCCCTACGCCACCCCGATGGGGCAGGTCTATGACACCGGCGATTTCATCCAAAATCTGGAAGACGGCCTGATTCTGGCCAACGTCGCCGGTCTGCCCGCCCGCAAGGCGGCGGCCAAGGCGCGCGGCAAGCGGCGCGGCCTGGGCCTGTCCACCTACATCGAGGCGTGCTCGGGCGGCGGGCCGGAGCAGGCGACGGTTCAGGTCAACGGCGACGGGCGCGTCGTGCTGTTGATCGGCACCCAGACCAACGGTCAGGGCCACGAAACCGCCTACAAGCAGATCCTGGCCGACCGTCTGGGCGTCGCGCCGGAGGATGTCGAGGTGGTGCAGGGCGACAGCGACCGCGTGACCTGGGGATCGGGCACCGGCGGATCGCGCTCCGTCCCCGTCGGCGGCTCGGCGCTGGCCGAGGGCGCGGCCAAGGTGGTGAAGACGGCGACGCCCATCGCCGCCGATCTGCTGGAAACCGCCGCCATCGACGTGGAGTTCGCCGAAGGCCGCTTCACCGTCGTCGGCACCGACCGCAGCGTGTCGTTGAAGGAGGTCGCCGCCAAGGCCGCCGCTGACGGCGGCGGAATCGCCTTCTCCGAAATGGCGCGCTGGACGCCGCCCGCCAGCACCTTCCCCAACGGCTGCCACGTCGCCGAGTTGGAGGTCGATCCCGACACCGGCGTGGTCGAGGTTGTGCGTTACAGCGTCGTCGATGATTTCGGCACGGTCATCAACCCGATGCTGGTGATGGGGCAGGTCCATGGCGGCGTCGCCCAGGGCTTGGGGCAGGCGTTGCAAGAGCGCGTGGTGTTCGATCCCGACAGCGGCCAGCTTCTGACCGGCTCGCTGATGGATTACCAACTGCCGCGCGCCGCCGACATGCCGCCGATCACGGTGAAGCTGAACTGCGTTCCCAGCACCACCAACATGCTGGGCATGAAGGGCGCGGGCGAGGCCGGGGCCATCGGCGCGCCGCCCGCCATCATCAACGCGCTGGTGGACGCCCTGTCGGAGTATGGCGTCACCCACATCGACATGCCCGCCACCCCGCACGCGGTGTGGAGCGCGATCCAGGCGGCGAAGACCCAAATGGCGGCGGAGTGACGCGGTAAATGCGTCAGGACAAATCGCTCGAACGCTTCCACATCTATGAAAGCCCTTCCCCCTTGCGGGAGAGGGGCTACGGCATTCACACATCTTTTCTTGCTGCAACCAATTGAAATAAAACGGATTTTTCGTCATCCCCGTGCAGGCGGGGATCCAGAGTTTGCCAGACGAACCCTATGGGTAAGTCTGGATTCCCGCCTTCGCGGGAATGACGGAGAAAAGTTCTTTTTCTTCCAATGAGTTGCCTAAACCGAAGATGTGTGCATCTAGTAGCCCGCGAGGGGAGAGGGGCTTTTTCGGCACTTAATGGTTCCAAGCGATTGCCCTGGCAAAACCGTCGTAAAATCACCGCGAACGTGCGAATCTCCCTGGATTGCTCGCCGCGTGACGGTCAGGCGGTCCTAAGGAGAGGGAAAGAGCGATGACGACGGACGCGCCTTGCGGCGGTCGCTGCGCGGAAAAGCTGGATCTGGATTTCACCATGGCGTTTCAGCCCATCGTGGATGTGAACGCTGGTGAAATCTGGGCGCATGAAGCCCTGGTGCGCGGGGTCGAAGGGCAAGGGGCCGGTTGGGTTCTGGGGCAGGTGAACGACGGCAACCGTTACGCCTTCGACCAGTCCTGTCGGGTGAAAGCCATTGAGTTGGCCGCCGGGCTGCCCTTCAACGGGGCGCGGTTGTCGATCAATTTCCTGCCCAACGCGGTCTACAAGCCCGAAGCCTGCATCCGCGCCACGCTGGCCGCCGCCGCCCGCACCGGCTTCCCCACCGACCGCATCATCTTCGAGGTGACGGAGGGGGAGCGGGTCATCAACCAGGATCACCTGACCAGCATCTTCGTCGAATACCGCCGCCAAGGCTTCATGACCGCCATCGACGATTTCGGCGCGGGCTATTCCGGTCTCAATCTGCTGGCGCAGTTCCAGCCCGACATCATCAAGCTGGACATGGAGTTGACCCGCAACATCGACCAGGACCCGGTTCGGCGCGGCATCGTCAAGGGCGTCCTGTCGATCTGCGCCGATCTGGGAATCATCCCGCTGGCCGAAGGGGTGGAAACGATTGGCGAGGCGCGGGCGCTGCGCGATTTGGGAATCGCGCTGATGCAGGGCTATCTCTTCGCCAAGCCCGCCTTTCAGACCGTCGCCAACAGCCCGGCGGAACTGCCGCTGGGTTGACGTCGAATCAGCCGCGCGTGCTTCAGCCGCGCACCGACATGGTCATGTAAGCCATGCCGTCGCCGTAGCTCGCCAGCTTCGCCGCCAGCGCCGGGCCGCCGCCGTCATAGGGCGTGAAGCCCGCGCGGTCCCAATAGCTGCGCGCGCCCGGCGTCGAGGTCAGCGCCAGCCACGCGAAGCCGCCGCGCGCCGCCAGTTCGTGGGCGTAATCCAGCACAGCCGCGCCCAGCCCAAGCCCGCGCGTGTCCGGCAACAGGGCGATGTCGTGCAGATAGAGGCAATCCGCCGCAGCGGGCAGTTCGCCCAGAGGGGCGTCGAGCGGCGGCGGAACGCCAAGCCGCCCCGGATGCATGACGCCATAGCCCAGCGCCATCCCATCCCGTTCGGCCAGACGGCACCCGGCGGGAAACAGCGCCAGACGTTCGGCGAACACCGCCCGGTCTTCCGGGTAATCCGGGTGGACGAGGTCCGCCACGCCCAGAACCGCGTCGAGATCCGCTTCCACCATCGCCCGCCACCGCACAACCATCGCTCTCTCTCCACATCGCCGCTCGTTCAGGCACTTCCGGTTCACCCACTCCCCGCGCTATGGTGAATCCCCAAAGCTTAAGGAGAGATCACCATGCCCGACACCGCTGCGGCGACCTTGCTGCCGTTCGTCCGCACCATCGCCCATGAAGCGGGTCAGGTCATCTTGCGTTTCTACAACGGCGGCATCGAAGTCGCGACCAAGGCCGACGGCAGCCCCGTGACCCTGGCCGACGACGCGGCGGAGGCGGTGATTCTGCCCGCCCTGCACCATCTGACCCCCACCATCCCCGTGGTGTCGGAGGAGGCCGCCGCCGCCGGTCATCGCCCGGACATTTCCGGCGGGCGGTTCTGGCTGGTCGATCCGTTGGACGGCACCAAGGAATTCATTTCCCGCAACGGGGAGTTCACCGTCAACATCGCGTTGATCGAGCGGGGCGTTCCGGTTCTCGGCGTCGTCTACGCGCCCGCCACCGGCGATCTCTACGCCGCCGCTGGGCCGGGAACGGCGATCCATTGCGCGGAGGGGCGGCACGACCACCCGATTTCCGTCCGCCCCCGCCCCGCCGACGGCTTGACCGTGGTGGCCAGCCGGTCGCACGGCAACGGCTCCACCCTGGACGACTTCCTCGCGGCTTACACGGTCAAGGACCGGGTGTCCTGCGGCAGCTCGCTGAAATTCTGCACGGTGGCGAGCGGCAAGGCCGATCTCTACCCGCGCTTTGGCCCGACCAGCGAATGGGACACCGCCGCCGGTCACGCCGTGCTGATCGGCGCCGGGGGCCGGGTGGAGCAGCCCGACGGGTCGCCGCTGGTCTATGGCAAGGCCGACATCCTCAACCCGCATTTCGTCGCCTACGGATGGTGACGAGTCTCGGCGACGCGGCGCGCGCGGTTCTGACCGCCGCCGCGCCGTTGGAAAAGGCGCGCCTGACGCGCCTGCACGCCGCCGCCTGGGCGGAGGGGCGGCTCAGCCCCGCCGTGCCGACCCCGCCGCCCGACCGCCCAGCCCGGCCCGAGCGGCCCGAGTTGAAGCTGCCGCGCGACATGCCCAAGCGCGGGCGCGGCGGCAACCTGCAAAACCGCGTCGCCCTGCTGCACGCGCTGGCCCACATTGAACTCAACGCCATCGATCTGGCTTGGGATCTGGTCAGCCGCTTCGCCGATGCCGGGATGCCCAAGGGCTTCACCGACGATTGGGTGCGGGTGGCCGACGACGAGGCGCGCCACTTCCGAATGCTGGAAGACCGGCTGAACGCGCTGGGCGCGTCCTACGGCGATTTGCCCGCCCATGACGGGCTGTGGCAATCGGCGACGGAGACGGCGCACGACCTCGCCGCCCGGCTGGCGGTGGTGCCGATGGTGCTGGAGGCGCGCGGCCTGGACGTCACCCCCGACACCGTGCGCCGCCTGCGCGCCTTTGGCGACGCGGAAAGCGCCGATTTGCTCCAGACCATCCATGACGAGGAAATCGACCATGTCGCCGCCGGGCGGCGCTGGTTCGGCCATCTCTGCGCCCAGCGCGGGGCGGAGCCGGTGGCGTTGTGGCAAGAGCTGGTCGGGCGCCATTTCCGGGGCGGGCTGAAGCGGCCCTTCAACACGGCCAGCCGCCTGCGCGCCGGTTTCGGCCCGGAATTTTACGAACCCATCACGCCCGAGGCGCCGCCGCCGTCGCCCCGTTCCGCCCGCCCGCCGGTTGACCGGCAGCCCGAAACCCGTTAAGGCCCTCGCCATCATGGCCGTATACACCGAAGTCTCCGACGAGGATCTCAGCGCTTTCGCCGCCCAGTATGATTTGGGCGCGGTGCTGTCGTGCAAGGGCATCGCGGAAGGGGTGGAGAATTCCAACTTCCTGCTGGTGACGGAACGCGGCCCCTACATCCTGACCCTGTATGAAAAGCGGACCAAGCGCGAGGATCTGCCCTTCTTCCTGGGCCTGATGGAGCATCTGGCCGAGAAGGGCGTCGCCTCCCCCCTGCCCGTTCCGGGGCGCGACGGGGTGGCGCTGCGCGAATTGTGCGGGCGTCCGGCGGTGATCGTCACCTTCCTGTCGGGCATGTGGCCGCGCCGCGTCCACCCGCAGCATTGCGCCCAGTTGGGCGAGGCGCTGGCCCGCCTGCATCTGGCGGTCGCCGATTTCACCATGACCCGGCCCAACGCGCTGGGGTTGGCCGACTGGCGCGATCTGTTCGCCAAATCCGCCGACCGGGCGGACGAGGTGGCCGTCGGCCTGCGCGACACGCTGAGCGCCGAGTTGGACGCGCTGGAGGCCCATTGGCCGACCGACCTGCCGACCGGGGTGATCCACGCCGACCTTTTCCCCGACAATGTGTTTTTCCGGGGCGAGAGCCTGTCCGGCCTGATCGATTTCTATTTCGCCTGCAACGATTTTCTGGCCTACGACGTCGCCATCTGCGTCAACGCCTGGTGCTTTGAGATCGACGGCTCGTTCAACGCCACCAAGGCCCGCCTGCTGCTGACCAACTACCGGAAGGTCCGCCCGCTGTCGCGCGCCGAGCTGGACGCCCTGCCCTGGCTGTGCCGGGGCAGCGCCACCCGCTTTCTGTTGACCCGTCTCTATGACTGGCTGAACCGCGCGCCCGGCGCCTATGTCCAGCCCAAGGATCCGCTGGAGTATCTGCGCAAGCTGCGCTTCCACCAGACGGTGCGCGGCTTGGGCGATTATTTTCTCGACGACGACGAACCGGCCAACCCGGGCGCCGCGTCATGAGCGAGGAGCAAGAATCCGCCCGCAAGACGGTGGACATCTTCACCGACGGCGCGTGCAGCGGCAACCCCGGCCCCGGCGGCTGGGGCGCCATCCTGCGCTATGGCGCGGTGGAGAAGGAACTCTATGGCGGGGAGCCGGACACCACCAACAACCGGATGGAGCTGATGGCGGCGATCCAGGCGCTGGAATCGCTCAAGCGCCCGGTGGCGGTGCGGCTCTACACCGACAGCGAATATGTGAAGAACGGCATCACCAAATGGATCCATGGCTGGAAGGCCAAGGGGTGGAAAACCGCCGACAAGAAGCCGGTGAAGAACATGGATCTGTGGCAACGGCTGGAGACCGCCAAGCAGCCGCACGCCGTGGAATTCCACTGGGTGCGCGGCCATGACGGCCACCCGGAAAACGAACGGGCCGACGAATTGGCCCGGCGCGGCGTCAGCGACGTCCGCGCGCGCGGTTGATTATTGCGGCTTCTCCGGCGCGGGAGCCTCAGCCGTCGGCGTGGCGGGTTTCTTTTTGCGGTCTTCCGACGTTGATTTCTCGCTGTTCAGGATTTTCCCCTCGATCGTTTCGATCGCCCCCATCAAGGTCATGGTGTTGACGAAATCGTCCATCATCAACGAGGGGTTTTTCTTGAACTGGTCGTACATCACCAAGGTCTGGCGCAGTTCGGTGTGCGCCGACTTGTAGGTCGTCGCCTTGTCCATCGGCGTCAGAAAGGCGTAAATCGACACGCTGGCGGCGGATAGGCCGGTGATGGCGCGGCGGACGTTCCGGTTTTCAACATCGCTGAGGATGGTCGACAGAATCGGCATCAGCACGCCGGCGGCGCCCAGCAGATAATGCAGATAGTAGTAAACGGTGTAGTTGAAGTCCCAACTGGCCAGCAGGCAATTCGCCAGACCGACCACATCCGCCTGATTGGTGTTGCCGCACAGCATCCCGCGTTCCCCCTCGCCGCCTGACCATGGTCGGGGCATGCCCCCACACCGCGTGCAGGCATTATTCAGGAACGCGCGCGACAATCAACCAACGCGCCGCCATTGTCGCAAATTGAGAGAAATCGTCAGAATGCGCTCTCCTTTTCGACCGGCGGCGAAGAAGGGGCGCGGAACGATCCGCTTCGCGCCCCCCGAAACGCTTACAGGCTCGCCAGAACCGCTTCCGCCGACGACACCTCGAACTGGCCCGGCGCTTCCACGGCGACGTGGGTGGCCACGCCGTCCTTGGCGACCAGGGCGAAGCGCTGGCCACGGGTGCCCAGGCCATAGCCCGAACCGTCCATCGTCAGGCCCAGCGCGGTGGAGAAGGTGGCGTTGCCGTCGGGCAGCAGGAACACGGCGTCGCCCGCCCCGGCCTTTTCGCCCCAGGCGCGCATGACGAACGGGTCGTTGACCGCGACGCAAACAATGCTGTCCACGCCCTTGGCCTTCAGCGCCTCGGCGTTCTGGATGAAGCCCGGCAGATGCTTGGCCGAGCAGGTCGGGGTGAAGGCGCCGGGGACGGAGAACAGGACGACGGTCTTGCCCGCGAACAGATCGTCGGTCGTGACCTCCTGCATGCCGGCGTCGGTCAGGTGCTTCAGCGTGACCGACGGGATGCGGTCGCCAACTTGGATGCTCATGTCTCTAACCCTTCCAGGTTTTTTCGGTTGCGGCGTTCCAATCGTAAAGACCTAGCGCTCCGCCATGACAATCGCAAGCGCGCCCCGCGCCCGACCAAGAAAATCAGCGCGTTATGACCGCTTGGACGCCCGATTCAACGCCTCGATCACCGCCGCTTCGCCCAGCAGTTCCGGCAGGGCGATTCCCTGCGGCGCACCGGGGCCATAGACGATGTTGAAGGGGATGCCGTAGCGGCCATGATCGGCCAGAAAACGGGCGATGGCCTCGTCGGGCCGCGTCCAATCCGCCCGCATGGCGATCAAAGCCGGGTCGGCGAAGCGCTCGGCCACGGTTCCGCGATTGAGGACCAGCTTCTTGTTGGCCTGACAGGTGATGCACCAGTCGGCGGTGACGTCGACGAACACCACCCGCCCCGCCGCGACATGCTCGCGAATGGCGGATTCGGCAAAGGGCGTCCAGCGATTCGCCGTTTCGCTGGTCGAAGCCGCCGCGCCCGCCGACGGCCCGACCGCCAGCGGCAGGGCGAAGGCGGTCAGCGCCAAGCCCCCGGCCAGCGCCGGACCCGCCCAGCCGGAGCGTCGCGGCAAACGCCGCCCCAGCCACAGCGCCGCCACCAGCCCGATCATCAGCGCGGCGACTCCGCCCGCCGCCGCCTCGCCGATCTGCGCGACCAGGACCGACAGCAGCCACAACGCGGTGGCCGCCAGGGCGACGCCCATCGCCGCCCGCAGCCGCGCCATCCAACGGCCCGGACGCGGCAGCCACGCCGCCACGCGCGGCCACGCCGCGACCAGCAGATAGGGCAAGGCCAGACCGACGCCCAGGGCGGCGAAGATGGCGTAAATTTCAACCGGCCCCTTGGCCAGCGCGAAGCCCACCGCCGTTCCCAGGAAAGGGGCCGAACAGGGGGTCGCCAGCAAGGTGGCGAAGGCCCCGGTGGCGAAGGGACCGGCCAGCCCGTCGCCCTCCAGCCGGTCGGCCAGCGCGCGCGGCAAGGGCACCTCGAACAGCCCCCACAGATTGGCGGAGAACAGCGTCACCAGCACCACCATGAAGACCAGGAACAGCGGTTGCTGGAACTGGATGCCCCAGCCGACCGCCCCGCCCGCCGCCTTCACCGCGACCAGCGCCGACGCCATCAGCAGGAAGGAGGTCAGGATCCCGGCGGCGCTGGCCAGGAACCCGGCGCGCACCGCGCCCGTCGCCCGCCCGCCATGCTTGATGACCGACAGCAATTTCAGCGACAGCACCGGCAGCACGCAAGGCATCAGGTTGAGGATCAAACCGCCGAGCAGCGCCACCCCCAGCATGGCGAACAGCCCACGCCCCGCAGTTCCCCCCGCCAGCAGGGCGACCGACGTCGGAGTCTCGACCGCGCGCGCGCCGTCCACCAGGGTCACGGTGACGGCCCGCCCGGCCAAATCCAGATCCTTGGGCGGATCGGACGCCCGCAGGGTCAGGCGCACCCGCTTGTCGTTGTCGGAAAACACCGCCTTCGGCGCGGTGAAGCTCAGCGGCGGGTCGGTTTCGACAAAGACGTCGGGAGAGACGAAGCCGTCGGTCGCCGTCGCCTCGATCTCCAGCGCGTCGCCAGCGCCGCGCACTGAGGCGACGCTGACCAGCCCCGCCCCGCCCAGCGCGCCGACGCGCGGCACCAGCGATTGGGCGCGGGCGACGTCGTTCGCCGAGTCCCCCGGCTGCGCCGGTCCCGCCGGAAGGGCCAGGGACAGCTTGACCGTTTGCGGCACGCAAATGTCCGAACAGACCAGCAGATCGGCGGACAACGCCAGATCCAACGGCTTGCCCGGCGTTTGCACGACGGCGCGCAGCGGCAACAGCGTCTCGACGTCGTACCCGGCGCTCTCGAACCCCAGAACGGAGAAGCGATGCGGCGCCGGATAGGACAGCGTCGCGTCCTTCAGATTGGTCGAACCGCTCCAATCCAGGCGCGGCGGGTATCCGGCGTCGCCGGGGGAGCGCCAATAGGTCTTCCACCCCGGTTCCAAGCGCAATTCCAGCCCCAGCGGCAGCGCGTCCAGATCGCCGACGGCGCGCGCCGAGGACACCAGCCGCGCCTCCACCGGCCCGGCCTTGGTCCAGGCGCCTTGCCCCGAATCCTGCGCCAACGCGGCGAACGGGGCCGCCGTCAGCAACGCGACCGCCAACGCCCGACCGGCAAAGCTGTTCATCGTCCGCATCCTCGTCCCCATCGTCGAGCGCCCGTCAATTTGGCCGGTGCATCCAGGGCGCCGCCCTATTGCGCCACCCCTATATAGGAACCCATATATAGGTGACAAAGATCATGTCGTGCTGTCACACTCTGGTGAATGCGTCGCGAGAACGCCCACCACAACCGAACGTTCGGACAGGCATGGCCGCCCGCCGCCCATCCTGGATCGACGATCAAGGATGAACGCCCATGCCGCGACGGACCAAGTCCTCGGAATCGCTGACCGGCCAGTTGCTGATCGCCATGCCTGGAATGGAGGATCCCCGTTTCCAACGCACGGTCATCTACATGTGCGCGCACAACGAGGATGGGGCGATGGGGCTGGTGGTCAACCGCCTGTTCGGATCCATCACGTTCGAGGATCTGCTCGAACAGCTCGACATGAACATCAGCCAGCCCGCCAACAACCCGCCCGTCCATTACGGCGGCCCGGTCGAATCGGGGCGCGGCTTCGTCCTGCACTCCACCGACTATGTGCGCGACGGCACGCTGGTGGTGAACGACGACGTCGCCCTGACCGCGACCATCGACATCCTGCGCGCCATTTCCGAAGATCGCGGCCCGCGCCGCAACCTGCTGCTGCTGGGCTACGCCGGCTGGGGACCGGGCCAGTTGGACGCCGAGTTCCAGGCGAATGGCTGGCTGAACGTTCCGTGCGACGAAAAGCTGCTGTTCGACACCGATCTGGACGCCAAATGGGAACGCGCCATCGGCAAGCTGGGCGTCAGCGTCTCCATGCTGTCGGGCGAGGCCGGGCACGCCTGAGGTCTTGCCGCATCAGGGATTCCAACGGGCGGCGGCGCTGTCGTCGCTGTCCTTGGCTTCGACCCAGCGTTCGCCGTCGGGGATGGCCTCCAGCTTCCAAAAGGGCGCTTTGGTTTTCAGCCAGTCGATCAGGAAGCGGCAGGAATCGAACGCCGCGTCGCGGTGGGCCGACGCGGTGGCGACCAGCACGATTTGGTCGCCCGGCTCCAACCGTCCATAGCGGTGGATGATGAGCACGTCGTCGAGCGGCCAGCGCCGCCGCGCCGCCGCCTCGATCGCCTCCAACTGCTTTTCGGTCATGCCGGGGTAATGCTCCAGCGTCATGGCGCTGACCGCCGCGCCGCCCGCCATGTCGCGCACCAGCCCGGAAAACAGCGTCACCCCACCGACGGAGGTCCGCCCGCGCGTCAGCGCGACGTATTCGGCGCCGACGTCGAAATCCTCCGCCTGGACCCGGATCGCCACCGCCTCAGCCCCCCGTGACCGGCGGGAACAAGGCCACCTCGTCCCCCGGTTCGATGGGGTGATCGTAGGGGACATGCTCCTGATTCACCGCGACCTTGACCACTTTGCTGTTGGCCAGCGCCTCGGCGTGTTTGGGGCTGCGGGTCTTCAGCCAATCGACCAGCGCGCCGACGGTCTTGACCTCGGCGGGGAGATCGACGGTTTCCGACGGCACGCCGATTTTGGTCCGCAGCCAGGCGAAATAGAAAATCTTCATCATCGGACCTCACATCACCGAACGTCGTTGAAGGGCAGAAAATCCACCAGCATGCCCGGTTCGACCCGCGCCACATCCTCGGCCAACTCAATCAGCCCGTCGGATTCGACCAGGGACGACAAGACCCCGGCCCCGTCGCGCGGGTGCTTCGTCGCGCGCAACTGGCCATCGGCGTCGCGGCTGAGCGACGCGCGGAGATACTCCCGCCGACCGGGTTTTTTCTTGTACGCGAAGGCGGCGCGCACCGGATAGAGCGTCGGCGTTTCGTCCGCCGCCCCCATCAGCCGCAGCAGAATCGGGCGGGCGACGCGCAGAAAGGTGACGACGACGGCGACCGGGTTGCCGGGCAGCCCGACGAAGACCGCCTCCCCCACCCGGCCCAGCGCCACCGGACGGCCCGGCTTGATCGCCAGCCGCCAGAAATCGAGCCGCCCCGTGGCCTCCACCGCCGCCTTGACGTGATCCTCCTCCCCGGTGGACATGCCGCCCGAGGTGATGAGCGCGTCGTGGCTTCGCGCCGCCTCGGCCAGCCGGTCGCGGATCGTCTCGAAACGGTCGGGCAGAATGCCCAGGTCGGTCACGGCGCAGCCCAACCGGGCCAGCAGCGCCATCAGGGAATAGCGGTTGGCGTCATAGACCGACCCGGCGTCGAGCGCCGCGCCCGGATCCCGCACCTCGTCGCCGGTGGAAAAGACGGCGACGCGCAGCCGCGCCCGCACCTCCACCCGGCGGCAGCCCAGCGAGGCGAGCAGGCCGACGTCCTCGGGCCGCAAACGCCGCCCGGCGGTCAGCACCACGGATCCCCGCGTCACGTCCTCCCCCGCCAAGCGGCGGTTCGCGCCGCGCCGGACGCCCGGCGGCAGGGTGACAAAGCCGTCTTCCGCCCGGCAATCCTCCTGCATGAACACGGTGTCCAGCCCGGCGGGCATCGGCGCGCCGGTGAAGATGCGCGCCGCCTCCCCCCGGTTGGCCGGTCGCGGCGATGCCTGCCCCGCCGCCACCCGCGCGGTGACGGGCAGCCGGGTCGGGCCGTTCGGGTCGAGGTCGTCGAAGAACACCGCGTAGCCATCGACCGCCGCGTTGTCGTGCGGCGGCACGCTGAAGGGGGCGACGTGGTCGGCGGCCAGCGCCCGGCCCAGCGCGTCGGTCAGGGCGACGCCCTCCAGCCCCGTCACCGGGCAAACCCGTTCGGCCAGCCGCGCCAGCGCCCGGTCCACCGTCATCATCTCGCCGCCGAAGGCGAAGCAATCGTTGCTGAGTTGAACCATGATGCGGGCAGTCTAGTCCGCCAGCCCCTTGGCTGCGAAGGGGGAAATGGTCACAAGAGGGCGTCGGCGATCCGCTCCGCCCGCTCGAACCGGAAATCGGGACGCCGGGCGGTCCCCCGGATCATTCAAAGTCAAACACATCGCGACCGTTCAAACGGCTGCACCGTCCGCAATGCCAGAATTTCAGGCGATAGGGCGTCGGCGGCTCGTTTGAGAAAAGCTGATAGAGCGCATAAACGCCCCGGTTCTTGTGGGCGCGCATCACCCCCACGGGGGTGTTGATAAACTCCTGATCGGCGGGCCGGTTCGGCTGTTTCGTGAGCGCTTCAACGATTTGATCCAACCGCGCGCGCTCGGCGTCGGAAAGCTTGCTTCGCTCCTCCAAGAAATCGCCGCCAAAATCAACCTCGGCCCGCGCCTTGGGGCGCGTCTGTGGAACGACCGGACCCACAACCAAATCAACCCTTCAGGCTTTTTTTCCAGTAGGCCGGACCCTCAGCGTCCGCTTTGGCCTTCAAGGTCGTCACCAGGGCGTTGAGCTTCTGCTTTTGCGACTGCTGCGCCTCCACCATCTCGACAGTCCGTTCGGCTTTGGACCGGGCGGGCTTGCGGGATGGAGTTACGGAGGCGCGCGGCTTGTCTGCTGGTTCCATAACCAACTCCACCATAGCCATGCGTCCCTCCAATGTTCGCTTGTTGTCGGGTTTCGTCAACCGCGACCAACCCTGATTTGGCGAACGTTACCCTCTTATGGCGTGAAAGCAAAGACCATACTCGCCAAAAAGGATAGGACCTCTGGCGTTTCTCTTCTTTTTATCCCGCCAACCCGCAACGCTCCACCACAAAGGCCGCCACCGCTTCGGCGTCGTTCAAATCCAGCACGGGAACCGGGCAATCGGGAACCGGGCCGTCGCTGGCCACCGCGACGATGCTGGAATCGTCCGCCGCGATCAGCGGCTTGTCCACCGCCGCCCGCCAAACCTCGATCTTCGCGTGCGGTTCGCGTTTGAAGCCTTCGATCAGCAGCAGATCGACCGGCGACAGCTTGGCGACCAGTTCGGACAGGGTCAGTTCCGGTTCGTCGTCGCGCAGCTCGTGCATCAAGGCCCAGCGGCGGGGCGAGCTGACCAGCACCTCCGTGGCGCCGGCCGCGCGGTGGTTGTGGCTGTCCTTGCCCGGATGGTCGATGTCGAAGCCCTTGTGGGCGTGCTTGACCGTCGAGACGCGCAGGCCCCGCGCAGTCAGCGCCGGAATCAGCCGGACCATCAGCGCCGTCTTGCCGCTGCCGCTCCAGCCGGTAAGGCCAAAAATTTTCATCGGATCGCCCTCAACCGACGCGGCGGGCGGATTGGGGCGGGACCGGCTTTTGTTCGGCCATCATGTGGATCAGCCCGGCCCGCATGTAATCCCAGCCGGTGTAGAAGGTCAGCGCCGCCGCGATCCACAGGCCGACGGTGCCGACGAAGGTGACGGGGAACTCCGCCGGGCCGTAATCGCCGACGATCAGAAAGCCCAGCGCGACCATCTGGATGGCCGTCTTCCATTTGGCCAGCCACGTCACCGGCACGCCGACATGCAGGCCCGCCAGATACTCGCGCAGGCCCGACACCAGCACCTCGCGCAGCAGGATGACCACGGCGGGCAGAATCGACAGGCCGTTCAGCCGGTCGAAGCCGACCAGCATAATCAGCGTCGCCGCCACCAGCAGCTTGTCGGCGATGGGGTCCAGGAACTTGCCGATCACGCTTTCCTGCGCCCAGGCGCGCGCCAGATAGCCGTCGAACCAGTCGGTGACGCAGGCCGCCCCATAGAGCGCGCAGGCCGTGTAGGCCGCCCACGCCTCCGTCACATAGAACAGGCCGACGACCGGCGGGATGACCGCGATACGCGACAGGGTCAGCAGGTTGGGCAGGCTGGTCAACATGGTCAGAGGCTCGAACCGCTGGAGGGGGCGAAAGAGGCGGGCGCGCGCATTCTAACCGTCGGGATGGAAGTGATCGTATATCTTTTTTGCAACCGTCCGGCTGACGCCCTCCACCGCCTCCAAATCGGCCAGCCCGGCCCGCGCCACCGCCGCCCCGCTGCCGAAATGATGAAGCAGCGCCTTCTTGCGGGCGGGGCCGATGCCGGGCACCTCGTCGATGGGGGATTTGCCGATGGCCTTGGTGCGTTTGGCCCGGTGGGTGCCGATGGCGAAGCGGTGCGCCTCGTCGCGCAGCCGTTGCAGGAAATAGAGAACGGGGTCGCGCGGCTCCATCTGGAAGGGCGCGCGGCCTTCGATCAGGAAATGCTCGCGCCCGGCGTCGCGGTCCGGCCCCTTGGCGATGCCGACCAGCGTCACGTCGTCGATTCCAAGCTCGGCGAGGACGTCGCGCGCCACGTTCAACTGGCCGATGCCGCCGTCGATCAACACCAGATCGGGCCAGCTTCCCAGCGTGCGTTCGGGGTCTTCCTTGATGGCGCGCCCGAATCGGCGGGTCAGCACCTCGCGCATCATGGCGAAATCGTCGCCCGCCGCGCCTTCGGTGCGGATGTTGAATTTGCGGTAGGCGTTCTTGATGAAGCCCTCCGGTCCCGCCACGATCATGGCGCCGATGGCGTGCGCGCCCTGGATGTGGGAGTTGTCGTAGACCTCCACCCGCTCCGGCGGCGAATCCAACCCGAAGACGGTCGCCACCCCCTCCAACAGCCGCGCTTGCGAGGAGCTTTCGGCCAGCCGCCGCCCGTGCGCCTCGCGCGCGTTGGTCAAGGCGTGATCGACGATGCGCCGCTTCTCCCCGCGCTTGGGTTCGATCAGCTCGACCTTGTGGTCGGCGCGCAGGCTCAACGCCTCCGTCAACAGATCGAGTTCGGGCAGGGCGTGGCTGACCAGCACCAGCGGCGGGGCGGCCTTGTTCTCGTAGAATTGGGCGATGAAGGCGGCCAGCACCTCCTCGATCTCGGCGGCCTTGTCGTGGCTGGGGAAATAGGCGCGGTTGCCGTAGTTGCGACCGCCCCGGAAAAAGAAGATCTGGATGCAGGTGACGCCGCCCTCGCTGTGGGCCGCCACCACGTCGGCGTCCTCCACCACCCCTTCGACGTTGATGTCCTGATGGGCCTGGATGGCGGTCAGGGCGCGGATGCGGTCGCGGTAGCGCGCCGCCGTCTCGAAATCCATCGCGTCGGACGCCGCCATCATCTGGGCGACGAACTCCGTCTGGATGTCGCGGCTCTTGCCCGCCAGAAAGGCGCGGGCCTGCCCGACCTGGGCCTGATACTCCTCCGGCGTCACGCGGGCGACGCAGGGCGCGGTGCAGCGCTTGATCTGGTGTTGCAGACAGGGCCGGGTGCGCGAGGAAAACACCGTGTCGGCGCAGTTGCGCAGCAGAAAGGCGCGCTGCAAGGCGGTGATCGTCCGGTTGACCGCGCCCGCCGACGCGAAGGGGCCGAAATAATCGGCGTCCCGCCCGCGCGCCCCACGATGCTTGGTGAGCTGCGGGTAGTCGTGGTCCTTGGTTATCATGATGTGCGGGAAGGTTTTGTCATCCCGCAGCAGCACGTTGTAACGCGGCGCCAGCCGCTTGATGAGGTTCGATTCCAGCAGCAGCGCCTCGACCTCGGTGTGGGTCGTGACGAACTCCATGCTTTCGGTTTCCGACACCATGCGCTGAAGGCGGACCGGCAGCTTGACGACCTGGGTGTAGTTCGTCACCCGGCGTTTCAGATTGCGCGCCTTGCCGACATAGAGCACCGCCCCGTCGCCCGCCAGCATCCGGTAGACGCCCGGCGTCTGCGGCAGGGTTTTCAGATGCTCGCGAATGATCTCGACGCCGCGCGCCAGGTCGGCGGGACGGCGGCGCGCGCGGACGGGCGCGCCGTTCACCGGGTCGGGCGCGTCGGGCGCGGAGGCCGCCCCGGAGCCGGGCGGGGTGTCGGAGGAATGCGTGTCGGAGGAATGCGTGTCGGACATGGCCCGACTGTCGTCGAGCCGACGCGCGCGGTCAACCACCCGCCGCGTCATGGGCGCCGCGCGGCGACTCACCCTTGCCCGCAGGTCGCCGCAGACTATCCACCGATCCTGTGGATAAGTTTGTCGATAACAAAGGGGGGAAGGGGTCGGAAGCCAAGCGCCGCAAGGACTCTCAGACGTATGCTCAAAAATTAGGCATTTTCGTTAAGTCTTTGATTTCTTTACGTCAGCTCCGAGTCAAGCGCGTCAAATGACGCTGCGGCACAAAAATGTCATTGACTGCAAACGCCCTCTTGCGCCGGTCTGGACACCTGTGTAAAACGCGCGGTCCTTTCCGGCGCCGTCCTGGCCGCCGGGCGACAAATTCCCACGCGCGGAGTCGGTGAACGGAGCGGGAGCGGCGGCTACTCGACCGGCACGAAGCCATGCGCGGGCTGCGCCCATCCCAGATGTTCCCCCCCGTCCAGGGCGATCATTTGGCCGGTCATGGCCGGGGCGGCGAGCAGGAAACGAATGGCGGCGCAAATCTCGTCCGGGGTTGCGCCACGCCCCAACGGGGTCGCCTCCCACTGGGCGGTGAACTCGGCTTCGGTCTGTCGGTCGTTGCGCAGGGTCGGGCCGGGGCCGATGCCGTTGACGCGGATGCGCGGAGCCAGCGCCTGGGCCAAGGTTCGGGTCAGCGCCCACAGCCCCATCTTGGACAGGGTGTAAGAGAGAAAATGCGGCGTCGGGTTCCACACCCGTTGATCCAGCAGATTGACGATCAGGCCGCGCTCCTCCGGCGGCAGATGGGCGGCGAAGGCCTGCGACAGGACGAAGGGAGCGCGGAGGTTGGCCTCCATATGCGTGTCCCAGCTTTCGCGGGTCGCGTCCTCCACCCCGTCGCGCTCGAAGCGCGAGGCGTTGTTGACCAGAAGAGTCAGCGGGCCAAGCCGTTCGACGGCGGCGGGCAGCAACGCCTGCACCTCCGCCTCACGCCCCAGATCGGCGGACAGGGCGACGGCCCGCCCGCCCGCTTGGACGATCTGCGCCACAACCTCCGCCGACGCGCGGACCGAACGGTGATAATGCACGGCGACGGCCCAACCCTGGGCCGCCAGATCGAGCGCGATGGCCCGCCCGATGCGTCTGCCGGCCCCGGTGACGAGAGCCGCTTTCCTCTTGATCTCAACCATGCCGTCATAGGTACCTTGCCACCGCTGCGGGTCAAGGGGGGACGGAGGAGAGCCAAGGATGTTGCGCGAAGCTTTTGAGTATCTGACAACCCCATGCGACCCGCTGGCCCGCCGGTTGGGCTATCTGTCCGAAGCGGTGGCGCTGGGATCCCGTCACCGTCGCCAGCGTCAAAGCTGGGCGCCCCACGTCGCCGCCTGCCGCCGCTTCATCACGCAGGCGGCGGAACAGGCCCCCAAAGGCGGACAGGCTGTGGTCCTTGGATCGGGGCTGTTGATCGAAATTCCCCTGGAGGAGCTGGTCGCCCGGTTCGACGAGGTTCTGTTGGTCGACATCGTTCACACCCGGTCCGTTCGCAGACGAGTCGCTCGGACGCCAAAGGTTCGGTTGGTCGCCTTGGACGTGACGGGCGCGCTCGCCCCGTTGGAGCGGGCGTTGGAGCAGGGGCGGGAGCCGCCAAGCGAGTTCGCTCCGCCCGCCCTTCCCGACAGCGCCGCGCCCTGCGCCTTCGCCGTCTCCTGCAATCTGCTCTCGCAATTGCCGCTGATGCCGCTGGACGCCATCGAGCGCCGCGCCCCGACCGTCCCCGACGCCGCGCGGCTGGCCTTCGCCCAGCGGCTCGCCGCCGATCATCTGCGCTGGTTGGCCGGGCTGGCGGAACGCGCCGCCCTGTTCAGCGACGTCGAAAGCCTGTGGCTGAGCGGCGGCGCGGTGGTGGAGCGCGAGGATTCGTCCTGGGGCCTGCCCCTGCCCGCCCCCGACATGTCCTGGCTGTGGGACATCGCCCCGGCGCCGGAGCAGGATCGCCAGCGTGATTTGCGGCACAGCGTGGGCGGCTGGTTCGACGTCGGCGCCATCGTCACGGATCTGGCCGCAAAGGGGCGGGCCACGGATTGCCCGCCCGCCCATTGATTGGCCCAGCGGATGCCCGAAGCGAGGGACGGCGATGCGCGATGCGCGTTTCTTGAGGCAGCCTTGTTGTCCTATCCTCACAACCAGAATCAAGAAAGTCCAGGGAGGGGACGTCTCTCGTCAACGAGGAGATTCCCCAGCCATGTCCATGAACGCCCCCCTTTACGAGCGCGATCCCCGCACCCACGACGAGATCATGCTCGCCGCCCGGCAGATGCGCGCCGACTACATGCGCGACCTGTTCGGCAAGCTGCGCGCGGCCCTGTTCGGCGGTGAGGCCGCCTCCAACCATGGCCCGGTGGGCCATGGCCCCGCTCTGACGCCCCACGCCCATTGATCGACAGACGGCGGCGGCGATTTCTGCTAAAGCTGTACGGATCGTGACCGGCGCCGTCATCGGCGGCGCTGTCCGATTCGTCTTATCCTTGCAAGGAACATCGCGTTGTCTCTGCTGCACACGGGCCGAACCTATGAACTCCGCGACACCCCGGAACGCCTGCTGAGCGTCTGGCCGATCGTTCGGGACGCCGATTCCAACGCCGTCATCGTCACGGCGGCGGGCGACAACATTGGCGTGATCGGCACCAACAGCCAAGAAGCGATGACGCTGGGCAAACGCGCCCTCGGCTGACGCTTCTGCGCAAACGCCAAGGGGCGGAGACGGTCGGCTGGCGCCGCTGTCTCCGCCCCTTGGCGTTTGTTCGTTGCGATTGGTTTTATTGTGGCGTCTCGTTTATTGCGCCGACACAATTTCGCCGTGCAGCGTGCAGGCCGCCTCCGCCAGATCGACGAAACGGTCGGTGATCTCATCGGGCTGGGTGATGGTTTTCGCATCCTCGCCCGGGAAGGCTTGCGTCCGCAGCTTGGACGCCACCACGCCGGGGTCGATCAGGTTGACCCGCAGCGGCGACGCGGCGATTTCCATCGCGTAGGTCTTCACGATCATTTCCAGCGCCGCCTTGCTGGCCCCATAGGGACTCCAATAGGGATAGGGCGCCTTGGCCGCCGCCGAGGTCACAAACAGCGCGCGCCCGGACTCCGACGTGCGCAGCAGGCGGTCCAGCGAGCGGATCAGCCGGTAATTCGCCGTGACGTTCAGATCCATCACCCGCGACCACAGCTTGGGATCATACTGGGCGATGGGGCCAAGCGCCTCCAGGGCGCCCGCGTTGCTGACCAGAATGTCGAGCTTGCCGAAACGCTCGTAGATCGAAAAGCCCAACTGGTCGATTTTGTCGTAATCGCGCAAATCGAACGGAACCAGGGTGGCGTTGCGCCCGGTGGCCTTCAGGATGGCGTCGTCCACCTCCTCAAGCCCGCCGACGGTGCGGGCGGTCAGGATGACGTGCGCGCCTTCGGCGGCGAATCGCTTGGCGACGGCGGCGCCAATGCCGCGCGACGCGCCGGTGACAAGAGCGATGCGACCGGACAAACGGGACATGGGATCAAGCTCGATTGGTTGAAACGGGTCTTATAGCCCTCCCCCAGAATGGGAGAGGGCGTCTTCAATCGCTTACGCCCGCGCCGGAACGCCCGGCTCGCTCGTCGGGCTGTCCAGCGCGTCGGTCAGCGCGATCGGGTATTCTCCGGTGAAGCAGGCGTCGCAATAGCTCAGATTGGCCGGGTCGCGCTTCTCCTCGCCCATCGCGCGGTACAGACCGTCGAGCGAGATGAAGGCCAAGCTGTCGGCCTGGATGAAATCGCGCATCTCTTCAACCGACAGGCGATGCGCCAACAGCTTGCTCTGTTCGGGCGTGTCGATGCCGTAAAAGCAGGGGTGCGAGGTCGGCGGGCTGGAGATGCGCATGTGCACCTCGGCGGCCCCGGCGGCGCGCACCATCTCGACGATCTTCTTGGAGGTCGTGCCGCGCACGATGGAATCATCCACCAGAACGACGCGCTTGCCCTCGATCATCGCCCGGTTGGCGTTGTGCTTCAGCTTGACGCCCAGATGGCGGATCTGGTCGGTCGGCTCAATGAAGGTGCGACCGACATAATGGTTGCGGATGATGCCGAGGTCGAACGGCACGCCCGCTTCCTGGGCATAGCCGAGAGCCGCCGGAACGCCGCTGTCGGGCACCGGCACGATGACGTCGGCGGGAACGCCCGCTTCGCGCGCCAACTCGCGCCCGATGCGCTGGCGGGCCTGATAGACGGAGGTTCCCTCCATCACGCTGTCGGGCCGGGCGAAATAGATGTACTCAAAAATGCAGAAGCGGCGGCCCTGCGGCTGGAACGGGCGCAGGCTGTGGACGCCGTCGGCGTCGATGACGATCATCTCGCCCGGTTCGACGTCGCGCACCAGCTCGGCCCCGACGATGTCGAGCGCGCAGGTCTCGCTGGTCAGCATGTGGACGTCGCCCAGCTTGCCCAGCACCAGCGGACGCACGCCCAGCGGGTCGCGCACGCCGATCACCTTGTTGGCGGTCAACGCCACCAGCGAGAAGGCGCCCTCGACCTGACGCACCGCCTCGATCAGCCGGTCCACCGGCGAACCGCCGCGCGCCGTCGCCATCAGATGGACGATGACCTCGGTGTCGGTGGAGGATTGGAACAGGCAACCCCGGCGGACCAGTTGGCGGCGCAGGGTCTGCGCGTTGGTCAGATTGCCGTTGTGGGCCAACGCGAAGCCGCCGAACTCAAAATCGGCGTAAAGCGGCTGAACGTTGCGGATCGAGGTGTCGCCGGTGGTGGCGTAGCGGACATGGCCGATGGCCGAGGCGCCCTTCAGCTTGGCGATGATCGCCTCGGAGCTGAAATGGTCGCCGACGAGGCCCAGCGTGTGCTGAAGATGAAAGCGGCTGCCGTCGAAGCTGACGATGCCCGCCGCCTCCTGCCCGCGATGTTGCAGGGCGTGCAGCCCCAGCGCGGTGATGGCGCCCGCTTGCGGGTTGCCGTAGATGCCGAACACGCCGCACTCTTCGCGCAGCTTGTCGTCGTCAAACGGATGCGTCGTCAGCATCTCAGGAGTCCTTCGTTAAAAGCGCCCAGTCGCAGGGGCGCCATCAGCCGGAGTCAGCGCAGTATTACAGAGCGTCGAGCGGCGCGACTCATCGCGCATTCTGAATCAGCCGTTCAAGGTCGCCGCGTTCGCGGTCCTTATAGCCGGTATCGGTTGGCGGCGCACCCCCGGTCTTTGAAGGGCTGGGCACCGGAGTCGACAGGCGGTCCAGCGCCTCCTTGGCCTCCACCGCCTGCTTGGCGCGGTCCCGCGCCATGTCCAGTTGCCCCAGACTTTCCTTGCGCAAATTCTCCGGGACGATCTCATAGACCAGCGCCGCGCCGGTGGCGAGGAAGGGCCGGGTTTTCGCCGTCTGCAACCAGACCGGATGTTCCGCCGTGTTCGGCACCAGCCAGATGAAGAACAGATAGGCCACCGACACCAGAACCGCGCCCTTGGCCAGTCCGAAGACGAAGCCCAGCGAGCGGTCGAGCGCCGACAGGCTGGAGTTCTGCACCCCGCGCGACAGCGACCGCCCCAAAATGGTCAGCACGATCAACGCGACGATGTAGACGCCGACGGACGCGATGGCGTAGGCCAGCATCTCGAATTTGATGCGCTGCTGCACCAGCGGCAGGACATAGGGCAAGGCGTACAAGGTCGCCACGCCGGCCCCCGCCCACGAGGCGACCGACAGGACTTCGGCCACCATGCCACGGGTGAAGGCCAGCAAGGCGGCCAACAGCAGCACGGCGATAACGGCGGCGTCCGCCGGGTTGACGGGAAAATTCTCCATGGCCTAACGCTCTCAATCCTCGTCGCGATGGCGCGACCGTTGTGGCCGCGCGCCCGGCTGGAACAGCGGCATCAACTCGCCCAGATGGTGGAGTTCCACCGTCTTCAAACCGTTGTCGCCGCGCCCGCCCCGCGCTCCCGTTCGTCTAGCCGGAAAAATCGCGGAGGAAAAGCCCAGCTTGGCGGCTTCCTTCAATCGGGTGTCGCTCTGGCCGACGGCGCGCACCTCGCCCGACAGGCCAAGCTCGCCAAAAACCACGGCGTCCGCCGGAACCGGCTCGCCGGTCAGCGACGACACCAGCGCCGCCGCCACCGCCAGATCCGCCGCCGGTTCGGTGACGCGCAGGCCGCCCGCCACGTTCAGATAGACGTCGTTGGCCCCGATCTGCACGCCGCAACGCGCCTCCAGCACCGCCAGAACCATGGCGAGCCGCGCCGAATCCCAACCGACCACCGCCCGGCGCGGGGTGCCCAACGGCGAGGGGGCGACCAGCGCCTGCACCTCCACCAACACCGGACGGGTGCCTTCCATTCCCGCGAAGACGGCGGCGCCCGACACGTCGCCGCGCCGTTCGGCCAAAAACAGCGCCGACGGGTTGGCGACCTCGCCCAAGCCGCCGTCGCCCATCTCGAACACGCCGATTTCGTCGGTCGGGCCAAAGCGGTTCTTCACGGCGCGCAGAATGCGGAACTGGTGGCCGCGCTCGCCTTCAAAATAGAGGACGGTGTCGACCATATGCTCCAACACGCGCGGCCCGGCGATCATCCCCTCTTTGGTGACGTGGCCGACCAGCAGCAGAACGACGCCGCGCCGCTTGGCGACGCGAATCAGCTCCTGCGCGCTGGCGCGGACCTGGGCGACGGTGCCGGGGGCGCTGTCCAGATTGTCCACATACATGGTCTGGATGGAATCGATGACGATGATCTCCGGCCCGTTGGTCTCGTCCAGCGAGGCGACGATGTCGCGCACGTTGGTGGCCGAGGCCAGATTGACCGGGGCCGACGCGCAGCCCAACCGTTGGGCGCGCAACCGCACCTGATCCACCGCCTCCTCGCCCGAGACGTAGGCGCAGCGATGCTCCTGCGCCAAGCGCGCCATCGCCTGGAGGAGAAGGGTGGATTTGCCGATGCCGGGGTCGCCGCCGATGAGGATGGCCGATCCGGGAACCAAACCGCCGCCGCACACCCGGTCAAACTCGGCGATGCCGGTCAGTCGGCGGGGCGGCGCGCTGCTCGATCCGGCCAGCCCGAAAAACTCCAACCGCCGCCCACGCCCGGCGCCCAACCCCTTGGGCGCGCTGTCGGGCGCCGCCTCTTCGATCAGGCTGTTCCATTCGCCGCAGGCGTCGCACCGCCCCGCCCATTTCGGGAAGGACGCGCCGCAGGACTGGCACACATAGCGGGTGGTGGGCTTGGCCAAAACTCAGGTGGTCCTATGAGGGCGAGACCGCCGACATATAGCAAGACGCTCCCCGGAATCCTATGGGCGAAGCCCGGAAAAGGCCGGGGCTTTTCACCGGGGCTTTTTTCGGCGCGCCATGATGGTAGGGTGGCGACGGCGCAGACCAGCGTCGAACATTCAGATGACCGAGGGTTTCGTGGCGGATAAGGAAGGCAAGCGCATCGTCCTGCATGGACCGGAAGCGTTCGCGGCGTTGCGCAAGGCGTGCCGTTTGGCGGCGGAGACGTTGGATTACATCGGCCCCCACGTCGTGCCGGGGGTCAGCACCGGCCATCTCGACCGCTTGGTCGAGACATTCCAGCGCGACCGGGGCGGGATTCCCGCCACCATCGGCTATCACGGCTACCCGAAGGCCTGCTGCATCTCGCCCAACCATGTCGTCAACCACGGCATCCCCAGCGACGACAAGCGCTTGGCCGACGGCGACATCGTCAACATCGACGTGACGGTGATCCTGGACGGCTGGTACGGCGACAGCAGCCGGATGTATTTCGTCGGCGACAAGGTTGGGATCAAAGCGCGCAAGCTGGTCGATCTGACCTATCGCTGCATGATGGCCGGGATCGCCCAGGCCAAGCCGGGCGCCACCCTTGGCGACATCGGCCACGCCATCCAAACCCTGGCGGAGGCCAACCGCTGTTCGGTGGTGCGCGATTTCGGCGGGCATGGCATCGGTCAGGTTTTCCACGACGCCCCGCACGTCGATCATTACGGCAAGCCTGGAACCGGCGTGGTGCTGCAACCCGGCATGGTCTTCACGGTCGAACCGATGATAAACGCCGGGCGGCACGAGGTGAAAATCCTGTCCGACGGTTGGACCACGGTGACGCGCGACCGCTCGCTCTCCGCCCAGTTCGAGCATCAGATCGGCATCACCGAGGATGGCTGCGAGATCTTCACCCTCTCCCCCGCCGGTTTCACCCAACCGCCCTATGGGGCCGCATGATGAGCGACGATTCCGAAAAGGACGCGCTGAAGCCCTGGAAAATTCTCGGCAGCCGTGACCTTCTCGACGCCAGCCCTTACTTGAAGGTGCGCGCCGAAACCGTGGAGTTGCCCGACGGTCGGCGGGTGGAAAGCTTCTATCAGGTGGAGCAGCCCGATTACGCCCTGATGTTCGTCGAGACCGAAGACGGCCACGTCGTCATGCTGCGCACCTACAAGCACGGCGCCCGCCGCGTCAGCCTGACCTTCCCGGCGGGCGCGATCTCCCCCGGCGAGGATCCGCTGGCCGCCGCCAAGCGCGAGCTGCTGGAGGAAACCGGCTATGAAGCCGACGATTGGACGGCGCTGGGCGACTATGTGGTGCAGGGCAATCATCGCGGCTGCGCCTGCCACATGTTCCACGCCAAAAACGCCCGCAAGGTGGCCGAACCCGACAACGGCGACCTGGAGGACATGCGGATCGAACTCCACACGCCCAAGGATCTGATCGACGCGGCGGCGCGCGGCGAATACGCCTTCCTGCCGGTCATCGCCATGCTGGGCGCCATGCTGGTGCCGGAACTGCGCGCCGGTCTGGGCATGGCGGCCAAGGGGCGTGATGGGGCGTGATGGCGGGCATGATGGCGGGCATGATGGCGGACGCGGGGAGGCCGTGTTAGCCTGACAGGGGTGTAAAGCCGGAGGCTGGCATGGGGGCGTTGCGCAAACATCGGTCGATGACGATGGCCGAATTCCTCGTCTGGGAGGATCGGCAGGACGAGCGCCACGAATTCATTCATGGCGAGATCGTCGCCATGACGGGCGGAACTGTCGCGCACAACCAAATCTCCGGCAACCTCTACACCGCGCTGCGTTCGGCTTTGCGCGGCACGCCCTGCCGGGTGTTTCAGGAAAACATGAAGATTGCCGCCGACGGCTCCCTCTTCTACCCTGACGTGTTCGTCACTTGCGCCCGGCTGAGCGACCAGGACCGGCTGGCGACCGAACCTTTGGTGATCGTCGAGGTCCTGTCCGACAGCACGACCAACCGTGATCGCTTGGTGAAAAACACCGCCTACCGCACCCTGCCCTCGCTGGCCCAATATGTGATCGTGAACCAGCGCGTCGCCGCTGTGGAAAGCGTTCGTCGCGAGGGAGCGAACTGGCTGCACGAGGTGGTGACGGGCGAACAGGGCGTTTTGCGGATTCCGGCGCTGGGCGTCGATGTGCCGCTGTCCGTGATTTACGAGGACACGGAAACCCCCTTCGATCTGGAAAGCCTGGATGATGGTCCAGACGACGGCGCCGGGGCGACGGAGGCACGACTTACACCATGAGCGCTGACATGACGCCCGACCAACTGATCGCCCTGCTTGGCCTGCAACCACACCCGGAGGGCGGCTGTTACGTCGAGACCTACCGCGCGCCGACCGATCCGCCGGGTGGGCGGGGCAGCGTCACCGCCATTTATTTTCTGCTGACGGCGGGCGAGCGGTCGCACTGGCATACGGTCGACGCCGTGGAAATCTGGCTGTGGCACGGCGGCGCGCCGCTGGAACTGTCGATCCATGATCCGGCCCACGGCCCGGCGGCGCAGACGCCGACCACCCAGCGCTGTCGGCTTGGCATGGACCTCCAAAACGGCGAACGCCCACAGGCGGTCGTGCCGGTGGGCGCGTGGCAGTCGGCCCGCAGTTTGGGCGCTTGGTCGCTGGTCAGTTGCACGGTGGCGCCCGCCTTTGACTTCGCGGGCTTCACCCTGGCGCCGCCGGGCTGGGAACCGCTATGAGCACAAGGCATTCAAATTGATCGGATTTTTAAGAATTTTTTGGATCAATTGAGCGCCGGAATTCATTTTTCAAAAAATTATAGCGACATCATTCCAGATAGTTTATGAAATCTCAACGCAACTATCGATACTCACAAGAGGCATCCAAGAATGAAAAAAGAGGTTTACGATTTAGCTAACCACGCCGCTTCAGATTTAAACTCAGACATACTTTTTTACAATGGGGGTATTTCGCAAGGCAATTGGTTAAAGTTGACTGATGAGATTTCAAAAAGAAAATTCAAAAGAGAGAACGTTATATTATTATTGATCACACCAGGTGGCGATCCAGATGCTGCCTATAAAATAGCTAGACTTCTTCAGAGAAGCTATAAAAAATTTCACGCCTTTATCCCAGGATGGTGCAAAAGCGCCGGCACATTAATTGCCATGGCCAGCTCTTCTTTATACATAAGTAACAAAGGAGAACTAGGTCCCCTTGATATACAAATTGCGAAACAAGATGAACTTGACGAAATGGCATCTGGCCTTTTAATGGATGCCACCATGAAAACTCTTGAATCAACCGCCTCTCGCATGTTCATTAGTTTGCTTAAAACGGTTCGACGTGAAACAGGTATTTCAACACGCCTAGCAGCGGAACTATCTGCAAAGATGGTGGTTGGTTTATTAGATCCTGTTTTTGCTCAAGTTGAACCCATGAAGGTCGGAGAAAACGCTCGTGCAATGAATATTACAAGAGCATACGGAGCAAGGCTTTCGCAACTCTCCAAATCATTGGTATCCCCGCAATTTTTGGATTATCTGGTAAACTCATATCCTGACCACGGTTTCGTAATTGACAGAGAGGAAGCCGGATATATATTTAGAGATGTTCGAGAGCCGACTCCAAGCTTGACACTTTTAGAAAACGCCTTAGGTGAACTTGCCTTACTTCCGAAACAAGGCGTTGAAAATGCACAGATTGAGTATCTGTCAACTGAAATGTGCAGCGACGAGGATGCCGAAGGAGAATTAAATGGAAGAGACCAAGAACAAACCCCAGAGGGGCGAGAAGGAAGCCGAGACACAGAGGAACGCGAAGGAGATAATGGCACTTCTTGAGCAAGAACTTCAAGAGAGACTGATAACTCCGATTAAAACGCGAATACCTCAGGCTTCTTCACATTATCCGTATAGAACTTATTGAAAAAAGGCCTCGCTTCGCGAGGCCTTTTTTCACGTTTTAGATTTGATCTGCGCCCTATTATTCGTCGGCGTAGGGGTTCTTGCCCTTGCGCAGCAGCAGACGCAACGGCACGCCGGGCAGGTCGAAGCTATCGCGCAGGTCGGCGATCAAGTAGCGCTGATAGCTTTCCGGCAGTTCCAACGGCTTGTTCACGAACAGCGCGAAGGTCGGCGGGCGGGTCTTCACCTGGGTGACGTAGCGGATCTTCACCCGGCGGCCTTCGATCAAGGGCGGCGGGTGATGGTCGAGCACGCCGCCGATCCAGCGGTTCAACTGCGCGGTCGAGATGCGGCGGTTCCACACCGCGTAGGTCGCCAGAATCCCATCCAGCAGCGTGTCGAGCTTGTGGCCCTTCAAGGCCGAGATGGTGACGACCTTCACGCCCTTGATGTAGCCGAGCGCCGCTTCCAGCTTGTCTTCGACCTGACGCAGCGCCATGGCGCGGTCATCGACGATGTCCCATTTGTTGATCGCGATGACCAGCGAGCGGCCCTCCTCGATCACCATCCGGGCGATGGTCAGATCCTGCTTGTCGAGGATCGCCTCGGCGTCCACCACCAGCACCACGACATTGGCCATGCGGATGACGCGCAGCGTGTCGGCGACCGCCAGCTTTTCGACCTTTTCATCAACGCGGGCGCGGCGGCGCATCCCGGCGGTGTCCACCAGTTTGAACCGGCGGTCGCGCCATTGCCAATCGACGCTGATGGCGTCGCGCGTCATCCCGGCTTCCGGGCCGGTCAACACGCGCTCTTCGCCAACCAGGCTGTTCAACAGGGTCGATTTGCCGACGTTCGGACGGCCAACGATGGCGATCTGAATCGGCTTGACCAGATCCTCGGCGGGTTCGGGCTGGTCGCCGATGGGAATCGGACGGTCGCCGACGCTCTCGACGACCTCCTCCTCCGTCTCCTCCACGTCGCCTTCCTTGTCGTAGGGCATCAGGGCTTCGACCAGATCGGCCATCCCCTCGCCATGCTCGGCGGACAGCGGGATCGGATCGCCCAGGCCCAGCTCGTAGGATTCATAGAGGCCGGACTTCGACGCCTTGCCTTCGGTCTTGTTGGCGACCAGCAGGACCGGGGTCTTGATCTTGCGCAGCAGCGCGGCGAAATGGCGGTCGAGCGGAGTCACCCCGGCCCGCGCGTCGATCATGAACAGGGCGACGTCGGCGCGCTCCAGCGCCTGCTCGGTCTGGCGGCGCATGCGCGCCTCCAGACTGTCGTCGGTCACATCCTCAAGCCCGGCGGTGTCCACCACGGTGAAGGACAGGCCGCCGACATGGCCGGGGGCCGAGCGCCAATCGCGGGTGACGCCCGGCGTGTCGTCCACCAAAGCCAGCTTCTTGCCAGCCAAGCGGTTGAACAGGGTCGATTTGCCGACATTCGGCCGACCGACGAGAACGACTGTGAACGACATGGGGCCAAAGGCCTCCTAAAGCAGACAAGAAGCAAAAGACTTCACGAACGATCAACGGAAGGCGACGAGCGATCCGTTGTCGCACAAGACATAGAGAGTGTTGTTGGCGACGATCGGCGGCAGAAAGGCGGCGGCGGGCAAGGAGCGCGTCACCTCGATCTTGCCATTGGCGGTGGACAGGCCCAGCAGAACGCCGTTCGATCCGGCCACCCACAGGCGCCCCCCGGCCAGAACCGGCCCCGCCCAAACGATGGGGCCGCTCTTGTCCTGGGGATCGTCGTAACGTTGCAGCGGCGCGACCCAACGGACCTGACCCGCCTGACGAGTCACGGCCACGACCTCCTGGTCGTTGGTCACGACATAGAGATAGTCGCCAGCCAGCCAGGGCGTTTGCACGCCGCCGACTTCGGTTTCCCAAACGCGGTTGCCGATGCGCTGGTCGATGGCGACCATGCGGCCCGAATGGCCGATGGCGTAAACAACGCCGCGATCCATCACCGGCAGGCCGCGAATGTCGGCCAGATTGCTCAACGCGCCGGTGCGGCGGATGGCCGCCAGGCTTTCCTGCCACGACACCCGGCCATTTTCCGGACGCAAGCCGAACAACTCGCCCGACGAATACGGCGCCACCACCAGCGAACCGTCCGCCGCCGGGCTGGCGGCCCCCAACAGACCAGCGGTTTCCAGAATGCCCTGGTGCGACCACTGAACCTCGCCATCGCTGGCCGACAGGGCGACCAGTTGGTTGTCCAGCGTCAGAACCAGAACGCGCCCGCCAACCACCGTCGGCGCGCCGCGCACCGGACCGGCGACGCGCTTGCGCCACAGGATGGAGCCGTTCGCGGGATCCAGCGCCATGACTTCGGCGTACCCCGTCGCGGCGAACAGACGGCCGTCGGCGTAGGCCACGCCGCCGCCGGTCGCGCCGCCGCGTTCATTTTCGGGCTTGGTGTCGACGCGCCAAACCGACCCGCCGGTGCGCTCGTTCAGAGCCGACACATGGGCGTCGGCGTCCATGGCGAACACGCGGCCATCGGCGATCACCGGGACGCCCAGCAGCATGCGCGAGCTGCTCGACCCGGCGCCGACGTCGCCACGCCACGCCTCAACCGGGTTTGCCGCCAAAGCGAGATGGCCCATGGCATGGTCCGGCGCGCCGCCGGGTTGCGCCCAGGCGGCGTTGACGGTCGGCGACGGAACCGTCACGGCGACGTCGGCCAGACGGGCGTCCGGCTCCACCTTGCGCTCACGGGTCAGAACCGAAACGCGCTGGCCCGGCAGGGGCGGATCCTGCGTTTTGCCGAACCAGTCGCCTACGGTGTCGCAGCCGCCCAGAAGGACGGCGAGCAGCGAAGCGGACAGAAGCGCCGAACGGCGGATGTTGCGAGCCGTGGTCATCGTTCAGGTCTTGCCGTAAAGGGAAGCGAGATCAGCGGCGCGCGACCGGACACCCGCAGGGGCCAGAGCGTCGTCCGCCAGTTGCTGGAACAGGCCGCGCGCCTTGGCCGTGTCGCCGCCCCGCAGGGCGAGCACCGCCGTCAGCTCCCGCGCGGTGAAGCGCCAGGGGCTGCTTTCGGCGGTCAAGGGGGCCAGCTTGGCGGCGAGCTGCGCCGGATCGCCGGTTTCGACGCGCTGCATCGCCCCCAGCAGGGTGGCGAGATCGCGGTACGCCGGATCGACCGAGCCGTTGGCGGCGACGCCGTCATAAATGGTGGCGGCGTCAGCGGCCTTGCCCTGGCGGACCAACAGCGCCGCCGCGTTGAATTGGGCGAGCGCGGCCATGCGAACCTCGGCGCCGCCCGCATAGGCGGCCAGAGCCTCCACGCCTTTTTCCGGCCCCTGCTGGGTCTGCGAAATGGCGGAGACCAGCGCGGCGGTGTCCTGCTGCTGCTTGTTCTGCTGCCAATTGCGCCAAGCGGTGTAACCGCCGGTGCCGACGACCACGGCCACGGCGGCGGCGATCATGTAGCCGCCATATTGTTTGAAGACATGCTCCGCGCGGTCCCGGCGCAGATCCTCGTCAACTTCGCGGAAAATATCGCTCATGGCCCTGCGGTGCAGTCCTTGTTCGCGCGGCCGTTGGCGGCACGGGCGCTGGGTCGGGTCACGCCAAACCTACGCCTCCAGCATAACCGGAGGGGCGGTTCGGCATCATCACAGGGCCGGATAGCATTGGGTACCACGCCCGTCAAGTGCGCAGGACGCGCGCCTCTCCAATCCCACAGGGCGATTTGACGAAAATCCGCGCGCGAACGCCGATCACGCCGTCAAGGCCGAGGCGGCGATCACCGCCTGGGTGCGGTTCTTGACGCCCAGCGATTTGAAAATCGCGGTGACGTGAATTTTTACGGTGCCTTCGGACAGGCCAAGCTCATAGGCGATCTGCTTGTTGGATTTGCCTTGGCGCAGGCAATCCAACACCTCGCTCTGGCGCTGAGTCAAACCGTAGCCGCCGTGACGCTCCAAAGGCTCCTGAAAGCGGCGGCGGTTTGGCGATTCCACTGTGGTTCCCAGCGCGCCGGGCGGCACGTAAATTCCCCCGGACATCACCAGATTGATCGCCCCCATCATCACCTTGACGCTGCTGGATTTGGGGATGTAGCCGGTGGCGCCATGGTCGATGGCGCTGCGGATGTCGCTTTGCGCCTCCGACGCCGACACGATGACGACGGGGACGCCGGGTTGCAGGGCCAAAACATCCCGGATGCCGGAAAATCCAGGCCAACCCGGCATGTGGAGATCCATCAAAACAATATCAATGCCCTGATTGTCCCGGCAATGATCGAGAAGTTCGCTGAAGGTGCCGGATTCAACAAACAACGCGTCGTCTTGCAATTGTTCGAGGACACGCCGCAGGCCTTCGCGGAACAGCAGGTGATCGTCACCGATCAGAATTTTCATGGCGCCGTTACTTTCGCTCGCCGCCCCTTGCGGGCGTCGGACCCTGCGCCCAGCGCGCCCTCGTGACGCGCGGATCGACTCTCCGACGGCAACTGGTGGGATGCATTGTTATCACGTTCGGTCAGGCGCTCGCATCCCAACAAGAGCCATAGGTCATTTGCTGCTTTCTTTGGCCGCATATCTTTCGTCAGGTGTTTTGCCAGCGTTCACCTTCCCATAGGTCATAGCAACAAATGTCAGAGGATGACCGTGTTGGCCTCTGCGGACATCATCGCAGACAGCGCCCCTCTTCAGACGTCACAGGTCCGGCGACCAGCGGCCGACAACGCCTTGACGACACGCCGTCGCTGGTGTGGTCTTAGGATGCGCGCGCGGGCGCCACAAACATGGGGACGACATGACGGGTTGGCAGATCATCGGCGCGGCGATGGTCGGGTATCTTCTGCTTCTGGCGCGCAGCGCCTGGAAGCAAGGAGAGTTTCGCCAATTTCTGCGCAGCCTCGCCATTGTCGCGTTGCTGATCGGCAGCGTCGCCGGGGTTGTGGCCGCCGCCATCGCGCTCGATTCTCCGTAACGCGTGACGTTCGGGCGGACACGTCGTCGCGGCTGCCGATGAGCGCTTGGAAAACCCTGCCAAGCGTTCATCGGCGTTTCAGAGCGGCGCGCGGCGCGGAACCGTTTTTTCACCGCGTCAAAATGGGACCGATCATCGACCAGCCGTAGAGCGTCGCCAGCAGCACCGCCAGCGTCACGCATTCACGCACGAAAGCCAGAACCGACATGCCAACCTCCACGGTTCACTTAATGTTCCCATTCAATACCAGAACAAACCATGCACATCAATCCTGGTGTTTGTATTTTGTTCTTTTTTTGACCGCGTTCGTTCCCCAAAGAGAACGGATCGCAACGGCGATCGGATCGCTTCAAACCATGCTGCTTCTGGGGTGGGGTGAGGTAAGGTGAGGTGAGGTGAGGTGAGGCGACGCGCGCCCATCCAAGGGGAAAACCGACGTCTTACAGGAACTCAGCTCCGGCCATCACCTTGAAACGGGACCACATCTTTCGGAACAAGGCTGGATCGATGGGCTTCAACAGGAAATCATCCGCGCCCTGAGCGCGGGCCGTCCGGACCGATTCAGACCGCCCATCGCCCGACACCATGATGATGTAGACGTCCGGTCGCCGCCGCTTCATTTCGGCCAGCGCGTCCAATCCGTTCACCCCTGGCAGATGAACTTGCGGATCATAGGCGCGCAAAACGTCTCCAAGACCTGAAGACCGTTCCGGCCCGGCATGTTGACGTCCAGCCGAACAAGGTCGCAACGATGCCCCTTGTACAAGGCCACCGCCTCGTTCCCATCCACCGCCTCGACAAATTCGAGGCGGTGTTCGTCCTTGGGGAAACTGCTGCGAATCAGAATCAGCGCCCGCATGAAAGGCGCGTCATCGGCCAGCAGAACGCGGATGGGAAGCAACGGCTTCACGCCCGCTCCCGCAGATCACAGGGTTCCCGCATAGGCGCCGCCATCCAGCAAAACATTCTGCCCTGTCATGTAACCAGCAGAGGCCGAACAGAGGAAGGCGCAAGCGGCCCCGAACTCCTCAGGATCGCCAAAGCGCGCAGCCGGGTTGGTTTGACGCCGCGCCGCCATCTCGTCATCGACGCTGCGACCGGCGGCCTTGGCGCCGCCCTCCATGGTTTTCCGCAGACGGTCGGTCTCGAACGGGCCGGGCAGCAGGTTGTTGATGGTGACGTTGTGGCGGACCGTTTGGCGCGACAACCCGGCGACGAAGCCGGTCAACCCCGCCCGCGCGCCGTTTGACAGCCCCAAAATGGGAATGGGCGCCTTCACCGCCGCCGAGGTGATGTTGACGATGCGGCCAAAGCGCCGCCCGATCATTCCGTCAACCGTCGCCTTGATGAGAAAGATCGGCGCCAGCATGTTGGCGTCGAGCGCGCGGATCCAATCCTCGCGCTCCCAATCGTGGAAATCGCCCGGCGGCGGGCCGCCCGCGTTGTTGATGAGAATGTCAGGATCGGGACAGGCTTTGAGCGCGGCGGCCCGCCCCTCCTCCGTCGCGATGTCGCCGACGGCGGTGGTCACGGTCACGCCGGTGGCGGCGCGGATCTCGGCGGCGGTCGCCTCCAACGTCTCGGCGCTGCGGGCGGTCAGCGTGACGTGAACGCCCTCCCGCGCCAAGGCCGACGCGCAGGCCTTACCCAACCCCTTGCTGGCCGCGCAGACGAGCGCGCGACGACCGGCGATTCCCAGATCCATGGTCACTCTCTCCCGTGATTTGTTCCAACCCCGCCAGCACCTCGCGGGCCAGCGGAACCGTCACCCGGCGGTGCGCCGCCAGCGAGGCGTGATCGAGCGCCGCCACCACCCGGCGGGCGGCGTCGAGCGAACGCTCCATCCGCGTCAACAGATAGGTGACGACCTCCAACCCTGGCCGCAACTGGCGGTCGGCGAACAGCTTGACCAGAACGGCGGCGAGCAGCGCGTCGTCGGGCGCGGCCACCTCCACCGCCGGAGCGCCCTTGATGCGGGAGCGCAGATCGGCCAGCCGCGCCCGCCAACGCGACGGCGCCTTGCGCGACAGCAGCAGCAGATGGCCGTTCTGCTCGCGCGCCAGATTGTAGAGATGGAACAGCGCCTCTTCCCGCGCCGGTTTCCCCGCCACCTTGTCGGCGTCCTCGACCACCACGGCGTTCGCCGTGGCCAACAAACCCGGCAAATCGGCTTGATCGAGCGTTTCCCCGTTGGCGATCACCGCCCGGCTGCGCGTCCGCCAGACATGGCCCAGATGGGTCTTGCCGCAGCCCGCCGGGCCATAGACGGTCAAGGCCGGGGCGGGCCAAACGGGCCAGCGGTCGAGCCACGCCACCGCGTCGGCGTTGCTGGACGCGACGAGGAAATCCTCGCACCCCATCGCCGTTCGGTGCCCAAGATCGAGCGGTATCTGCGCCGGAGCGCTCATCAGCCGGTTTCCATCAGCGCTCTGGCCCCACGCCATGATAATAGCGGCTGCTGAGATACTGGCGCAGCGCGAAGCGGGTCAACACGCCGATCACCGCCGCCACCGGCACCGCCAGCAACACGCCAAGGAAACCGAACAGGCTGCCGCCAGCCAGCAAGGCGAACATCACCCAAACCGCGTGCAACCCGACTTTGTCCCCGACCAGCTTCGGGGTCAGAACGTTGCCTTCCATCGCCTGCCCGAACAGGAAAATCCCGATGACGATGGCGACGCGCCACACATCGTCAAACTGCAACAAAGCCAGCCCGACGCTGACCACAAAGCCGAACAGCGAGCCGACATAGGGAATGAAGGACAAGACGCCGGACAAAAGCCCGATCACCAAACCGAAATCCAGTCCGGCGACCGTCAACCCCGCCGCGTAGAGCGCCCCCAGCGCCAAACAGACCGTCGCCTGGCCACGCACGAATCCGGACAGCGTGACGTTGACCGCCTTGACCTGCTCGCGCACCACATCGGCGTGGTGGCGCGGCAACCAACCATCGACCTTGTGGACCATCAGGTCCCAGTCGCGCAGCAGATAAAAGGCGACGACCGGCGTGATGAACATCACCGACAGCACGTCGAACAGAGCCAGCCCGCGCGACAGGATGCCGGAAATCACCTTGGCGATCCAACCGGCGACGTCGCCCGCGTAATTGCCCGCCGCCGCGCGCAGACGCTCCACATCGCCCGGCGGCAGGCGATGAACCAGCCGGTCGAGCGCGGGCAAGGCGCGCTCCTTCACCACGGCGACGTAATTCGGCAGCACCTGCAACAGATGGGTCGTCTGCCCCTGGACCAACGGCACCAGCAGCAAAATCATCACCACCAGAACCAGGATGAAACCCAAAAGAACCACCCCGGTCGCCAGCCAGCGCGGCAGCCCCAGACGTTCCAGCCGATCCACCGTGGGGTCGAGCAGATAGGCGATGGCCAACCCGGCGACGAAGGGCAACAGCATGTCGGCCAGCAACCACAGGACCAGCACGAACAGCCCCAACCCGATCAACCAGAAGCGGAGCTGCTTGTCCTGAGTCACGCGACGCCCCCATGGCGGTTGAACAGCAGCGCGGCGCGCTGGGCGTAGGCGACGCCGGACAGGACCGTCGTCACCGTGCAGGCGTAGACCAGCGCGTCCACCACCTCCAACCCAAACAGATGGAGTTCCGGCAGCCCCAACGCCGGAGGAGCCAGAACGGCGGCGGCCAGCGCGATCTGAACCACCGTGTTCAGCTTGCTGACGATCAGCGGCTGCATCGCCAGCGTTTCCTTCAGCGTGAACAGCAGAATGACGCCGCCGACGATCATCACGTCGCGGAACACCACCATCATGACCAGCCACAGCGGAATTTGGCCGACATAGCCCAGCGCGACATAAACGCCGATGATGAGCGTCTTGTCGGCCAGCGGGTCGAGATAGCCGCCCAGCACCGTTTGCGCCCGGAACAGGCGGGCGATGGCCCCGTCGAGCGCGTCGGACACGCCCGCCGCGACGAACAGCCAGAAGGCCCACTCCATCCGCCCGGTCAGGATCATGTACATCGCCAGCGGCACCGCCAGGATGCGCAGGAAGGTGATGATGTTGGGAACGCTCACTTACTGGACGCTCTTGGCCGGAAGGGTTCCCAGATCGCGCGGCGGCGCGCCCAACCCGCCGGATGGCGCCGAAGAGGCGCCCATGGGCGCGGTTGGGGCCAGCGCGGCGGGCGCGCCGAGCGGGGCGACCATGGCCTCGCCGCCGCTGCGCGGCAGCAGGGTCAATTGCCAGTCGGTGGACACGGCGCCCGGAACCGTCGGCGGGGCCGACGGGGCGCGGGTCAACGACAGGTCGCGCTTGGTCAGAGCTTGGGCCAGCCGATCCGGATCGCCGCGATGGGTCAGCGTGACCATCGCGGCGCTGCGGCTCATGGATTGCAAATCCGTCCGGGTCACGGCGGCGAAGCCGGTCAGGCGCTTGCGCACCTCGACCCAATCGGCGGCGGCGGTCAGCGGCACGCGGACCAGCGTCGATTGCTCCGGCCCGGAAGCCATCACATTGTCGCGCCGCCACGCGTCATCCAACTGAGCGCCGACCGTCGCCACCGCGCGGGTCAGCACGTCGCCCGCCGCCGCGTCGGGCTTGACGCTGACGGTCTGGGCGTCGCGCGCGCCATCCAAGCCGTAACGGGTCAGATCGACGCTCAACCCGCGCGCCGGATCGGCCCCGCCGCTGGGAAGCTCCACCCGCGCGACGATGACGCCGCCCGCGTTGTAGCGCTGGGCGATGCGGGCCAGCGCCTCGGGGTTGCCCGCGACTGCCTCATCCACGCCGATGGCCTGAACATCGGCCAGCTCGCCGTCCGGCACCACCAACGGCACCAGCGAGGACGCGGCGGGGCGATCCTCCCACGCGGCGCGCCAAGCGGTGCGGTCTTCCCACAGCACGGCGCGCCCGGCGGTCATCGTCACCGGCAGCACGACGAAGGGCTTGGCGGGCGGCTCGACATATTGGCTGTTGCCGGTGACGCTGCCGCCGATGACGTCGCGCACCGCGTTGGGGCGGAAACGCACGGTGATCGACCCAATATATTGGGTGGCGGAGACTTTCTCCTCGTCGATCTCGAAGCCTTGCACCAGCTTGGCGAGCTCCGTTTCCGGCAGTTTCGGCGCGGCGCCGCCGGTGGGGACGAGACGCTTGTAAAGTTCCGTCCACGCCCGGCTTTGCGCCTCGCGGATCGCCTGGTCGCGGGCGTTGTTGGCGTTGGCGGCGGTGATGTCCACCTTGACGCCCGACACGGCGAAGGCGTCGGCGGCGGTGTTGGCGGTCGGCGCGGTGGACGGCAAGACCGAAGCGGCGGGAGACGCCGCGCCGAGAGGCTGCCCCTGCGTCATCCCTTGCGTCATCGGCGCCGGAGTCGTCTGCGCCTGAGCAAGGCCAGCCGACAGGGCGGAAGCGACGGACAAGGCGGCGAGACCCGCAAACAGCGGCGCGCGACGGCGGTGGAGCATTGCAATGCCTTCCGATTCGAGTATGTTCGGCCCGAGCCAACGGCTCGGTATATAGCCCAGCTCAAGCGAGGATACCATCAGCACCCAGTCCAACAACATGTCCGACGCCTACAAGCAGGCTGGCGTGGACATCGACGCGGGCAACGCGCTTGTCGAAGCGATCAAGCCTCTTGCCCGCTCCACCGCGCGTTCCGGCTCCGACGCGGGTCTGGGCGGCTTCGGCGCGCTGTTCGATCTGCGCGCCGCCGGCTATCAGGATCCGCTTCTCGTCGCCACCACCGACGGCGTCGGCACGAAGCTGAAGGTCGCGATTCTGGCGAACCGCCACGACACGGTCGGCATCGATCTGGTGGCGATGTGCGTCAACGATCTGGTCGTGCAGGGGGCCGAACCGCTCCTGTTCCTCGACTATTACGCCACCGGCAAGCTGGACGTGGCCGCCGGTCGCGCCATCGTGTCGGGCATCGCCGAAGGTTGCCGTCAGGCGGGCTGCGCGCTGGTCGGCGGCGAGACCGCCGAAATGCCCGGCATGTATTCCGAAGGCGACTATGACCTCGCCGGTTTCTCGGTCGGCGCGGTCGAGCGCGAATTCGCCCTGACCGGCTCCACCGTGCAGGCGGGCGACGTCGTTCTTGGTCTGGCGTCCAGCGGCGTGCATTCCAACGGCTATTCGCTGGTCCGCAAATTGGTCGACATGTCGGGCCTTGGCTACGACTCGGCCTGCCCGTGGGACAGCGCCAAGACGCTGGGCGAAGCGCTGCTGACCCCGACGCGCATCTATGTGAAGAGCACGTTGAAGGCCGTGCGCGCCGGAACCGTGCGGGCGATGGCCCACATCACCGGCGGCGGCCTGATCGAGAACATTCCGCGCGTGCTGCCCGACGGGTTGGGCGTGACGTTGGACGCCGGGACCTGGTCCCTGCCCCCGGTGTTCTCCTGGTTGATGAAGACCGGCGGCATCGCGCCGTTCGAGATGGCCCGCACCTTCAACGTCGGCCTCGGGATGGTCGTCGTCGTTCCGGCGGACAAGGCCCAACAGGCCATCGACATCCTGACCGAGGGCGGCGAGACGGTCCACACCGTCGGAACCGTCACCGCGCTGAAGGATGGCGAGCCGCGCGTCACCGTCACCGGCATGGAAACGGCCTGGGCATGACGTCAACGCCAAAAACGGCGGCGCCAAAGCTGAAGCTGGGCGTTCTCATTTCGGGCCGGGGCAGCAATTTGCAGGCGTTGATCGACGCCTGCGCCGCCCCGGATTTCCCGGCGGAGATCGTTCTGGTCCTGTCGAACAAGGCCGACGCCTTCGGTCTGGAACGCGCCGCCAAGGCCGGGATCCCGACGGCGGTGGTCAGCCACCGCGATTTCCCCGGCGACAAGGCGGCGTTCGAGACGGCGATGGACGCCCAACTGCGGCAGGCGGGCGTTCAACTGGTCTGTCTGGCCGGTTTCATGCGGCTTCTGTCGCCGCTGTTCGTCACGCTGTGGAACGACTCGCTCATCAACATCCATCCGTCGCTCCTGCCCTCCTTCAAGGGGCTGGACACGCACGAGCGGGCGTTGGAAACCGGCGTTCGCTTCCACGGCTGCACCGTGCATTACGTGCGGGCGGAGATGGACGCCGGACCGATCATCGCGCAGGCGGCGGTTCCCGTGCTGCCCGGCGACGACGCCCACGCGCTGGCCGACCGCGTGCTCGAATCGGAGCACAAACTCTACCCGCACGCCGTCCGCCTGATCGCCGAGGGGCGCGCCCGCGTCGATGGCGCGGTCGTGCGGATCAACGGCGATTCCCAGGAACTGGCCTCCTCCATCAATCCGCCCCTATAAAGGCGAGCGGGTTGGTTGGTTTTTGTTGCGCTTCTCCCATTCGTGGGCAGAATTGTCGGCAATGCAAACCAAAGGAGGGTTCTTGAGATGGCGGCTGTTGGTTCCCCGACCCCGGTCAGCGACGATCTGGTCCGCACGCACATGCAGGGCTGGCTCGCCTTCACGCAGTTCGTGAAGATCGGCACCGGCGGCGTTGTCGCCCTTCTGGTTCTGATGGCGATCTTTCTTCTGTAAACCGTTGACGGCGTTTCCCCCGGTCGATGACCGACAGGGAAACGCCGTCACTTCCCTCATGCCGCGACGGGCGGCTTCACAAAATGCTGGTGGCCGTGGTCGCACTGGCCGCGCGCGTGCTTGTCGTCGCAGCTTTCCTGCGAGGTCAAACCGATCCAGGCGTGCAGCGTCGCCGGATCAAAGCCCGCCTCGCGGCGGTCGCCCGATTCCAGCAGCGGGCGGCGGATCAAATCGCGGTCGGCCAGCATCGCGGCCAGCGCCGCCGCCTCGTCCAAATCATCGGGCGTCACCGCGCCGCTTTTGACCGCGACGGCCCGGCGGTTGAACCACGCCGCAACCTCCTTGTCGCCAAAGAAGGCGCGCAGTTCCGCCGCGCTCAAGGGCGCGGTCGCCAGATCGCGTTCGATCAGGCTGTGGCCAGCCGCCTGCAACTGAAGCTTCTGCTTGGCGTTCGCCGTGCAGCCGGTCAACCCGTAGAAAATCACCTCAGCCATCGCGTGCGCTCCGCATAGGGGATGGTCCGAAAGGAACAATCAGGACCAATTCCGTCCAGTCTAACGGCGGCGCGGCATGAAAAAGGGCGCGACAGAATGCCGCGCCCACATTTTTTGTAAGGTTATTTATTTCGCCAACCGCTTCAACGAGTCCTCGACATACTGGTTGGTGTAGGTCTTGGACAGGTCGATGGACGCCGCCGCCACCGCCGGATCGAACGCCTTCAACACCGTCAAGGCCGCCTGGGCGCCATCCTGGGTGAAACGACCGTCGGGCGAGTAGGTCGGTTTGGAATGCTCGAACGCCTGGGCGTAGAGCGTCTTGTTGCCGAGGAAATACTCCTCCGGCAGCACTTTCAGGACGTCTTCGGTGCTGGCCTTGTTCAGCCACAGCATGGTCTTCACGAAGATGTCGGACAGGGCTTGCGTGGTTTTCGGGTTGGCTTTGATGAAGGCCGCCGTGGTGTAGAGCACCGCCGCCGGGTACGGCCCGCCATAGACGTCCAGCGTGCCCTTTTCGGTGCGGGTGTCGGCGATGATGGCGATGTCGCCGTCGGCCTCGGCTTGGCTGATGACCGGATCCAGATTGGAAATGGCGTCGATGTCGCCACGCTTGATCGCCGCCACCGCGCTGGGGCCGCCGCCGACGCCGATGATCGACACGTCGTCCGGCTTCATCCCTTCCTTGGCCAGCAGATAATTGACCATGAAGTTGGTGGAGGAGCCGGGAGCGGTGACGCCGATCTTCTTGCCCTTCAGATCCTTGATCGAGGCGATGGTCCCGGCCTTTTTGACCGAGGCCAGAACGATGCCGGGGTAGCGGCCCAACTGGGTCACGCCGACGATGCTCTGCCCCTTGGCCTGCATCTGGATGGTGTGGTCATAGGCGCCGGTCACGACGTCCGCCGAGCCGCCGACCAACGCTTGCAGGCTCTTGGCCCCGCCGCCGAAATCGCTGATTTCGACGTCCAAGCCCGCCTCTTTGAAATAGCCCAGCCGTTCGGCCAGGGTCAGCGGCAAATAATAGAGCAGCGGCTTGCCGCCGACGGCGATCTTCAACTCTTTCTTTTCCAGCGCTTGCGCGTTGGCCGAACCGACCGCGCCCAAAGCCAAGGTCAAGGCGACGGTTGTGGCGGCGGCGGCGATCAAAGTCCTGAAGCCCATGGGGCGATCCTCCCGACAATCAACGTTAATGGGTGGTTTGCGCCTCTTGCGGGCGCCAATGCAGCAGACGTTTTTCAACGACCGTCACCGCCGAATCGATGGCCACGACGAAGATGGTCAGCACCAGCATGCCGGAAAACACGCCGACCGTGTCGAACACGCCTTCGGCCTGATGGATGCGGTAGCCAAGACCGGCGGACGATCCCAGATACTCCCCGACCACCGCGCCGACCATGGCGAAGCCGACGGCGGTGTGCAGGGAGGAGAACACCCAGGACAGGGCCGAGGGCAGATAGACATGACGGAACAGGTGGCGGGAGTTGGCCCCCAGCATGCGGGCGTTGGCCAGCACCACCGGGCTGACCTCCTTCACCCCCTGGTAGACGTTGAAGAAGACGATGAAGAAGACCAGCGTCACCCCCAACGCCACCTTGGACCAGATGCCCAGTCCCAGCCACAGGGCGAAGATCGGGGCCAGCACCACGCGCGGCAGGGCGTTGACCGCCTTGATGTAGGGGTCGAAGACAACCGAGACCAGCGGCGCGCGGGCGAACCAAAAGCCGAAGGCGATGCCCGACGCCGTGCCGATGACGAAGGCCAGCGCCGTTTCCAGCAGCGTGATTCCCAAATGATACCAGATGACGCCGGAGGCGAAGTCCTTGACCGTGCGCTCCAGCACCGCCAGCGGCGTGCCGAAGAAAAAGGGGCTGAGCAGATTGGTGGTCACGGTCAGGACGTGCCACAGCAGGAAGAAGCCGACCAGAACCGCAACCTGCAACAGCAGGATGACGGGACGGCTCGGCAGGCGCTTGGCGTGGGATCTCATGATGTCGTCACCGCAGCTTGGTCTGGGCGTAGCCCTTCAGCACTTCGTCGCGCAACTGGCCCCAAATCTCTTTGTGCAGCGCCAGGAACTGCGGGGTCATGCGGATTTCCGCCACGTCGCGCGGGCGGTCCAGGGTAATTTTGTACTCGCCGATCAACCGCGATCCCGGCCCCGCCGACAGCACCAGCACCCGATCGGACATGGCGATGGCCTCCTCCAGATCATGGGTGATGAAGACCACCGATTTGCGATCCGCCGCCCACAGGTCAAGCAGTTCGTTTTCCATCATCTGCCGGGTCTGGATGTCGAGCGCCGAAAACGGCTCGTCCATCAAAATGATCTTGGGATCGACGATCAATGTTTGGGCGAGCGCCACCCGCTTGCGCATCCCGCCGGACAATTGATGAGGGAAGCGGTCACCGAAGCCGTCCAACCCGACCCGCGCCAACCACGGCCCGGCGCGGTCCAGCGCTTCGCGCTTGGGAACCCCGCGAAACTCCAGCCCGGCGGCGACATTCTCCAGCGCCGATTTCCAGGGCATCAACGCTTCGGCCTGGAACATGTAACCGGCCAGCGGGTTGATCCCCGTCACCGGCTGGCCAAAGCTCAACGCCCGGCCCTCGCTGGGCCGCAGCAGCCCGGCGGCGACGTTCAGCAACGTGGATTTCCCGCTGCCGGTCGGCCCAACAATCGAAACGAACTCGCCATCCGCCACCGTGAAACTGGCGTTCTGCACGGCGGTGTAGGTGCGCCCGCGCCCGTCGGGGGATGGAAAGGTGCAGGTCACGCCCTCCAAACAGAGAGCGGGCGCCGTCGCGGCGGCCTCGGCCATGGGTGGAACGTCCTTCCTTGCTGGGTGCGCGTCATGCGGGCCGTCATACTGGCCGATGCGACGCGCCGGAGCAACATGGTCCGTATGACTCACAATCGCTGAGCTGCCCTGCTCCGCCCCGCCTCATGCCACGTTGCGGCTGTTTGTCATACCGGAGTAGAGTGGATGAGAAAACAAAGGCAACCCACGGCGAGAGGGGCAGCATGACGGGCCGATCAACCCGCCGGATGGCGCTTTCGGTCGCTTGGTCGTTGTGTTTTCTGGTGATCGCCGGGATCATCGGCGGATCCTGCGCAAGAGCGGCCATCACCGTCAAGGTTGGCGCCTATGAATTTCCGCCCTACGTGGAGGAAACCGGACCCAGCGTCACTCAAGCGTTTCTTGATCTGTTGAACTCCAGCCAAAATGAATTTCGGTTTGAGTTGGTCGCAACCTCCCCGCAACGGCGTTACGAGGATTTGGAACAGGGCCGTTTCGACGTGATCGCCTTTGAGAGCTTGACCTGGGGCTGGCGGAATCGCCCGGTTGACGCCACCCGCGTGTATTTGCGCGACGCCGAGGTGTTTGTCGCCAAGGCGGGGCCGGGCGTCGACCAGTCCTTTTTCGACAGGCTGGACGGCAAAACGATTCTCGGTCGGCTTGGTTATCATTACGCCTTCGCCAACTTCAACGCCGACCCGAAGGCCCTGGAAACGGGCTACGGCGCCCGCGTGACGGTCACGCATGAGGGGAATGTGCGCAACGTCGCGGCTGGCCGCGCCACGCTCGCCATCGTCACCCGCTCCTTCCTCACCCGCTTTCTGAAATCAGACCCGGACCTTGCGCGCAAGATTCTGGTCTCCAACCGCGTCGATCAAATTTACGAACACACCATCCTGGTCCGGCGCGGCGCGCCTGTCACCGTCGTCTGGCTGAACGCGCTGCTGGACCGTCTTGACGCCGCCGGGAAACTGAACGCCCTGTGGAACAGCACCGGGATCGCCAACGGCGAGATGGCGCGATGAAGCCCAGCCGCCGCCTCGCCCCCTTTTGGCGTGGAGAGTCGCTGCTGGCGCGCGTCAGCGCCACCATGCTGATCGCCACCGTCACCATTGGCCTGCTGGCGGTCGCCCTGTCGGCCCGCATCGTCGGCGAACAACGCCATCAGGATTTGCTGCGCCGCGCCGAACTGGTGGCGGCCACCCAGGCGGACGCGCTCAGCGGTCCTGTGTGGGAGCTGGACAACCGCAGCATTCAAGGCACCATCAACGCCCTTCTGGCCCGTGACCCGGCGATCCGCAGCATCGCCGTGTTCGAGGCGAATCACCCCACGCCGCTGGCGCGCGCCGCGTCCCCCGCGTCGCTCAACGATTCGACAAGCCCGTTGCGGATCGAGCGCCCGATTGTTCTGCGCAGCCGCGAGGGAAACACGGAAACCGTCGGCCGTCTGGAGATCGCCTATTCAACCGCCGAAGTGTGGCAGGCGACGTTGGACGCCCTGTTTCCGGTGGTCGGGCTGTTGCTGCTGTCGCTGCTGGCCGCCATTGGCTTGCTGGGCGTCACGCTGAACCGGATCATCCTGCGCCCGCTGCGCCGTCTGACCCAATTGGCCCGCGCCATGGCGCGTGGCGACTATGGCGCCCGTATGGACAGCGCGCGCGGCGACGAAATCGGCGTGCTGGCCGAAAGCTTCAACCGCATGGCGGAAACCGTTCAGGAGCACACGCAAACCCTGGAAACCCGCGTTCAGGAACGGACGGAGGCGCTGGCCGCCACCAACCGCGCCATCATGGACAGCATCAACTACGCCCAATTGATCCAATCCTCCATTCTGCCGACCCAGGAAAGTCTGAACGCCGGGTTGACCGAACACGCCGTCCTGTGGCGCCCGCGCGACGTGGTCAGCGGTGATTTTTATCTGTGCCGCCAGACCGCCAACGGATTCGTCATCGCGGTGGCTGATTGCACGGGCCATGGCGTGCCGGGCGCTTTCATGACGATGACCGCCAGCGCCATGTTGAACAACGCTCTCGACCAGTTGGGAGCGGAAGATCCAGCGGCGATCCTGGCCGCCGTGGACAGCAAGGTCCGAACCACCCTGAACCAGGAAGGCGAGGCGCGCACCCTGGTCCAGCACTTTGACAACGGCCTGGATCTCGCCATCTGCCATGTTGTCCCGAATGAAAACCGCCTGACCTTCGCCAGCGCCCGCATTCCCTTGCTGATCGTCACCGACGAAGGCGTCACGGAATTGCGCGGGGATCGGGAAAGCCTGGGCTACCGACGGCTCACCGCCTCGCCGGTTATCGGCTTCACCAACCACAGCGTCACCTTGCGATCCGGCCAAAGTTTTTTTCTGGCGACCGATGGGTTGACCGATCAAAACGGCGGCGATCTTGGCCGACGCTTTGGCAAACAGCGTCTGCGCGACGAACTGATCCGCAACCAGGGCAAGCCGCTCGACCTTGTGAAAGCGACTCTGGAACGAACTCTCGACGGCTTCCAAAACGGGCGGGGGCAGCGCGACGACATCACGCTGTTCGGATTCCGCGTGCGTTTGCCGGATTGAGACGCGGTGAAACGCGACTCACGCCATAAACTCGCAAGGCCAGCGTTTTAAAACTGGCCTATGCTTCAAAAATATTGGCCGTCATGGCATCTTGCATCGGCCCGCTTGCACAATTCGCATGTTTTGATGCAAGAACATTCTAGAGTATGCTCCGTTCGGTCCGGCGGCAGAAGGAAACGAGAGTATGGCGACGCCAACGATCATCGTGGTCGAAGATGAAAACTCCTTACGATCCGACATGGTCGAATATCTTGAAAATTGCGGATTTGACGCGGTTGGCGCGCGCGACGGCGCCGAACTCGACAGGTTGTTGAGCCAACGGGCGGCGTCCGTCATCATTCTTGACGTAAACCTGCCCGACGAGGATGGATTCAAGATCGCCGCACGGTTGCGCGATGGTCATGGCGTCGGCATCATCATGGTGACGGCGCGCGGCACAACGGTTGACCGCGTGGTTGGGCTGGAAATCGGGGCCGACGCCTATCTGGTGAAACCGGTTGAACTGCGAGAGTTGGAAGCCCAGGTCAAATCCTTGCTGCGCCGCCTGAGCGAGCACAACGCTGAACAATCAGCCTCCCCTTGCGGCCCCGCCTCGCCGTCGGACGGCGTCGGGGAACCAAGCGAAGAGGCTCGCTGGACGCTCGACCCGACCGAATGGGCGTTGACCAGCCCCGCTGGAATCCGCATTGGCCTGACCAGCATGGAAATGAAGCTGACCAGCCTGTTGGCCGGACAGGCGCGCAAACCGGCGACGCGCGATCAAATTTCCCAAGCGCTCTACAATCGACGCTGGAATCCCGAAGACCGCTCCATCGACACCGTGGTCGGCCGCCTGCGCCACAAGGTTGAGGCGACCATCGGCGGCGCGGCGCCGCTGAAGTCCGTCCATGGCGTCGGTTATGTCTTCTCGGCGCCCGTGCGCATTCTGGGTGGAACCGCCTGAACGAAGATCCGCTTCGTCGTCAGTCCTGCTCCGGCGTCTGCTGTGGAAACAGCAGGACGAAGCGGGTTCCCTGATCGACGGCGCTCTCCACCGTAATGCTCCCCTTCAGGGCGCCAACCACCAGATTGTGGACGATGTGCAGCCCCAATCCGCTGCCGCCATGCCCCCGACGGGTGGTGAAGAAGGGTTCAAACACCCGCGCCCGGTTTTCCTCCGTCATGCCCTGGCCATTGTCGGAAAAGCGCAAACGAATCCAACCAGAGTCAGGTTGCTCAACCTCAATCGCCATCAGCCCAACCCGCCCATTCGGAAAGGCGTGGGTCAGTGCGTTCATCACCAGATTCGCCAAAATCTGCGACAGAACTCCGGGATAACCGTCCAATTCCACATCGGGCGGGCAGAGCACCGACACTCTGTGCCCAAGCGGGCGCAATTTGGGCTGTAAACTGACCAGCGTTTCCTGAATGTAGGTGGCCAGATTGAACCGCCGACGCTCCGCGCTGGCTCGATCCACCGCCACTTGCTTGAAACCGGCGATGAGCTGGGCCGCGCGTTGGCAATTGGCCAAAATGAGATCGGTGGTGTCGCCAGCGGTCGCCAGATAACGGGAAAAATCGCCCCGGCTCACCGCCCCTTCATCCGACAGACGTTTCAACCGCGCGGTCGCGTCGGCCAGATGCGAGGCGCAGGACACGGCGATGCCTACCGGCGTGTTGATCTCATGAGCGACCCCGGCCACCAGCGCGCCCAGCGAGGCCAGCTTCTCCGCCTGGATGATGGCCTCTTGCGCTTCGCGCAAATGCTCCAGCGCGGTTTCCGCCTCAAGCCGCCGACGCTCCAATTCCTGGTTGGCGGTTCCAAGCTGCGCTTGAAGCCGGTCGCTGACGCGGACCAGACGACGTTGTTCCCGTGTGCTGCGCTGAAAGGCGTCCACCAGCGCCTCAAAATCACTCACGCAGTCGGGCGCGACGACCGCCAAAGCCTCCCCCAGCGCACGGGCCTTCTCAATGGCCTGTTCTTCGGCTGCGAAGAGATTGAATTTCATCCGATGGCGCCGCTGGGAACGCTGCGGAGAGAAAAGGTGACGTAACGCAAATCTTCGGAAAAATCCTCGCCCAACTCGCGCATAGACTCGTCATTCTCTTCGTAACACCAGGACACGGACACAGGACGGCCAAGCTTCGCCACAGCTTCCAGCATTTGAAAAATGTTCATCAAAACTTTGGCGCTGGAGCTGTTGAAATAAAGAAGCTCCATGTCAAAGCGGATCGGGCGATGATTGGATTCGGCCAGATAGGCGCGCAGCTCGGTGAAGATCGGACCAAAGAAGGTGGCCACATCGTCGGGATAGGATTCGCCATGCAACCGCAAATGCCCGGCGGCGAAATCAAAGGCCACGCCCGGCGTGCGCCCGGTGGCGGGAATGTTGAGAGAGTCCATTGCTGTTCGCTTATGTCCTGCTGCGGTCGTCAGATTCGGACCTTGAGGCAAAAAAAGCTCCGCTCAGCGTCCATCACGTCAAAATCATAATCGATGGGTTCGCTGGCACGCCGCGCAATCTCAATCAAGCCGATGGTCGCCCCCCGGCTGCCATCCTCCGGTTCTTCACGCAGTTGTTCGCGGTAGTAGGTCTTGATCCCCTCGCGGTCCAAACTGCGCAGATGATCCAAACGCTCGCGCAGACGCGGAACATCGGCGTTGTGAACGGTGTTGCCACAGACGATGAAGACCTTGTTCCGCTCCATGCCAATCGTCACCATCCCAGCGCTCAATTCAATCGCGCGCGTGGTCGCGCCCGTAACCTTTTCCGCCGAATAGCGGATGATGTTCTGCATCTGCTCAACAAAGACGGCGAACACCCGCCGCACCGTCGGCGCGTCGGTTTCCTCCAGCGTCATCTTTTCCCGCAGGGCTTCCCCCAAAGAATAGAGTATCCCTTCGGATAAATACCCGCTGAACGAGAACACAATGCCTTTTTCGTCAAGGTCGCGTTTGATCGCTGCGTATTGTTGAGCAAGCATGGCCAACGCTTTCAGAAGCGAATGAGAGGCGGAGACGTCGATACCCGCTCAACGTCATCGCGCAACCTGAAAAAATATGTCATTTCCCTTGGAAAAGAGCCATACGATTCGCGAGGCTTCGCCTCCACCTAGGCCATCACCGGCAGGATGACGCGAAAGCTTGATCCAACTCCTGGCGTGCTGTCCACAGCGACGGCGCCGCCATGCAAATGGACGATTTGTTGCACCGTGTGCAGGCCGATGCCGGTGCCCGGCACGCCGACCGCGCTGGATCCTCGGAAAAAACGCTCAAACAGCCGGGGAATTTCACAGTTGGGAATGCCGCGCCCCTGATCGACGACGTCAATCACCGCCATCGCCCCATCCATGTTGCCGCGCAAGGTGATGGCGCTGCCGGAGTTTGAATATTTGACCGCGTTGGTGATGAGGTTCGCCAAAACCAGCCCGATGAGATGGGCGTCCACATCGGCCCGTTCTGGCAACGCGCCAAGATCAAAATCGAAGCGGCGGTCTGGATAGGCGACCTGAAATGGATTGGCCACGGTCAGGATCAAGGCCGCCAAATCAACCGGTCCACGCTCCAGCACCAGGGCGTTGCTTTGCAAACGCTCGTCAGCGAGATGAAAGTCGATCAACCCGGTCAGGCGTTGGACGCTGCCCCGGATGACCGAAAGCCGTTCCAGCATGTCCGGCCCCGCCTGCTCGGCCCGCATCGCCAGAAGTTGGGCGGCGCTGTCGATGATCGCCAAGGGGGTGCGGAACTCATGACTGACCATGCCAAGAAACTGGCTTTGGTTCTCCTTGACCCCAAGCTCGCGCTCCAGCGCCCGCTCAGCCCGCTCCTTCGCCAGAATCAACGCCCGCTGGTTGGTTGCGAGTTCCGCCGTCCGCATTTCAACCCGCTGTTCCAACGAGCGGTTCAGCGTGATGAGTTCTTCATACAGACACACATTGTCAAAACCGATGGCCACGCGGTTGCAGAACAGTTCCAACAAGCGGTGTTCGTCGGCGGTGAAGGGTTCGGCCCGTTCCAACACCAAAATCGTCTTGCCATGCTCACGCGTGCGGAAGACCAGAACGCAATGCCCGCCGCCATAAAGATTCTGGTGTGATTGATAGGCCGTCTCGATGGCCGAGGCCAAAGCCGGTGACAAGGCCTCGGCGATGGACAGCCCGACGGCGCGGGTGTGGCGACCGATTCCCGCCACCACCACGGTGTGCGGCAGGCCATCCCCCCGCTCCGTCTGGCGACAGGCCAGAATCGCCGGGACGCTGCCGGGATCGACGACGTGGGACAATTGCTCCACCAGTCTTTCGACAAAGGCCCGCATTGAGCGCAGTTCAAACAACGAGGCCGAGGCGTTGAGAATGCGCTCCAACCCCAGCCGGTTCCGCTCAATGGTCACAATGTCGCGCCACGCCCGCAGGGCGCTGACCAACGTCGTGAACAGACGTTGAGCCGTCAATTCGCTCTTCGCTTTGTAATCATTGATGTCATAGCCAACGATCACGTCGCGTTCGGGCGCCTGCCCCGGTTGGCCGGTGCGCAAAATGATCCGCATCCGCCGGTTTGCCAGATCATCGCGAATGTAACGAACCAACCGAAGCCCGGCATCCTCGGTTTCCATCACCACGTCGAGCAACGCCACCGGCAGATCAGGCCGCTCGGCCAGAATGATTCGCGCCTCCGCCGCCGACAAGGCGCCGACCACCTCGAACGGACGACCATCGAAATCAAAATCACGCAACAGCACCGCCGTCATGGCGTGAACCTGCGGATCATCGTCAACAACCAGAATCGGCCAAGGCTCTCCGCTTGGGCGCGCCGGACGTTCCGCCGCCATGTCGTCGGCGTCGTTCCCGAACAGAGGCTCGTCGTCCCACGCCATCTTTGCAACCGCCCTTTCAAGCCTTGACCATCCCGCCCGCCGCAATGGACACACGGTCTGAAGCAGGGAGTCGATGGTAGCATTTCCTCAGGCGCGGCGATCTCCGATGTTGAGATTGCTTCAATTTGTTACAAATTACCGTTCTTTGTTTCCCAATGGCGTGAATTCTCGCCATTCAGGCGTTTCGCGACGCGACCGCGATTTGTATAGTTTGACCTGCAAGGCCTCTCGTCAAATTGTTGTTGGCGCAAACAATTTTCAAGCGAGGCCCGGTCCTTCTTCTTTTACGGATGGTGGCCGAATGCCTCCGACCCAAGATGTTTTTGGTATGGCGGTTCTGCTTCTTGGCCTCACCGCTCTTGGATTGTCGGTGATCTTCGAGGCGTCCCGGTTGAGCGCCGTGGCTGGACGGCTGGCGCTGCTCCGTCGCCGCGCCCAATCTCGCCAACGCGAAAAGCTTGAGTTGAAGCTCCGCTTGGACAGCGGCGAGACCGAGATCGCCGCCAAACAGATGAAGCTGGACGCAATGATGGCCGAACGGTCGCGAATCATCGCCGCCACCACCGCGTTGAAGCTGTCAAAAATCGAAATGGTCCATGAGATCGGCGAACCCGAAAGCGGGATGGCGTTGTTTCAAGGCGACCTGCGAACAATCCCAGAGCAGAGCCGCGCCGACCAGCGCCGCATCGTGTTCGCCAAGGAAATTTGGGAACGCAGCAACATCGCTCATGTCTGGGCGGAAACGCCGGAATCGGCGATGGCGGCGATCCAACGCGCCTTCACGGCCCGGTCGGGCATCGTCGCCTCCCGATTGCAGAGGGCCGCGCCGCCAAAGATCGCAGGCCCGACAAGCGACAGCGGCCCGGTCGCCGCCCCCACGCCCCCCGCAACCACTCCCGCCACGCCAGTTCTGCGAGCGCCCGCAACAGCGTCCAGCGCCGCCGCCGCCGCCACCACGGTGGTCCAAGCCGCATGACCGCTCTGTTTCTCTACGCCGCCGTGCTCTTCATGGTCGGCAGCGTTCTGGTCAACCGCATTGGTCAGCGCCGGATGGCCGCCGCGCGCAAAAGCCTGACGGAGGAGGAAAACGCGCTGACGTCGCTGGAGCGTGAGATCGTCGAGCACGCTCAAAAGCTGAACCAAATCCAAGAACGTGAAACCACCTTGGACGATCAACTTCACAGCGCGCGTCTTGCCGTTGAGCATCTGACGGAAAAATTTGACGAGGCTCGCGCCGCGCCCGTTGAACGTTACTATATCTTTGATCGACTGGACGCCCGTCCGGGCAGCATCTGGTCGCTTGAGGTCCGCCGCGCCGACGACGCGGGCAACTTGCGGATGGCGGCGGCTTGGCCGATGCCCCGCACGTATCTGATCGTCGCCTCCACCCCGCGTGAGGCGGTTGACCGGGCCGTGCAGCGTTTTCCCCGCAACCAGGGCTTCGAGATCGGCAACGCGGTCCCGTGCCACCTGTTCAAATCAAAACGCTCAAGCGCGGAAGACAGCGCTGCTTGAACGGGACTCACGCTTTCTCGCTCTTGCCGCGCTTGCCCGCCGCTGAGGTGATCGGGGCGGTGAGGACGGGCGGCTCCTCCGCCGTCTTTGGCAGTTTTTCCGCGATGCCAAACATCATGGCGCGCCGCCGCATCTCGGCCATCACCTCGTCAGGGGAAATCTCCAGATCGGCCAGCAGAACCACCAGATTGTAGAGCAAATCCGCCGATTCCATGACCACGGCGCCACGGTCGCCGCGCATGGCGTCAATCGCCACCTCGATGGCCTCTTCGCCGACCTTGCGAGCCATGCGGGCGCGGCCCTGGGCCATAAGCTTGGCCGTGCGCGATCCCTCCGGCGCCGACAGCGGATCACGCCGCAACGCCTGGATCGCGTCGTACAGGGCGCTAAGCGGGTCCGTGCCAGACAATGCCATCATATTTTAGAAGTTGTGACGCCCGAGGCGTTTGTCAAGCTCCACTCATCATCGGTTGTGGAATCAGACGTTGCCGCGCACATCCTCGACCATGGTTTCCAGGCGGGATACGTCGCGCACCACCAAAGCGTCGGCGCGACGCTCCACCAGACCGTCGCGCGACAGATCGCTCAGCACACGGGCGACGGTTTCGCGTGTGGTGCTGACGCGGGCGGCGATGTCGGAATGGACGGGAATCGGCGCGATCACCGATATCTTGCCTTCGATTCGCCCCCGCTTGGCCAGCCGCAACAGCTCGGCGTGCACCCGGTTGTTGGCCCCCAGAGTGGACAGCTCCATGATGCGGTCGGTGGCGACGCGCAGTTTGCCGCTCAACCGCAACAGCATCGCCATGGCCAAAGAGGGATGACCGGCGACCAAATCCTGGAATGGGCGCGGGCCGAGAAAAGCGATCAAGGTTCCCTCGCGCAGCGCCACCACGGAGGCGGAACGGGGACGCCCATCCAGCGCCGACATTTCGCCGACGAACTCCCCGGCGTCGATGTCGTCAAAGCTGATTTCCCGCCCACCGGCGGAATGACTCAACACCCGGACTCGCCCCTCGACGACGAAAGCGACGTCGCTGGTTTCCGCCCAATGGTCGATCAACTGCTCGTCCAGGCCAAAGCGACGCCAGCGGCATTGCCGCACCACCGCCGCCCGCTGCTCCGCCGACAGGGCGCGCAACAGATGAATGCGGTCAAGCGCGTCAGCCGGGGCGATCTCGGAATGGGTGGACACGGCGGCGGCAGACCTTTGGATCGGAAGCGGTGCGTTTTCCAGCGCAGGATAACCCGCTCCGCGCCGTAGGGGAAAGAGGCGTGACCCCAATTTGCCCGCGCGTTTTCGCAAGCGCGGTGGTTGAGCCGCAACGCGCCTTGCATCACTATGGCCGCAAAGGGATTTTCGACGGGTGGGTCAGCGTGGACAGGAAAACCGTGAGCAAGAACGCCAAGGACGGTCACAACAAGGCGCATGAGCCGCCGCGCCATCGCCGGGAACGAATCGGTCTGATCGGTCGGTTGCGCGCCTATTTTCTGGCCGGCATTCTGGTGACGGCGCCGATCGCCATCACCATCTACATCGCCTGGTGGTTTCTGTCCTTCATCGACGGGAACATCCGTCCGTTGATTCCATCAGCTTACAACCCAGAGAATTATCTTCCCTTCTCAATTCCGGGAATCGGGGTTCTGACCGTCATCGTCGCGGTCACGCTCATCGGCGCCTTCACCGCCGGTTATGTCGGGCGCTTGATGCTGGGCCTGGGCGAAAGCGTGGTGGAGCGGATGCCGGTCGTCCGTTCGGTCTACAGCGCGGTGAAGCAGATTTTTGAAACGGTGCTCGCCAAAAAATCCAACGCCTTCCGCGAGGTCGTGGTGCTGCAATACCCACGCCCCGGCGTCTGGTCGCTGGGCTTCATCACCGGCGCCGCCCACCCGGAGGTGGAGCAGGTCTGCGCCCACGACACCCATGGGGAAGAGATGGTGAACGTCTTCATCCCCTGCGCGCCCCCCACCACCGGCTTTCTGGTGATGGCCCCGCGTCACGAGGTGAAGGTGTTGAACATCACGGTCGAGGATGGGTTGAAAATGGTGATGTCCGGCGGCATCGTCGTTCCGCCCGACCGCCGCCCCAGCGCCATGACGTCCGAGTCCTCGCCCGCGACCATCAGCCCGACCGCAGCGTCTTAGCCGCCGCGTCGCGTTCAAACAGATACAGCAGAGTCCGCAGCGCCTGCCCGCGCGGCGTCGCCAATTCAGGATCGCGGTCCACGATCAGCTTGGCGTCGTCGCGGGCCGCCGCCAGCAACTCGCCATGCACGGCCAAATCAGCCAATCGGAAGCCCGGCAGACCCGATTGCCGGGTGCCAAGCACCTCGCCCGCCCCGCGCAGCCGCAAATCCTCTTCGGCGATGACGAAGCCGTCTTCGGTGTCGCGCAGAGTCTTCAAGCGGGACCGCGCGGTTTCCGTCAAATGCGGGTCGAACAGCAACAGGCAGGTGGACGGCTTCTCGCCCCGCCCGACCCGTCCGCGCAATTGGTGAAGCTGGGCCAAGCCGAATCGTTCCGCGTGCTCGATCACCATCACCGTGGCTTCCGGCACGTTGACGCCCACCTCGATCACCGTGGTGGCGACCAGCACGTCGAGCGCGCCCTCGGCGAAGGCGGCCATCACCGCGTCCTTGTCGGGGCCGCGCATCTTGCCATGCACCAGCCCGACCCGGTCGCCGAAGCTGGCGCTGAGAAAGGCGTGGCGCTCCGTCGCGGCGGCGAGGTCGATCTGTTCGGATTCATCGACCAGCGGGCAGACCCAATAGACCCGCGCGCCCTCCTGCACCTTGCGGCGAACGCCGTGGACAATCTCCTCCAGACGGTCCAGGGCGATGGTGACGGTCTGCACCGGCTTGCGCCCGGCGGGCTTTTCCATCAGGCGCGACACGTCCATGTCGCCATAGGCGGTCAGGGTCAGGGTGCGCGGGATCGGCGTCGCCGTCATCACCAGCACGTCCACCGCCCGCCCCTTGGCCGACAGTTGCAAACGCTGGTGAACGCCGAAACGGTGCTGCTCGTCGATCACCGCCAGCGCCAAATCCTTGAAGGCCACATCCTCCTGAAACAGCGCGTGGGTTCCGACCAGCAGCGGCAATTCGCCCGACGCCAGCCTATCGAGAACCGCCTGGCGCCCCTTGCCCTTGTCGCGCCCGGTCAGCAGGCCGATTTCGACGCCCGCCGCCTTGCACAGCGGGGCGAGGCTCTCGGCATGCTGGCGGGCCAGGATTTCGGTGGGGGCCATCAGGGCGGCCTGCCCGCCCGCCTCCACCGCGTTCAGCATGGCGAGCAGCGCCACCACGGTCTTGCCGCTGCCGACGTCGCCTTGCAGAAGCCGCAGCATCCGGGCGTCCGCCGCCATGTCGGCGTAAATCTCCTCCAGCGCCGTGCTTTGCGAGCCGGTCAGCGCGAAGGGCAAGGCGACCAGCGCCTTGCCCCGCAGGCTTCCATCGCCCTGGGTGACGCGCCCGACCAAGCGCCGCTGGCTGGAGCGCACCAGCATCAGGGCCAACTGGTTGGCGAGAAGCTCGTCATACGCCAAGCGGCTGCGGATCGCCGAGGTCGGGGCGAGGTCGGCCTCATCCTCCGGCGTGTGGGCGCGCTTCAGGGCGTCGGGCCAGCTCGGCCATTGGCGGCGGGCCAACCAGGCCGGATCCTGCCATTCAGCCAGAGCCGGGATGTCGGCGAAGGCGGCGCGCACCGCCTTGCGCAGGGTTTTGGCCGGAAGACCGGCGGTCATCGGGTAGACCGGCTCCACCGTTTCGATCTCGTCGCGGGCTTCCAGCGGCACGACGGCGTCGGGGTGGGAGATTTGCGGGGTGTCGTTGAACCATTCGACCTTGCCCGACACCACCATGGTGGAGCCGACCGGGATCTGTTTGGCCAGCCAATCGCCCTTGACGTGGAAATAGACCAGTTCCAGCACGCCGGTGTCGTCGGTGCAGCGGATGCGGTAGGGATGGCGCGGGTTGACCGGGGCGACGTGCGAATCGACGCGCACCGTCAGCGTGGCGATCCGCCCGTTCGGCGCCTGCGCGATCTTCGGTGAAAAGCGGCGGTCAATCACCCCGCAGGGCAGATGCCACAGCAGATCGACGACATGGCCGCCCGCCAGCTTTTCCACCAGCTTGCCCAGACGGGGACCGAGGCCGGGAAGCGCCGTGACCGGCTTGAACAAAGGAAACAGGATGGCTGGGCGCACGGGCGGCACGGTCTCGCAAGGTCAACGGACCTCAGAAAGCCGCGCGGGGAGCGGCTCGTCAAGACCAGGATTCGCAAAAGAAAAAGAAGGGGGGCGGAGCGCGCCGGGACCGGCGGCGACAGTCGGGGGCAACCAAGGCCGTGTTGGCCGCGTCACGCTCCGCCAAAGGGCGCCGTCCGGTGGGGGTGCTGGGGAACCGGACGGGCTGAAGTTTGGTGGCAGGGGAACCACCGGGAGAGACATCAGAAAACGCACTGTGGAAGACGCACTGTGAAGACGCTGCTTTCGGTGTGACGGGGCCGGTTCTGGGGGGAAGTCGAAGCGCCCCCGTCACAGGATGAACAGTAACCGCGCCCGCCTGAACCCTGTCTGTCGGCTGGATGAAATCCGGTTCATGAAACAAGCGGTTGCGGCATTCCCACCGCGCCCTCGCCGCTGCGCCGCTGCGCCGCCGCCGCCAGCCGGTACAGCTCGTCGCCGTCCAGAATGATGACGATCCGCCCGTCGTTCAGCAGCGACACGCCGCCCACCCCCGGCACCTCGGCCAGACCGGGATGACTTTCCCGCACGAACAGGTCGCCGCGCCGCAGCAGCTTGTCGATTTCCAGCCCGATCCGACGGTCGCCCTGGCGCAGCACGACGATCAAGCGTTGCCCCTCGCCCACCGGCGGCCAATCGCCGCTGGCCGGAAAGCCCAGCGCGTCGGCCAGCCGAACCACCGGCAGCACCCGGTTGCGGCGCAGCACCGTCCAGCGCCCGGACACCACATGGAAGGCGTCGGCGGCGAAGCCGCACACCTCTTCGACGAAACGGTCGGGAATCGCCAACACCTGATCGCCGACCTGAAGCAGCAGGGTGCGCAGGATCGCCGCCGACAGGGGCAGGTCGATGGCGAAAGCGGTGCCCGCCCCTTCCCGCGAGCGGGTGGCGACGCTGCCGCCCAACCGGGTGATGGCGTTGCGCACCACATCCATGCCGACGCCGCGCCCGGACGTCTCCGTAACGCTGTCCGCCGTTGAGAATCCCGAGGCGAAGATGAACTCACGCACCGATTCGGGGGAGAGACGATGGCTCTCCTCCTCCCCGATCAGGCCGTTGCGGACGGCCTTGGCGCGCACCGCTTCGGTGGAGATGCCCCGGCCATCGTCAGCGATCTCCACCACGACGCGGCTGTTGCGCTGGACCGCGCGCAGGCTGAGCGTCGCCTGGGCCGGTTTCCCGGCGGCCTCGCGCTCGGCGGGAGATTCCACGCCATGGTCGATGGCGTTGCGCACCATGTGCATCAACGGATCATAGAGCGTTTCGACCATGCTCTTGTCGATGCGGACGTCGCCGCCGTCCAGCGTGAAGCGAACCGTCTTGCCTTGCACGCGGGCCAGTTCGCGCACCACGCGGGGAAACTGGTTGAACAGGGTGTCGATGGGCACGACCCGCAGATCGAGCGCGGATTCGCGCAAGCGGTCCACCGACCGGCTGAGTTGGGCGTCGAGGTCCGACAGCGCGCGCCGGTGATGCTCGACCGCCTCCTGCACGGCGCGCAGTTCGGGATCGCCCGCCCCCAGCCGCTCCGTCAAGGCCGCCAGCGCCTGTTCCAGCCGCAGATCGTTGGCGACGCCGTTCAACTCGCCCGACAGCAGAACCATGCCGTCGATGCGCGCCATGAAGCGGTCCACCACCTCCCCCGGCACCCGCAGCACCCCGCCGCCGGGCGCGGTCGGCGCGCGTGGAGAGGCTGGCGACGAAGGCGGCAGGACGGGCGGCAGGACGGGCGGTTGAGTTGCGGGAGACGGCGCGGCGGCGGTCGTCGCGGGGACCGGATGGATCATCGTCGGCGCGGGCGCGGCGACTGGCGGCGCGTCGATCTCACCCGTCGCGTCGGGCGCTGACGATTCGCCCGGCTCATCCTCCACGCTCGGCGCGCAACGGCGGATGTGGAGACACTGCCCACTGGGGTCGATGGCGGACAGCGCGTCGCGCAGCGCGTCGAAGTCCTGCGCCGACGCGACCAGCACCCGCAACCACGTCTTGCCGTCGATGAACTCCGGCCAATTGGTGATCGCCCGCACCTTGCTCCCCAACCAGGAAACAAAGCCGGAGGCCACCTCGGCGGAGGTTTCCAGAAAGGCCGTGACCTCGTACAGCGTCACGGTCGGGTCGGCGACCGCCGCGCGCAAATCCGCCGCGCTGTCCGGCGACAGGAAACGCAACAGCCCGGCATCCAGGCCAAAAGCGGTCAACTCCTCAACGGTGAAGGGCCGTCGCGCCTCGGCGGCGGCGGACGCGGCGTCGACGAAACGGCGCAAGCGCCCCTCCAGCGCGGCGGCGGCGGCGGCGTCCAGATCCTCCGGCGGGTCGAGCGTCGCCTGATGGGCCAGCCCCGCCATCATCGCCCGGCCATCGTTGAGCAGACCCGGCCACTCCTCATGCCCCAGCGGGGCCGCCCGCCGGGTCACGTCGGCGATCACCCGCAACAGGGCGGCGGCGCGGGGCAGCGCCAGAATGTCCAGCGTCGCCGCCAGCCGGTCGAGCAACCCGGCGAGTTCCTCCCCAGCCGCCGCCGGGTCGGCCATCAGCTCCAACGCGCGGGCGGTTCCCCGCGCCAGCGCCTGGGCGTTGTGATCGGCCAGCAGGGTCGCCAGGATCGCCGATCCGGCGTCGCGCCCGGACAACCGCCCGACCCGCGCGCTGGCCAGCGTCACCGCCTGCAACTCCCGCAGAATCGCGTCGGGGTCGCGCGCCGCCAAACCGGCGCGAAAGCGGCGGAAGACGTCGGCGAAAGGCAGGAAGTTCAAGCGCTCGCAGGCGATTTCCAACCGTTCGGCGGCATCGTCCACGCTGCGGAAACCATCGGCGTCCAGCGCCGCCAGATCCAGCGCGCGGGTCAGAGTCGCCATGCCGTCGTGCAGCAGGCCGACGAACAGAGTCAGCAGTTTTTCATTGTCGTGCAGGCGGGTCGGCGGCTTGACCGGCGCGGTCGTCGCCTTGGCCGCCGCCGCTTCGCCCGCCCCGCCCAAAGCGTCCAGGCGGGCCAAAAGGTCGGGGTCGGCCTTGCCGTCCCGCCGCTCCCGAACCGCCAGATCGGCCAGACCGCGCAGCGCGTCCAACGCCTCCAACAGCGGATCGCCAACCGCCCCGGTCAGGGCCAGCGCGCCGCCGCGCACCCGCCCCAAGATGGTTTCGGCGCGATGGGCCACCGCCTCCATCGCGAACAGATCCATCGCCCGCGCCGCGCCCTTCAGCGAGTGGAAGGAGCGGAACAGCGCGGCCACGCGCTCCGCGCCGCCATTCTCGCAGGAGCCATCCTCGCCAGAACTGGCCGACAGCAGTTTTTCGATGGCGTCGAAATGCTCGCCCGCCTCGACGCCGAACTGCCGCCACAGGGTTTCGATCAGTTCGCTCATGCCCCGGCCCGTTCCGTCGTGGTTAGGAGCGAACCGGCAAACCGGCGGCCCGGCGGATGGCGACGACGATGTCGTGCCCCTTTTTATGGGCCAGATCGAGGCTCATCGTGCCGGACGGCTTGGCGATGATCTCCACCGCGCCCAGCGCGCGGGCCTCGTTCGCTTCGGGCGATCCGACCTGGGCGACCGAGGAAATGATGATGACCTTGGCGCGCGACATCAGGGACAGATGCTCCATCACCTCCAGCCCCGACATTTCCGGCATCTCGATGTCGAGCAGCACGATGTCGGGCTTCAGCGACTTGACCATCTCCAAGGCCACCTTGCCGTTCTCCGCCGCGCCGACCAGATCGAGATCCTCGTCGGAGCGCACGATGTCGCCAATGATGGTGCGCATCAGCACCGAATCATCGACCAGCAGGATCGTAGGCTTCGCCATCAAACAGGTTTCCTATGCTTGCGTCAGGGTGAACAGGGTGTTGAGCTTGGCCGCGATGGCGGCGACCGGCAGAATGTCGGTCGCGACGCCCGCGCGGATCGCCGAATTGGGCATGCCGTCCACGGCGCAGGACGCCGGATCCTGAACCAACACCGGACCGCGCCGGGCCGCCAATTCCGCCGCCCCGGCGGCGCCGTCGTCGCCCATGCCCGTCAGGATGACGGCGACCGGCGAATCGGCCTCCCGCGCGGCGGAGCGGAACAAGAGATTGGCCGAGGGGTGATGCGGTTCCCCGCTGTCGGCGACCAGGCGCAGGGTGAAACGGCCCGACGCCGGACGCTTGACCACCCAATCGGCCCCGCCGCGCAGGATGGTGATGGAGCCGGGTTCCAGGACCGCGCCCTCCTCCCCCTCCGTCACCGGGCGTTTGAGGCTGCGCGCCAGCGAGGCGGCGAACCCGGCGGTGAAGCTGGCGGGCATGTGCTGCGCCACCACCAGCGGGCAGGGCGACGGCCCCAGCGCGCCCAGCAGCTCCAGCAACGTCACCGGCCCGCCGGTGGACACGCCGACCACCACCAGATCAGGCCGCTTGCCGCGCGCCGCGACGCTGGGGGAGCGGGACGCGGCGGCCGGCGGCGCCATCCGCGCCACGGTCGCCGCCTGCGGCGTGGCGGCGGCGGACGGTTCGCCCAGCGCCGCCATGCGCCAGCGGCCCCAATGGCGGACCTTCTCGGTCAGTTGCCGTTCAATCGACGCCATGTCGAAGGTGATGAAGGAGGTGTTCTTGCACACGAAATCGACCGCCCCGGATTCCAACGCCCGAATGGTGGCGTTCGCCCCGTCGGAGGTTTCGTTGGACACCATGATGCAGGGCGGCCCCTTTTCCTGGGCGATGGCCTGGACCGCTTCGATGCCGTCCATGATCGGCATGTTCAGATCCATGGCGACGACGTGCGGTTTCAGGCGGCGCGACAGGCGCAGGGCCTCGGCCCCGTTGCGCGCCTCGCCGACGATTTCGATGTCGGCGGCGGCCTCCAGCATTTTGCGCAGCGCCACACGAACGAAATTGCTGTCGTCCACCACCAAAAGCCGGATGCGCGGCGCGCTCATCGGACGCCTCCCCCGGTCGTCGGCGCGACGGCGGGCGGCAGCGCCTTCGTCGCCCCATCGGTCGCCTTGCCGTCCGTCATCAGCCCTTCCGGGCGCAGCACGGGGATGAGCGCGCCCTCCAGCCGGATGACGGCGGCGGTCAGGCGGTCGGACATCGGGTCCACGTCGTCGGTTGGGATCTTGCGGATGCGCTGGATGGAATCGGCGATCACCGCCACCACGCCGCCGTCGATCTCCACCAAAATGGCGACGCCGGGATCCTCGGGCGGCGTTCCCACCGGGTTGCGCGCCAGCAGGCGCCGCAGATCGAGAATCGGCAGGATCGCCCCATCGACGTCGGTCAAGCCATCGAAGCTCGCCGCCCCTTGCGGCAGGTGCAGCCGATCCGACGCCTCGACCACGCGGCGGACCCGCTCGAACTCCAGGGCGTAGACGCGCGCCTCGACCAGAAAGGTCAGGAAACGGCGGAAGAATCGGCGCGGCAGACGGCTGTCGGCCATGTCGCCGCCCTCCGGGATCAGGGGGCCGATCTCGCCCAGATGGTCGCCCAACATGCCCATTCCGCTTCTCACGTCCAGCCAAGCCCCATCGTAATCCACGATTTCATCCGGCGCACCGGCTTCTCCCGCCTTCACCCGATCCAGCGGAAAGCGGACGACGCCGCGCACCGCGTCCACCCGCACGCCGACCGGCCCGCAGGGCGTGGCGTGAACCACCGCGTAGCCGCCCACGCCCGGCTGCGCGCCCAATGGGTCGGCCAGCAACACCGGGCGGCGCTGCACCTGCCCCATGCCGCGCACCAGCCACGGCGCGTTCGGCAGCGGACGCAGATCCGTGACCGGAAAGACCAGAACGACGTCGGTCATGTCCAGCGCGTGAGACCGTCCTCCAGCCTCGACGATCAGCAGGCGCACGGTGGAGCGTTCGCGCGCCGGGTCGGGCGGATCGGCGGGAACCCCGGCCAACGCTTCCCCCTCCGGCAATCCGGCGAAGGCCATGCCATGGCCAAGCTCCAGTTGGTCGGGGTCAAGCAGCCGCAGCGAACGGTCGCCATGCCGCAGCCGTCCCGCCACCGGCGCGCCGACATCCTCGGGCGCGGGGGCTTCCAGCGTCACACGGTCGCGCGCCAACGATCCGCCGATCCGCCCGGCCCGCAGCGCCACCAGCCCATCGCCCGCCCGCAAAACGATCAACAGCCCGCCCTTGCGCCCGCCGCCCCACGCCAACCCCAGCGACGGATAGCCGGTGACGTCCAGCACCGGCAGAATGCGCCCGGCGACGTTCGCCAGCCCCTCAACCTGCGGCAGGGCGAAGGGCAAACGGGTGGCGCGGGCCGATTCCGCCACCTCCACCACCTGGGCGTTGTCCACGGCGAAGGGAATTCCGGCAATGTCGAAGGTGAGGAATCCGCCAATCATCGCGCCGTCACCCCGCCCGGCTTGCGGCGGAAGGCTACCGCACGTTCGCCGCGATGCCGCTCAAACGGCGCGCCCTCTGGCATGCGGTCGGTCGTGCCCAGCGTCAGCCAACCATCGGCGGCGACGGCCCCGATCAAATGCCGCAGCGCGCGGTCCCGGCTGTCGTCATCGAAATAGATCATCACGTTGCGGCAGGACACGAGGTCGAAGTCGATTTCCGGTGGAGCGGCGTCCATCAGATTGTGCCGCTCAAAGCGGACGATCCGACGAGCGTCGTCCCGCACCCGACGCCAAGATCCGGCCTCCCCAGCCAACGGCACAAACCAGTCGGCGTAGGCGGCGGGCAGATCGCGGAAAGCCCCCATCCCTTCGTCGCCGTAACAGGCGTTGCGCGCCTGCCGCACGGCGATGCGGCTGAGGTCGGTTCCAAGAACGTCCACCGTCCAATCGGTGACGATTCCCTCGCCCGTCCGCCGCGCGGCGCCCGCGTCGGCCAGCGCCTCCAGCGCCAAAATGGCCAACCCATAAGCTTCCTCGCCGCTGGCGCACCCGGCGCTCCACAGGCGCAAAGCGCGCGCGTCGCGCCGGTCGGCGATCAAGCGGGGCAACACGTGGCGGCGCAGATGCTCGTGGTGTGGCTGGTCACGGAAGAAATACGTTTCGTGAATGGTCAGATTTTCGATCAGGCTCAGCCAATCCGGGCTGTCCGGGGCGGCGGCCTCAATCTGGTCCACCCAGGATTCCAGAACGGCCAATGGCATGGCCGCCAGAATGCGGGTGAGTTTGCGCTCCAGCGGGCGGTCATGGCGGATCCCCGCCTTCCGCCGCACGTCGTCCAGCAACCGCCGCGCCAGCGCTTCCAGGGGGGTGGGGAAAGGCGCGCTCACCGGCGGCGCTCCGTCACGACGCTTTGAAGCGTTCGGCCAGACGGCGGGTTTCATCGGCCAGCCGCGACAGTTGCACCATGGTCGCCGTGATTTCCTCCGACGCGGCGGCGTTCTTGAACGCGACGTTGCGGATGTTGCCGACGTTCGATTCAATCTCGACCATGCTGTCCTGCTGTTGGGCCATCGCGCCCGCCACGGATTGGAACATACGGTCAAGCTGCGTCACCCGCTCGGCGATGCCGTCCATCATCTGCACCACCTCGGCGGTGGCGGCCATCCCCTCTTCGGCCATGGTCGCGGCGGCCTCGACGATCTCGGCGATCTGGCGGGCGCTTTCCACCGCGTTGTCGGCCAGCTTGCCGACCTCTTCAGCGACGACCTCGAAGCCCTTGCCCTGCTCCCCGGCGCGGGCGGCTTCGATGGAGGCGTTGACCGACAGGATGTTGGTTTTCACGGCGATCTGGGTGATCGCCTCGGTGATCCGCCCAATGCGGCGGCTGTTGTCGCCGATGGTTTGCGACACCCGGACCAGCCGAGCCATCTCGGTCTTGCCTTTGTCGGCGAAGCCAGCGGTGTCCTTCACCATGTTCGACGCGGCGCGCGTGCTGTCGGTGACGGAGGCGATGGCGCGGGCCGATTGCCCGACCGCCTGGACCACCCGGTCCAAATCTTCGGTCTGGATCGACGCGCCGTCGGACACCTGAGCCACCGCCGTGCTGGCCTGCCCGGCGGCGACCGCGACCTGAGCCGCCTGTTCGCCGATTCGCTGGAAGGAGCCACGCGCGTCGCCGACCAGCGCCGCCATCGCGCCGTAGCCGCCCGGCAGGGTGGGCGCAGCGGTCTTGCCGTCCACCTCTCCGGCGTCGATCAGGCGGCGCAACTCGGCGTGCAAGGCGCTTTGCGTCGCCGCCAGCCGGTCCAGCGCGGCCAAGCTCCCCCCCACTTCATCGCCGCGCGGCGGGGCCGCTTGCCAGCCGTCAAAACGCCCATCGGCCAAATCCGCCGCCCGCCGCTCCAAACGGCGCAGCGCGTCGGCCAGATCCAGCGCGACGACCAACCCGATCAGCAACGCGACCGCCAACGCCCCGCCCGTCGCCAGCCACACAACACGCGGCTCGGCTCCCGACAACGCCAGAGGAACCAGCGCGGCGGCGGCGGGCAGCAGCGCCGTCAGACACAGCTTGGGAAACACGCGCAGTCCAGCCGGAAAGGACATGACAAACGGCTCCTCGCAAACAATTGGACAAGCCTAGGGCAATGGATGGTCAAGGCAACAGCCTTATGACTTGCCGGATGCACCCCGCCCGACGCAAGGTTAAACCAAACGGCCACCACCGAAGCCAGTTCGCCCGAGACCAGTTTGTAGGGACACCGTCGGCATGTCGATTTCAACCCGCATCTCTTTGGGCTTCTCCGCGATCCTGCTGCTGACCGTCACGGTCGCCGCCGTCGGCTGGAACGGGTTGGACACCTACGCCGAACGGGTGAACGTCGCCAGCCGCACCTCAACGCTCGACAGCGCGCTTAGCCTCGCCCGTCTGGAAGAAGCGCGCTATCTGCTGGACGTCGATCCATCGGCCAGCCGCCGCGTCCGCGCCCTGACCGACGCGCTGAAGACCGACGCCGAAGCCCTGTTGAACGACCCTGCGCATCCCGTCAATCCAGAGGTTTTGAACGAGGCGCTGGGCAAACTGGCCATCTACCGCAAGACCTTCGACGATGTGGTCCGATTGGAGGTGGAGAAATTCGCCAGTCTGGCCAAACTGCGCAAACAGACCGCCACGCTGCTGATCGCCGCTCAATTAATCTCCCACGCCCAAACGGAACGCTACGCCAACGCCGTCATCCGCCTGCACACCGACGCAACCGACGCCGAAGCGCTCGCCACGCTGGAATCCTCGGTGGTGCTGTCCACCATCGCCAACCGAATGATCCAAGAAACGCGGGGGGCGCTGCTCGATGTTCAGCAATTCTTGATCGAAAGGGGCGGTTCGGAACGGGACGGGCTGAACGCCAGCATCGACAAGCTGCTCTATGTCATCGCCGACGCCCGCAAAAGCGCTCCGGATGAGGCCACGCAAAAGGACATCGCCAATCTGACCGCCGCCGTCTTGGGGGTGGAAACCGAATTTTCGCTGGTCCGCGACGTCATCCAGCAACGCCACAAGGCCCGCGCCGCCATGAAGGACGCCGCCGACGCCGTCAGCGAACGGATCGGGGCGCTGGTCGCCGGGCAATTGGCGGAACGTGAGGCCGGGCGCAGCCGAGCCGTCGTCCTGTTGGAAACCGGCGCGTTTGGCGCGCTGGCGGTCGGCATTCTGCTGTCGGTGCTGATCGCCCGCAGTTTGACCGTTCCGATCACCGCCACCACGCGGGCCATTCAACGCCTGTCCGAAGGCGACCTGACCGTCACGGCGCCGGGAACCGGACGCCAGGACGAGCTGGGGGCCATCGGACGGGCCATCGAAAGCGTCATCCAGGTGCTGCACGGCCTGCACCATGAGATGCACCGTCTGTCCGGCGTCGCGACCCAGCCCAACGACGACGAAACGGCCGTGGGAAACCGCGCGCCGACCTTCAGCGGCGCCTATGGTGAAATGGTCAACCTGCTGAAAAGCACAGGAACCGCGTTCCAGAGCATCGGCGATCAAGCGACCCAGGTCGCCATCGCCGCCGGGCAGGCCAGCACGGCCATCACGCAGGTGTCGGACGGCGCGTCGGAGCAGACTGACGATCTCGATCAAGTGGTGATCGCCGTCGGCCAATCCGCCCGCGCCATCGCCCACGTCACCGAAAGCACGCGCGACGCGTCCGACATGGTGAAAGACGCCACCGGCTTCGCCGCCAAGGGCAAACAGGACATGGCGCGGTTGTTGAGCGTGTCGCAGACCATCGCCGAAAACAGCCGCCGCATTGGGCGGATCACCGAGGCGATCACCCAGATCGCCGTGAAAACCAACATCCTGTCGGTCAACGCCTCCATCGAAGCCGCCCGCGCCGGGGAGCAGGGCAAGGGCTTCGAGGTCGTCGCCGAAGAGGTCGGCAAGCTGGCCGACAACGCGGTGGAAAGCGCCCGCCAGATCGCCGAGATCATCGAATCCGCCGCGACCATGGCGGCGGAGGGCATGGCCGTCACCGAACAGGCCCGCCGAATGATGGACGGTCTGGCCGAGCGCGTCGCCCGCATCGACAGGGCGTTCCAGGCGGTCGCCGTGGCCATGGAGCAGCAGCAGGCCTCGGTCAAGGACATTGAAAATTCGGTGGAAAGCGTCCGTATGGTGGCGTCAAAAAACGCCGCCGCGTCGGAGGAAATCGCCGCAACCATGGTGCAATTGTCGCGCTTGGCCGACGAAACCCGCCATCAGGCGGCGCGCTTCAAAGCGATCTGAGGCCCCTTGCCAAAACCCTCAAGGCTCAGTCGACGACGGCCTCGCCTGCTGGATGTCGCGCCATTTGGCGACGTTGCGGTTGTGATCGGCCAAAGTCTTGGCGAAGACATGGCCGCCGGTTCCGTCGGCTACGAAATACAAAAGCTCATGCTTGTCCGGCTTCAGCACCGCTTGCAACGAGGCCTTGCCGGGGTTGGCGATCGGTCCCGGCGGCAGGCCCGTGACCTGATAGGTGTTGTAGGGGGACTCGAACTTCCAGTCATTCCGAGTCAAGGCTCGCCCCAGTTCCCCCACTCCGTCGGTCAAGGCAAAGATCACCGTCGGATCGGATTGCAGCTTCATCCCGGCTTCCAGCCGATTGATGAAGACCCCTGCAACCTTCGCGCGTTCGGTGGCGACCCCGGTTTCCTTCTCGACGATGGAGGCCAGGGTCAGCGCCTGCTGCGGCGTTTCAAAGGGAAGATGCGGATCGCGCGTCTTCCAACTCTCCGCCAACATCTGGGTCATCGCCGCCTGCATCCGCTCGATGATCGAGGCGCGGCTGTCGCCGTAGGCGAAATGATAGGTTTCCGGCAAAATCGTGCCGTTCTTCGGCGTCTGCTTGACCGTCCCGGTCAGCGCCGTTTCTTTGTCAAGCAACGCGATGACCTGCGCGGAGGTTAAGCCCTCCGGCACGGTGAAGCGTCGCACGACCGTGCGACCCTGCCTCATCTGGTCAAGAATCGCTTCCATGCTGACGCCAGCGGGAAACAGATACTCGCCCGCCTTCAGGTCGCGCGCGTTTCCCGCCAAGCCCGCCATCGCGGTGAGTTTTGCGCCCGCCAAAAACAGCAGAGGGGATGACACAATTCCGGCGTCGCCCAAAGTGATGGCGATGGCCTCAACCCCGCTGCCACGCGGGATGACAATGGTTTCTGGATGGTCGAGAGGACCGGGGGCCATGACTTCCATGGCTCCCCAGACGCCGACTCCGGCGGTCGCGCTGACCAAGACCAGCACCCCCGCAATGATTCGGAGGCCCCAGCCCATGATGGTTTACGCAAACTCCTTGAAGACCAACGACGCGTTGGTGCCGCCAAACCCAAAGGAGTTGGACAGCGCCGCGCGCACCCGGCGTTCTTGCGCCACCTTCGGCACAAGATTGACGCCCTGGCAGCTTTCCGACGGGTTCTCAAGATTGAGCGTCGGCGGAACAATGCCGTGGTTGATCGACTTGATCGAATAGATCGCTTCGACGGCGCCGGCTGCGCCCAGCAGATGGCCGATGGCCGACTTGGTCGACGACATCGCCAGCGTGCTTATCGAGTCGCCGAACAACCGCTTGACCGCGCCCAGTTCGATTTCGTCGCCAAGCGGCGTCGAGGTGCCATGAGCGTTGACGTAGTCAATGTCCGACGGGGCCAGACCAGCCCGCTTCAACGCGCCGCGCATGGCGCGGAAACCACCATTGCCATCCTCGGCCGGAGCCGAGATGTGGTGGGCGTCGCCCGACAGGCCATAGCCGACGACTTCGGCGTAAATGGTCGCGCCGCGACGCTTGGCATGTTCCAACTCTTCCAGCACGACGACGCCGGCGCCCTCGCCGATGACGAAGCCGTCACGGTCCTTGTCATAGGGCCGGGACGCCTGCGAGGGCGTGTCGTTGAAACTGGTGGACAGCGCGCGCATGGCGGCGAAACCAGCCACGCCCAAACGGCTGACCGCGCTTTCGGTGCCGCCCGCGATCATGACGTCGGCGTCTTCCCACATGATGAGCCGGGCGGCGTCGCCAATGGCGTGCGCGCCGGTCGAGCAGGCGGTGACGACCGCGTGATTCGGTCCCTTGAAGCCATACTGAATCGACACATGCCCGGAGGCGAGGTTAATCAGGCAGGCCGGGATGAAGAAGGGAGAGAGGCGGCGCGGCCCCTTCTCATGCAGGGTGATGGCGCCTTCAGCGATGCCGGGAAGTCCGCCGATGCCCGAACCGATCATGACCCCGGTCATCTCGCGTTCTTCGTCGGTTTGGGGAACCCAACCGGAATCTTTGATGGCTTCCTGAGCGGCGGCGATCGCGTAGAGGATGAAATCATCCATCTTACGCTGGTCCTTGGAGGACACGTAGGAGTCGGGGTTGAAATCCCCCTCGCCGGCGCCACGCGGAACCTGACCAGCCACCTTGGAGGCAAGGTCGGAAGCGTCGAAGCCCGTGATCGCGCGGATTCCCGATTGACCGGCAATCAGCCGCTCCCAGTTCAGCGAGTGACCAACGCCAAGGGGCGTGGCCAGACCGAGGCCGGTGACGACGACACGTCTCATGAGGCTGTTCCTTGACCTTTCCTCGGAAAATCTCGGCGACGGCCAGGGCGCCGCACGCGGCGCGCCTGGCCCTCGGAAAACGCTATCCGCGCGCTCAGGCGGCGGCGTTCGCCTTGATGAAGTCGATGGCGTCCTTCACCGACAAAATCTTTTCAGCGGCGTCGTCCGGGATTTCCACACCGAACTCTTCCTCGAAGGCCATAACCAGCTCGACGGTGTCGAGGCTGTCGGCGCCCAGATCGTCGATGAAGGAGGCGTTCTCCACCACCTTCGACTCCTCGACACCCAGGTGGTCAACAACGATCTTCTTCACGCGCTCGGCGATGTCGCTCATTTTATTAGACCTTCCAATCCTTGAAACCGCTCGGGATAATCCGGTCGGAGCAACACGCGAAGAACGTGCCGTCCTGCCGCGAAAGCCCCGTCCGATAACATATTTCGGCAGCCTTGACCAGCGCCCAAGAGGCAACCGGGGGCTCCGAAGCTTCACAAGAGGCGAAGCCGCCTCAGATCATGGCCATGCCGCCGTTGATGTGCAGCGTCTGGCCCGTGACATAAGCGGCCTCTTCGCTCGCGAGGTACACGACCCCGGCGGCGATTTCCCCCGGCTCGCCCATGCGGCCGGCCGGGATGGCGGGGAGCAGCTTTTGCTTCTGCTCGTCGTTCAGGGCGTCGGTCATCGCCGTGGTGATGAAACCCGGCGCGACGCAATTCACAGTGATGTTGCGCGAGGCCAATTCGGCGGCCAGCGACTTCGACATGCCGATCAATCCAGCCTTCGAGGCGGCGTAGTTCGCCTGCCCCGGATTGCCGGTGACGCCGACGACCGACGTGATGTTGATGATGCGGCCCCAACGCTGCTTCATCATGCCGCGCATGACGCCGCGCGACAGACGGAAGGCGGCGGTCAGATTGACGTCGAGAACCGACTGCCAATCCTCGTCCTTCATCCGCATGGCGATCTGATCGCGCGTCAGCCCGGCGTTGTTCACCAGTATGTCGATCTTGCCAAGCGCTGTTTCGGCATCCTTGAGAAGCTGGGTGATCGCGGCGGCTTCCGACAGATTGCCGGGAACCACAAAGGCGCGCTCGCCCAATTCGGCGGCCAACGCCTCCAGCGGAGCCACGCGGGTGCCCGACAGAGCGACGGCGGCGCCCTGGGCGTGCAAGGCGCGGGCGATTGAGGCGCCGATGCCGCCGGAGGCGCCCGTGACGAGGGCCGACTTGCCAGTCAAATCGAACATGATGGCCTCACAAAGTCTTCAGGAACGACTCGACATCCGCCGGCGCGCCCACCGAGGTCGCGGACAGCTCTTTGTCGATGCGCTTGGTCAAACCGGCCAGCACCTTGCCGGAGCCGACCTCAACCAACGCCTCGACGCCCTGCTCCTTCATGGTCAGGACGCATTCGCGCCAACGGACCATGCCAGTCACTTGTTCGACCAACAAGCGGCGAATCGCGTTGGGATCGGATGCCGGAGCGGCGGTCACGTTGGCGACCACCGGAACGACCGGCGCGGAAATGGTGATGGCGGCCAGGGCTTCGGCCATCGCGTCGGCGGCGGGCCGCATCAGCGCGCAATGGAACGGCGCGCTGACGGGCAGGCGCACAGAACGCTTCAGACCACGTTCGGCGGCCAGCGCGATGGCGCGGTCAATGGCGTCGGCGTCGCCAGAAATCACCACCTGACCAGCGGAATTGTCGTTGGCGACGGAACACACCTCACCTTGGGCGGCGTCTGCCGCGATGGCTTGCGCCTGCTCCAGATCGGCTCCCAGCAGCGCGGCCATGCCGCCCTTGCCGACTGGAACCGCCCTCTGCATGGCCTGCCCGCGCAGCTTCAACAATCGCGCGGTGTCCGCCAGCGTGAAAGCCCCAGCGGCGCAGAGCGCGGAATATTCGCCGAGCGAATGACCGGCGACGAAACGGGCGTGCTTGGCGAGATCGACCCCGCCCTCGCTGGCCAAGACCCGCAGAACGGCGACGCTGACCGCCATCAGGGCGGGTTGCGCGTTTTCGGTCAGGGTCAGGTCCGCTTCCGGGCCTTCGACCATCAGCCGTGACAGGCGTTGGTTCAGCGCGTCATCCACCTCTTGGAAGGTGTGGCGCGCGACCTCGAACGCCTCGGCGAGTTCGCGACCCATGCCCACGGCTTGGCTGCCCTGCCCCGGAAAGACGAACGCCCTAATCATGCTGCGTCAAAACCCTGGATGAAAGCGCGCCGCCCCTGTGGCGGCACCGTCGATTGGCCGACAGTCATACCCTCCCTTTTGGGCAAGTCAAGCGACGCGCGTTGTCCAAATCCCCAAAAGACCGATAAAACGCGATCAATCCAGGCGCAGGGCCGGAAAATTCTTTGCCCCGCGACCTGTTGTCTGCTCCCGCCCCTTCGGTTTTACGCCGCGCACACTCCCTATATATAGAGTGTCGAATTTTCTTCTTTCGGTCGGATCTGAAGTGAACGGTCACGGGATTCGCCCCCTCGGCAATCCCCATCCCTTTCGGCAGAAAATTTCATCGCTTTCTCGGCTTTCTGATGGATTTTTCTTGCCGATCAAGCCGCTTTATGCATACTGCGCCGCTTCCAACTCCTTGCCGACGGCGTGCCGTTGGCTAGGCCCGGGCGGCTGGCCGCACCCATTGGGGGTGTTGGCGCAGCGCCGGACCATGAACAGCCATGGGGAGTGCAATGGCACTTTACGAGTGCGTGCTGATCGCGCGCCAAGACATTTCGGCCGCCCAGGCCGAAGCTCTCAGCGAACAATTCGCTCAGATCATCCGCGACAATGGCGGCACGATCGAGAAGACCGAGTATTGGGGTCTGAAGACCCTGACCTACAAGGTCAAGAAGAACCGCAAGGGTCACTACACCCTGTTCAACATTTCCGCCCCGGCCGCCGCCGTCGCGGAGATGGAGCGGAACATGAGCATCAATGAAGACGTCCTGCGTTACATGACCGTGCGCGTGGACGAACTCGACGCCAACCCGTCGGCGATGATGCAGAGCCGGAACGAGCGCAGCGATCGCGGCGACCGTGGCGATCGTGGCCCCCGTCGTTTTGACGACCGTGGCCCGCGTCCGCCGCGCCGCCAAGACAATGTGACCGCTTCGGAAGGGGAGATCGCGCAATGAGCGACAAGCAGACCACGGGCGCTCCCGCCGCCCGCACCGGCGGCGGCGCTCGTCGCCCGTTCTTCCGTCGCCGCAAGACCTGCCCGTTCTCGGGCGCGAACGCTCCGGCGATCGACTACAAGGACATCAAGCTGCTGTCCCGCTTCATCTCGGAGCGTGGCAAGATCGTCCCGAGCCGCATCACGGCGGTCTCGACGAAGAAGCAGCGCGAGCTGGCCCGCGCCATCAAGCGCGCCCGTTTCCTGGCTTTGCTTCCGTACATCGTGAAGTAAGCCCGGACGACAGGGCTGAAGGTTTCAGGCAAAGGTTGTAAGGGGTTCCCATGGCCGCCGGTCTGGCCGCTCCGCTGGTTCTCGCCGTCGGCGGCGGTCTGGTCAGCGCGTTCTTTTACCTGTCGGTTCTGTTCGGCGGGATCGGAGCGTTGATCCTGGGCTATCTCGCCCCCCTGCCCCTCTTCCTCGTGGGGTTGTGGCTGGGGGCGCCAGCGGCGGCCATCGCCGGGTTGACGGGCGGCGCGACCGTTCTGCTCGGCACGTCCGGCAGCGTGCTGGTGTCCGTCGCCTATCTGCTGACCGGGGCTGCTCCGGCCATGCTGGTGGTGCGGCAGTCGCTGTTGGCGCGGGTGGATTCCGGTGGGAACCTGGAATGGTATCCGTCTGGTCGGGTTCTTTTGGGCCTGGTCGGAATGGGGGTTGCGGCGGTTCTCGTCGCCATGAGTCTGGCGTTCGACCAGCCCGGTGGGCTGGAGGGCGTTGTGCGTCGGATGCTCGCCCAACTGGCCGAGCCTCTGTTCAGCGCGCAGGGCCTCGCGGCTCCAGGACCAGAAGCGGTGTGGATGGCGGCGGCTTTGCCGGGCTTGGTTGTGATCTCATGGATCGTCATGACGGTCATCAACGCGGCTCTGGCGCAAGGGGCGCTGATGCGGTTTGGCCGCAACCGTCGCCCGCCCATGCGGATGGGGGCGTTGGAGGTGCCGGTCTGGCTGCTTCCCGTTTTCGCCATGGCGCTGCTGGGCGCGTTGGGTTTGCCGGACGCCTTTGGGTTTCTGGCGGTCAATCTGACGCTGATCCTGGCCGTTCCGTTCGCCTTTGCCGGGCTTTCGGTGGTTCATCATGTGGTGGCGCAACGTCGGTCGGCCCCTGTGCCGCTTCTCGTTGGGTTCTACATGGTGCTGTTTCTCTTCGGGTGGCCGATCCTGCTTTTGGTCGGCCTGGGCATGATCGAGCAATGGATCGGGCTGCGCCGCCGGTTTAACCGCGCTGCCCCCGGTCAGGAGGACGAGTGATGGAAGTTATTCTGCTGGAACGGGTTGAGAAGCTCGGCCAGATGGGTCAGGTCGTGAACGTGCGTCCTGGCTTCGCCCGCAACTATCTGCTGCCGCAGAAGAAGGCCATGCGCGCCACCAAGGCGAACATGAGCGTCTTCGAGAAGCAGAAGGCCCACCTGGAGGCCGTCAACCTGGAGCGCCGCAAGGACGCCCAGGAAGTCGCCACCAAGATGGACGGCGTCGCGGTCATCGTGATCCGTCAGGCCGCCGAGACCGGCGTTCTGTACGGCTCCGTCAACACTCGCGACATCGCTGACGCCCTGGACGCCGCCGGTTACAAGACCGACCGCAAGCAGGTCGCCATCGAGACCCCGATCAAGACGCTCGGCCTGTTCAAGGTCCGTGTCGTCCTGCACCCGGAAGTGTCGATCAGCGTGACGGTCAACGTCGCCCGTTCGCAGGAAGAAGCGGGCCTTCAGGCCCAGCGTGGCGGCATGATTACCGCCGCTGACCTGCGTGACGACGACGAGGAAGAAGAGACCTACGTCAACGACGCCACGACCGAAGACGACGAGGCCTAACAGCCTCTTCCGCCGCTCGCCCCTGGTTTCGATCACGGGCGAGAGGCGACACGTCGCTCGTTCAGATGCCGCCCACCCCGTTCAGGGTCGGGCGGTTTTCTGCGTTTTGGACAGTCTGCCTTTTTGCAGGGCGGCTTCGTCCATGATTCCGCTTTCAGGGCCGCATCGTCTTTCAAATTCAGATGAGCCGTTCGCTGGAAAGCGCGCCGTTGACTCGCGATCGCATCACAGACGCCGACCGACAAGTCGCCGCGTCAACCGTCAAAGCGCAAACGGCGCCGGTGGGCGAAACAGTGGTCTGACCAGTTGGGTCAAAGTCTTAACTCGTGCGACATCGACGTCACGCCCTCCGCGATACCTTCCTTTTCATGGCGGGGCGGTGCTATACAACATTGATTAATTCCGCCCGGGGTATCGGGGGGCGCGTTTACGCGCTCTCTCGGCAACAAGCGCCCGTTTGACGGCGCGCCCGGCGTTAGGAAACGACAACGCCCTTACCCGTTCGGGGAGATCTCGCACCAATGACCAAGATCAAGGTAGCCAATCCGGTCGTCGAACTCGACGGCGACGAGATGACGCGCATCATCTGGCAGTTCATCAAAGAAAAGCTGATTCTGCCCTACCTCGACATCGACCTGAAATATTACGACCTGGGCATCGAGAACCGCGATGCGACCGACGACAAGGTCACGGTCGAGTCGGCCAACGCCATCCAGAAATACGGCGTGGGCGTGAAGTGCGCGACCATCACCCCGGACGAGGCGCGGGTGAAGGAGTTCAACCTCAAGAAGATGTGGAAGTCGCCGAACGGCACCATCCGCAACATCCTGGGCGGCACCGTGTTCCGCGAGCCGATCGTCTGCCAGAACGTGCCGCGCTATGTGCCGGGTTGGACCAAGCCGATCATCATCGGTCGTCACGCCTTCGGCGACCAGTACAAGGCGACCGACTTCGTCGTTCCCGGCCCGGGCAAGATGACGATCAAGTGGGAAGCCGCCGACGGCAGCAGCCAGATCGAGCATGAGGTGTTCGACTATCCCAGCGCCGGCGTGGCGATGGGCATGTACAACCTCGACGACTCCATCGAAGGCTTCGCCCATTCCAGCCTGATGTACGGCCTGGAGCGCGGCTATTCGGTCTATCTGTCGACGAAGAACACCATCTTGAAGGCCTATGACGGGCGCTTCAAGGACATCTTCCAAAAGATCTTCGACGAGAGCTACGCCGAGCAGTTCAAGGCCAAGGGCTTGGTCTATGAACACCGCCTGATCGACGACATGGTCGCCTCGGCCCTGAAGTGGGAGGGCGGTTTCGTCTGGGCTTGCAAGAACTACGACGGCGACGTGGAATCCGACGTGGTCGCGCAGGGCTTCGGCTCGCTGGGTCTGATGACCTCCGTGCTGGTCACGCCCGACGGCAAGACCGTCGAGGCCGAGGCCGCGCACGGCACGGTGACGCGCCACTACCGCGAGCACCAGAAGGGCAAGGAAACCTCGACGAACCCGATCGCCTCGATCTACGCCTGGACCCAGGGTCTGGCCTATCGCGGCAAGTTCGACGACACCCCCGAGGTCATCAAGTTTGCTCAGACGCTGGAGCGCGTTTGCGTCGAGACCGTCGAATCCGGCTACATGACCAAGGATTTGGCGATCCTGATCGGCCCGCAACAGCCGTGGCTGACGACCAAGCAGTTCCTCGACAAGCTGTCGGACAATCTGCAAAAGAAGATGGCCGCCTGGAAGTAACCCTGGTTGCAAAACCGGGGGTGCGACGCCACGTCCGGGTCACACCGGACGCAAGGTTGGCTAGAGTGAAAACGGGGGGCTTCGGCTCCCCGTTTTTTATTGCCTGCGTTCCGGCGCAGCGCAGAGGGAGGACCAAAGCACCATGGCCAACGATCTGTTCCGCGTCGCCGTCGTCGGCGCTGGCGAAACCGGCACGCCGCTGCTGCGCCAATTGCTCGACGCTCCGTTCGTCCAGCTTCTGGGCGTGGCCGACCTCGACCCCAACGCGCCCGGCATGACGCTGGCCCGCGAGCGGGGCGTCGCCACCACCACGGATTTTGTGGAGTTGACCCGGCTGGGCGCGGATCTGGACATCTTGATCGACGTCACCGGCGTTCCCGCCGTGCGCGAGGCGCTGCGGCAGGAAATGCAGGGCAGCGGCAACCATCACACGCTGATTGTGCATGAGATGGTGGTTCAGTTGATGCTGTCGCTGCTGGTCGGGAAGCGGGTGCGCCTGAAGCACGGCGCGCAGGACTACTGACGCCCCGCATCATAAAAAGAAAAGGCCCTTCGCTCAGCGTGAGAGAAGGGCTTTCGTCTGGAACCTGCGTTCGGGAGTTTTGTCTGGATCAGGCGGCGCCGACGTTGCGCTCCCGCTCTTCCTCGCGCTTTTTGCTGCTGCCGGTCGGCTGATAGGCCATCGCCGCGTGTTCGGCGCAATAGGGCAAGCCAGCCAGGGAGGGCTTGCCGCAGAAATGGAAATCCTGGTGCTTGGGATCGCCAACCGGCCATTTGCACATGCGCTCGGTCAAAGCGAGGATGGTGGCTCCACGGGTCGGCTTCTTCTTGATCGGCGAGGGCCGACCAGACAATCCCAAACGATGCGCCTTGCCAATCACCGCGTTGCGGCTGATGTCGCCCAGAGTGTCTGCGATTTCACTCGCGCTCAACCCCTGGGACCAGAGATCCTTGAGCTGTTGAATACGCTCATCCGTCCAACTCATCCCCGATTACTCCCGATCCGGTGCCATTGCCTGCCTTTGGCTCACGGTCTGACGCCGTTTTCCATAAGCCGCAACATTTTGTGCCAGTCGGTGAGGACGCTACCAGATGAACGGCGAAAACGATAGAGGGTCGCGGCAACATTCCTGTGCATAACTCGACGCCCGATTCAGGAGTTCAGCGCGCCATACACCTCCTCGGCAATGCCGGACAGGGTGGCGCGGTCCAGATCGCCGGTGATGGCCAGGGCCAAACCATTGTCTTGCCAATACAAAGCCTGCAAGCCGCCATCCTGGGCGAAGCGGAAAGCGGTCCCCGCCGGGCTGGGCGTCGGGCGGATGTACAGGGTGATGCGGCGCCCCGCCGCATCCTGATACATATAGAGCGCCACCGGCCCATCGGAATCCGCGAGCAGACGTCCGCCGATCAACTCATAACCGCTTTTGGTCGCCTTTGGGCAACGCATGGTCCGGCCGATCCGTTTGGACAGCCAGGACACCAGATGCGCCTCCTGGTCCACCCCGACCTCGATCGGGTGGCGGACCTCGACGGTGAAGACGCGGTGCGCCGCCACGGCGTCGGCGATGAAGGCGGCGGTCAACGGATCGGCCTGCCGCCCGCCGCCCGCCCGGTCCCGCGCCACCCAGCCGGTCGCCCCGCCAGCGACGAACAGCAGCAGCGAGGCGGCCAGGGCCAGCCCCCAAACCCGCGCCCGCCCCGCCCAGCCCGCTCGCGCCCAGCCCGCGCGGCCCGTCGCCACGGTTTCGCGCGCGGCGAAGGGCGGCGTCAGGCGGTCCGGGAGCGGCTGGTCGATCAGCGGGCCAAAGCTGCGGGCCAGCAGCGCGCGTTGGGCGCGGTAACGCTCGAAACGTTGGGCGTCGTCGGGGTGGTCGGCCATGTGACGTTCGACGGCGGCGCGGCGTTCGTCGGGCAATTCGCCGTCGATCCAGGCGTGCAGGTCGGCCTCGGTCACGGGTTGGGTTTCGCCGGTCGTCATCACTTGATCCTCCTCACCACCGCCTGCTCAACCCCGCCATCCAGCAGGACCCGCAAACGCTCGCGCGCGCGGGCCAGACGCGACATCACCGTGCCGATGGGCAGTTCCAGCACCTCCGCCGCCTCGCGGTAGGACAGACCTTCCATGCCGGTCAGCAGCAGCACGGCGCGATGCTCCTCGGTCAATTGGCCAAAGGCGCGGACGAAGTCCCGCACCTCCGCCCGGTCGGTCGGCGGGGCGCTGAGCGCCAGATCGTCGGCCAGATCCTCCACCGGCACCTCGGCCCCGCGCCGCCGCCGCCCGCGCAGGACGGAGATGTGGAGGTTGTGCAGAATGGACATGAGCCAGCCGCCCAGCCGCGACGGGTCGCGCAGGGCGTGGCGGTTGGCCAGCGCCTTTTCCACGCAATCCTGAACCAGATCGTCGGCGTCGTAACGGTTGCCGACCAGGGCGGTGGCGTAGCGGCGCAGGCGCGGCACATGGGCGGCGATGTCGCGGGCGGCGATGTCGTGGTCGGCGATGGCGATGGCGGGGCCGGGCGTCATGACGGGGGCATCCGCGACAGGTTGTTCGGGGGCGGCTTCATGGTCCATGACGCTGGCGCTCCCCCGATTATTCCGTCCGCCTCAGCCCGGAGTCGAAAATCCGGCCTTGCCGTCGAAATTGCTGAGATTTTCCGTTTGGGTGAAGTCGATTCCGGCCTCGGCCAAGCGGCCCAGCAGTTCGACGATGGCGCCATGCTTGATCGGCCCGTTTTGGGCCAGAAAGCGGCAGCGCCAGTGATCGGTGCAGAAGACGTCGAGATTGCCGTCCGGCCAGACCCGTTGCGAACGGTTGGAGATGCTGACCAAGGTCAAGGCCTCGGTCGAAAGCGGCCCGACCAGCTCGGCCAGATCGTTCGGCACGCCGCCCGACCATTGCAGGAAGACGTCCACCCCGACCAGTTCCTTCACCGCGATGCGGCGCGGCGACAGGCGGTTGGTGCGGTCATAGGCCGGGCGCGCGGTGGTGTAGCCCACCGTCGGCATGGTGACGGGCATTTGCCCCAACCGTTCGACCACCGCGTCGGCGAAGGCGCGGGTGCCGACCCGCACCCGCCCGATGCCGCGCGCGAAGATGTCGGCGGTGTGGATTCCGTCCTCGATGGTTTTGAGCCAGGCGTTGTGGATTCGCCCGGCGATGTCGCCCTGCCCGATGTGGACCAGCATCATCACGGCGGCCATCAGCAGGCCCGACGGGTTGGCGGTCCCCTGCCCGGCGATCATCGGGGCCGATCCGTGAATCGCCTCGAACATGGCGCAGGTCTCGCCGATGTTGGCCGACCCGGCCAAGCCGACCGATCCGGTGATCTGCGCGGCGATGTCCGACACGATGTCGCCGTACAGGTTCAAGGTGACGATGACGTCGAAGCGTTCGGGCTGGTCGGCCAGCCGCGCCGCGCCGATGTCGACGATCAGATGATCGGCCTTGATTTCCGGGTATTCGGCGGCGAGTTCGTAGAAGATCTTCAGGAACAGCCCGTCCGTCATCTTCATGACGTTGTCCTTGACGAAGGCCGTCACCTTTTGCCGGTGGTTGGAGCGGGCGTAGTCGAAGGCGTAGCGGACGATCCGCTCCGATCCCGGGCGCGAGATCAGCTTGACCGACTGGATCACCTCGTCGGTCTGGCGATGCTCGATCCCGGCGTAAAGGTCTTCCTCATTCTCGCGGATGATGACCACGTCCATGCGCGGGTGGCGCGTGCGGACATAGGGGTGATAGGCCACGCAGGGCCGGACGTTGGCGAACAGCCCCAGCGTGGTCCGCGCCGTGACGTTCAGCGATTTGTTGCCGTAACCCTGCGGCGTGGTGATCGGCCCCTTCAGAAAGACCCGCGTGCGGCGGATGGATCCCCACCCGGCATGGTCCAGCCCGCCCGCGTGGCCGCGCCGGTACACGGCCTCGCCCGCCGGAACCTCCTCCACCTTCAGGCGCGCGCCCGCCGCGTTCATCACAGAGAGCACCGCGTCCATGATCTCGGGGCCGATGCCGTCGCCGGGGGCGACCGTGATGGGTGTGATGTCGCGCATGCACTCACTCCGAAGGAACGCGCGACCGTAGACGCAAAAGGGGGTGATTTTCAATGGTGGCCGGAGTCGCATGGGGGTTCGACGCTGACGTTCAATTGCCCTCTCCCTTTGGGAGAGGGAAGGGACCCGCCGCGAAGCGGTGGGAAGGGTGAGGGGTGATCCAAGCAACCATACAGTTTTGGTCTCTTGGGCAACCCCTCACCCTCCCCACTTCGTGGGTCCCCTCCCTCTCCCGAAACGGGAGAGGGCGATTCGACGCCAGCGCCCCCCGGCCCGGATGGAACGTTTGAAACGCCCTGAACCGTTTCCCCCGCCCCTGTTCACTTGTTCCATCGGCGGCTCCCCGTCGGCGCGGCGCCCGCTCACAGGGGCCGCGACCACGCCCCGCGCCCGCCCCGCCGTTCCAGGGCCGATCCGAGATTGGGAAAGGGATCGTCGGGGTTGAGCGTCCAGGGATAGACGCCCTTCGGCCCCTCCCCCTCCGGTCGGGCGAGGATGGCGGCGACGATGGCGGGATCGGGCGGAACACGCTCGCGGAACGCGCCGGGGATGGAATCGCCCTTCCCATCCGGGGCCGGGGGGAGGACCGGCGCGCGGGCGGGAGCGGCGGGGGCGTTGACGGATGGGGCGGCGGATGGCGGGACGGCGGGCGGCGTTGGGGTTGGGGCGGTCGCCGGGGCGTCCGCCGGGGCGGCGGCGCAAGCGGGCGGGGAATCGGCGCAGACGGGCGCGGCCCCGGTTTGGCGCGCGCCATCCTCGTCGCGCGGGGCGGCGCGTGGAGCCTCCGGGCGTGGGGCGTCCGGACGTTGGGCTTCCGGGCGTGGAGCGTCGGCGAACAGGCCCAGCCGGTCGGCCAGCCAACGCACCGTCCCCGGATCGCCCGCCGACACCAACCGTTCGATCTGCTCCGTCACCTGGGCGCGCAGCGAGCCAAGCCGCAACTCCGCCTCCCGGTTCAACGCCTGCCGTTCCCACCACACCCGGACGCGGAACGGCTGCGACCCGTAATAGGCCCGCCACAGCGTGGTGCGGCTGCACCCCATGGCGCGGGCGACCTGCTGAAACGACGCCCCGCGCGCCAACATGCCCGCCGCCATGATCCATTGCTCCTCATGAAAACGGGAACCGGGAACCAAGGATCCCTCCGGCGCGACCGGCGGCTCTTCCGCCCAAGGGGGAAAACGGTCGGCGGAGGCGTTGAAGGCGGGGGGCAGGCAATCGGGCATGGAGCGGCTCCGGTGAGCAGGAGAGGAAACGCTCCAGTTTCCGACGGAACGGGGGAGGGTGGTAGGATAAAAATCATAAAATGTTTGAGTTTAGGCCGGGGGTGCCGATTCTTATAGAACGTTTCAACCTTACCCGATACACGATATATAGGACAAAATTCCGCACGTGTGTGAAGGAAAATCAAAACAATAGAAGCTAACTCGACCAATACTTATAAAATATTCTTAGATTTTCTATCGTTAATCTTCAGAATCAGGATAATGATCGTTGAAATTTAAATATCGCGATTATATATTGACTGCAAGAAAGCACAAGCCGAAGAGCACGTAGAACAAATTTATTTGTAAATAAAAAATACAAGAATTAATAACACTCGAACTTACATTGCAAACTTTTGAAATTATATTTCAAATTTTAGCGCAATCAAAATAACGCTAAAATCCATTACAATATTTTACTGGTGCGTTAAACCTTTTCTAAGACGCCCGATAAATTAATTGGTTCAATTTTAAAATTGCAATAATATCACCCACCATCATGAACTACCAAACATTTTACTTGCTTGCTCTGTTATGCGGAGCGGCAATGCTTTCTCACTAAACCCTCCTAAAATTCCAATAATAATGGCCGCTTCAATATTATCTTTAAACGCACTTGCCTTGATACTTCCAAGCTGCACGTCTATAACTTGGAGAGATAGCAAAAATCCAAAAGAAATAATGAGAAGACCAACAAAAATTAATCTATTAAAAGGATTCCAACTGCTTTGCTCCAGAAAACTCAAATCCTCAAATGAAATTTTGATTTTTTTTGCACTAAAAGACAACCAAACCCCTATTATACTACCGCTCCAAAGCATGCTATAGCCCCTTGCGTCAGGAACATATGGCTTAATAAGGAAAATTTCCAAGCCAACACCTAATAAGAACAGAAAAATCCCTATAATCCCGAGTTGATTAAGGTACCGATTTCTAATAAACTCCGACTCTCTAACTACAATATCATTTCGCAACCCAGCCAGAGCGCGCGCAGATATCTTTGTCTGCGGCGTTTCCCCAACCAAACCAGCCTGGGCAAGGGCCAAAAGAGAACGAAAATATTCCTCAAATTTATCATCACTCTTCGGAAAAATTATTTTAATTTCCGTCAAGGTGCTCTCTATAGAATTCCGCAACTCATCTTGGTCATCAGGAATGTCTCCATCAAATTTCGGATTTTTCTGAAAACAAATATCCCGTTCGTCTTCCTTGTTTTTACTAACATAAAAAGCCCCTCTAACTCTTACAGAGGATGCCGACTCTGTCGAACCTGGCGAAACCTCACCCAAAGGTTGGTCCACATTTTGATGTTCAGTCGATGTTCCGCCAGATTCCATAATCATTCCCACCTAAATAGGCACTGATTTTACCTTCGCCCACAAGTCGGACACGCACCTTCCGTGGGGTTAAAGCTCGATGACCTTCTTATATATCCACTTTCTCCCAAAATTACATTTCCACGATTACTCTTCATATTAATTAGGATTGCCCTCAATTCACTAAGCAGAACGTCTTCATCCTGCGTTCTGGCTTTTTTTTCCAAAACCCCAATTACCCTTCTGATGCTATCAATCACTCATCCCTCCACACGAATCAATTAATCAGGAAAAAAATTGTAACATACGCCCATTAAAATCTCCACAGAACAAAATTAGCAAAACCTACAATCATCAAATTCATACTATAGTATGCTAAATTCGCCGAACAACAAAATGATTTATCGTTAAAGGCTGTTTGACAACTGGTTATGAGCGCGGTCCGCAGTGTGCCGCGATGGAGAATTGGCCAAAAAAATCTGATATTAAAGGCATCTCCAAAATATTATTTGAGATATTTTAAATAAACATCAATTGATATCGAAATAAAAATTTGGATTTTTTAGTTAACTCTATGGCAATGCATTGACGCCATTCCTATTGATGACTATTTTTCTTGTATCCCTCTCTACCGCAACAACTCCCGCATCGCGCCGTCCAGACCCTCCAGCGTCAGGGGGAACATGCGGTTGTTCATCAGGCGTTGCAGGATGCGGGTGCTTTCCGAATAGTCCCAATAGTGGCGCGGGGTTGGGTTCAGCCACACCGCCTTGCCGTAGACCGACAGCAGGCGCTGCATCCACACCTGCCCGGCCTCCTCGTTCCAATGCTCGACGCTGCCGCCGGGATAGACGAGTTCATAGGGGGACATGGCGGCGTCGCCGACGAAGACCAGCTTGTAATCCGCCGGGTAGGTGTGCAGGACGTCGAAGGTCGGGGTGCGTTCCACATGGCGGCGGGCGTTGTCGCGCCAGACGCCTTCATAGACGCAATTGTGGAAATAGAAATGCTCCAGGTGCTTGAACTCGCCGCGCGCGGCTGAGAACAGCTCCTCAACCAAGAGGATGTGGTCGTCCATGGAGCCGCCGATGTCGAGGAACAGCAGGACTTTCACCGCATTGTGCCGCTCCGCCACCATTTTCATGTCGAGCCAACCGGCGTTGGCGGCGGTGGCGCGGATGGTGCCGGGCAAATCCAACTCGCTGGCCGCGCCGGTGCGGGCGAATTTGCGCAGGCGGCGCAGGGCGACCTTGATGTTGCGCGTGCCGATCTCCACCCCATCGTCGAGGTTTTTGAACTCGCGCTTGTCCCACACCTTGACCGCGCGGCGGTGGCGGCTTTCGTGCTGACCGATGCGCACGCCCTCCGGGTTGTAGCCATAAGCGCCGAAGGGGGAGGTTCCGGCGGTACCGATCCATTTCGATCCGCCCTGGTGCCGCCCCTTCTGATCGGCCAGCCGTTGGGCCAGCGTTTCCATCAGCGTGTCCCAGCCGCCCAGCGCCTGGACTTGGGCCTTTTCCTCGTCGGTCAGGAAGCGTTCGGCCAGCTTGCGCAGCCACTCTTCGGGGATGTCGGCGACGGGGACCGCGTCGGCGCCGTCCGCCGCCGCGTCGGCCAACCCGTGGAAGGTCGCGCCGAACACGCGGTCGAAGCGGTCCAGATTGCGCTCGTCCTTCACCAAACAGGCCCGGCTGAGGTAATAGAACTCTTCGACGCGGAAGGACGCGACGCCGCGCTTCATGGCCTCCATGAGCGTCAGGTACTCCGTCAACGACGCCGGCACGCCGGCCTTGCGCAGATCGAAGAAGAAACGGGTGAACATCGGCGGTCCTTCGCGCGGGGCAACGGGCGAAGCGTAGCGCCGAAACGGAAAGAACGCCATGAGCCTGCATCAGCCCCAACAGGGCACGTCTCTGTTGGATTTCGCCCGCGCCCTGGATTTCGCGGCGCACAAGCACATCGACCAGCGCCGCAAGGGCGTGCGCGCCGAACCCTACGTCAACCATCTGTCCGAAGTGGCCCTGCTGGTCGCCGAGGCGACGGAGGGCAAGGACGCGGTGTCGGTCATCGCCGCCCTGCTGCACGACACGCTGGAGGACACCGACGCCAGCTATGAGGAAATCGAACGGCTGTTCGGCGAGGAGGTGGTGCGCGTGGTCGCCGAAACCACCGACGACAAGCGCATGTCGAAGGCCGAACGCAAACAGCACCAGATCGACGCCGCGCCCACCGCGTCCAACCGGGCCAAGCTGGTGAAGCTGGCCGACAAGGTGTCGAATTTGCGCTCCATGGCCGCCAGCCCGCCCGCCGATTGGCCGCTGTCGCGCAAGGTCGAGTATTTTGAATGGGCCTTCGCCGTCGTCAAAGGGCTGCGCGGCGTCAACCCCCGGCTGGAGACTCTGTTCGACCGCGCCTATCACGACGGTCTGGCCGAGTTGCGCGGCGAAGGGGTGTGAGGGCCGGGGGGAACGGGGAATTTCGCCAGCGATTGACATCGCGCAATGCGGCTCCATCACGGAACGCTTATGGAGAAGGGACCACGCTGCTGATGAACGCCGTCATCGCGACGGTCGAGGATGCCCGCCATGTCCCTGTCCCCCGACACGCTCCCCAAAGACGCTCTGGCAAAACACGCCGATCCCCTGCCCCGCTCCGCCTCCGACGTGCCGCACGGCGCGCCGCAGGAGGAGCCGGATCGGCATTGGTTCATCGACCGGGCCAAGGTCTACGCCGCCGACGTGCGGGGAACCTACCGCCGCCTGAAATGGGCGGCGCTGGTCGTTCTGCTGGCGATCTATTACGTCACCCCCTGGATTCGTTGGGAGCGTGGTCCCGGCATTCCCGATCAGGCGGTGCTGCTCGACATGGTCGGGCGGCGGGCTTATTTCCTGTGGATCGAGATTTGGCCGCAGGAAATTTATTACCTGACCGGCCTGCTCATCATCGGCTGCTTCGGCATCTTCTTCGCCACCACCCTGTTTGGCCGGGTCTGGTGCGGCTACGCCTGCCCGCAAACGGTGTGGAGCGACCTGTTCATGTGGGTCGAGCGCAAGATCGAAGGGCCGCGCACCCAACGCATCCGCCTGGACAAAGCGTCGATGACCGGGGCCAAGCTGGCGAAAAAGGCGCTGAAGCACGCCGTTTGGCTGTTCATCGCGGTGATGACCGGCGGAGCCTGGATCTTTTACTTCAACGACGCGCCGACGCTGGTGCGCGAGATCGCCTCCGGCGAGGTTGGGACCGGCGTTCTGCTGTTCGCCGGGCTGTTCAGCTTCACCACCTATTTCTTCGCCGGTTGGGCGCGCGAGCAGATTTGCATCTATGTCTGCCCGTGGCGCAGCTATCAATCGGCGATGGTCGATGAGGACACCTTCCTCGTCACCTACGAGGATTGGCGCGGCGAGGGCCGCGCGCCGCTGCGCAAGTCGCAAAGCTGGGACGACCGCGCGGCGGCGGGCCTGGGCGACTGCATCGACTGCAAACAATGCGTCTTCGTCTGCCCGACCGGCACCGACATCCGCAACGGCCAACAGATTTCTTGCATCGGCTGCGGCCTGTGCGTGGACGCCTGCAACGACGTGATGGCGCAGATCGGGCGGCCCGGCAATCTCATCCAGTTCGACACCCAATCCAACCAGATCGCCAAGATCGACGGCTCGACCGAGCGGGTGCGGTTGATCCGCCCGCGCACCATCATCTACTCGCTCATCATGCTGACGGTCGGTTGCGCCATGGTGATCGCGCTGTATCTGCGCCCGACGCTGGACGTCAGCGTCCTGCGCGACCGCGCGCCGCTGTTCGTCGCCCTGTCCGACGGGCAGATACAGAACGCCTACACCATCAAGATCCTGAACAAGACGACGATCCGCCGCGCCTACGCCGTGTCGCTGGACGGCCTGCCCGGCGCGGCCCTGTCGGCGGCCGGCGAGGCGACGGCCACCGACGGCGGTTCCGCGTTGATCTTGAGCGCCGACGCCGATCAGGTCGCGACCTACCGCGTGTTTGTGAAGGCTCCCTCCAGCGCGGTGAAATCCGGCTCCACCGACGTGGTGGTTCTCGCCAAAGACCAGGGCAGCGGCGAAATCGGCAAGCACCCCAGCGTGTTCATCGCGCCGTAAAGCGGATGAGAGGGCGGCGGCGTCCGTGATGGGGCGTCGCCGTCTTTTGTTTGGACGGAACGCAGCGGATTCGTTTTGGGGTTTGACACCGATGAACACAGATGAACACCGATAAAATAAGACAATGAATTTTCCGTGGCTCCGTTCTTATCCAGAGGGATGTCCCTGAACCACGCTCATCTCTTTTTGTTCATCTGGGGGTCACTGCACGAAAGCGCATAGATTGTCCGGGATGCAGAAACGCGCCGTGAGCGTAGGCTTGGCCGGGCTTAGCTCCTTTTCGCGACAGCGCCAGGGCGAACACAGACGGTCATTTTTGGCGCTGACCCGGCGAATCCATGTTGGGTTTTGCACCATCATCGTTCGGGAAAAGGACGCGGCGGCGCAGAGTGTCCCGGAACATGGAGTCTCGCGACTCCTGCGGGGGGCCTTCCTCCGCGTCGGCGCTCTCGCCCCATGGCGCCCCGCCGCTCCGCTTGGGGCGACCAAGGGGCAAGCCCGCCGCCGCCTCCCCCTGGCTGGCCTGTCACGCCTGAACTCGGGCGCACCGAAAGCCGATGAAGTCGAAGCGGTCATCCGGGAGGGACCAAAAACGGCACGCGGCGCGGGCGAGCCGCGCGTAGTTGAACCAGGACCCGCCGCGAAGGACGCGCTCGGCGACGGCGCTCTCCGGGCCGCGTGGGTCGGTTTCGGGCCGGGCCGTGTAATCCCTCATCCCATCGGCGCACAATTCAAACACATTTCCCACCATGTCGTGCAGCCCCCAGGGATTCGGGCGCTTGTGTCCAACCGGGCGCGTCCCCGCCCTCTCATGCCGGTGCTGTTTCTCCGGCCAGACCGTGCTGTCCACGCCATGGTCAAGCTCGAAGCCGACGCCGCTGTTTCCGCTATACCAAGCGATGGGATCCAGCGCTGGGGCGTTGTTCTCGCCCAGGATCGCGATGGCGCCGCTGTACAGCGCCGTTTCCGTCCCCGCCCGGCAGGCGTGCTCCCATTGCGCCTCCGTCGGCAACGCCAGATCCAGACCCGGAACCCGCGCGTTGATTCGGGTCAGAAACTCCTGAACGTCGTTCCAACTCACCGTCTCCACCGGCCGGTCGGACGATTTGAATTTGCTCGGATTCCGCCCCATCACCGCCTGCCACAGCGCTTGCGTGCAGGGCGTGTCGAACAGCCAATAGCCCCGGCTGATCGTCACCAAATGCTGTGGGCCTTCATCGCCGTCGCGGCCCGGCTCATCGTCGGGCGATCCCATCAGGAAACGGCCCGGCGGGATCCAGCGCAGACGCTGGCTGACGTCCGCCACCGTGACGGCGACGAAGACGCCGTAACGGTCCTGCCCCCATTCGCTCGCCCAATCCGGCGGGTTGCCGTCGGCCAGGGGATGCCAGCCTTTGTCAATGACCGTCGTCATGGCGCGACGCCCGGACAGGAACGCGACCAACCGGCGCGCCTTCGCCGGGCGTCCCCCCGGACGACCCGCGCCTCGGCGGCCTCGTCGCCGCCATGGACCGGGATGGTGAAGAAACGAAGCTGCATGGCTGGTCATCCGTCAGCAAACAATCCGGCGGTTTTGCCGCGACCCCTGCGGGGGGCCTTGATCCTCTCGTCGTCCCGCGACGGCGCTCTCGCCCCATGGCAGCCCGGCGCTCCGCTTGGGACGGCCAAGGGGCAAGCCCGCCGCCGCTTCCCCCTGGCTGGCCTGTCACGCCTGAACTCGGGCGCACCGAAAGCCGAGGCCGACACTGCGGCCATCCGGGGGGCGCCGAAAGCGGGACGCGGCGCGGGCATCCTGCGCGTCGCGGCCCCAGGACCCGCCGCGAAGGACGCGCTCTGCGCCGACGCTCTCCGGGCCGCGCGGGTCGGTCTCCGGCTGTGCCGTGTAATCCCTCCTCCCATCGGCGCACCATTCCCACAGATTGCCGTGCATCTCGTGCAGTCCCCAGGGGTTAGGCGGCAGACTCCCCACCGGAACCGTCCGTTCCCGATTCAGCCCTTTGGCGCCGCCCGCATAAGGATGATTCCCGTCGTAATTCACCTGCTCCGGCGTGATCGTCGCGCCAAAGCTGAAGGGCGTCGTCGTACCCGCCCGGCAGGCGTGCTCCCATTGCGCCTCCGTCGGCAGGCTCAGCTCAAGACCCGGAAACCGCGCGTTGATCCGGCTCAGGAAGCCCTGAACGTCCCGCCAACTGACGCGGTCCACCGGAAGGCGGTCGTCGTCCCTGAAGCGGCTAGGGTTCTCGCCCATCACCGCCCGCCACAGCGCTTGCGGACAGGCGGTGTCGAACAGCCAATAGCCCCGGCTCAACGTCACCGCGTGCTGCGGGCCTTCGTTGTCAAAACGCTCCGGCTCATCTTCCGGCGATCCCATCAGGAAACGGCCCGGAGGAATCCAGCGCAGGCGCTGGGTGACGGGGGCGCCGCCGCCCTTCGGTTCCACCATGATCGCCGTCCACAGGCCGAAACGGTCGCGGCCCAGCGCGTCGGCCCACGCGGGCCGGGTGATTCGTTCGACCCGCAACTCTTCGCGATCCGTACGGATGCGGAAGGCCGGAGCCTGGGGCAGCGGGCAACGGTCGCCGCCGCCAGTCCCAAACGCCACGCGCAGGACCGCTCCGCCCGACGGCCCCGGCGTTCCCCGGCGCTCCGCCAGCCGGGGCAACGCCGGGGCCGTCGGCTCCGCCGCGTCCTCCGGGCTGGCCTGAACTCGGGCGCACCGAAAGCCGAAGTCGCCGCTGCGGCCAACCGGGAGGTTCCAAAAGCGGCACGCGGCGCGGGCGTACCACGCGACGTCGTCCCAGGACCCGCCGCGAAGGACGCGCTCGGTGACGGCGCTCTCCGGGCCACGCGGGTCGGTCTCCGGCTGTGCCGTGTAATCCCTCCTCCCATCGGCGCACCATTCCCACAGATTGCCGTGCATCTCGTGCAGTCCCCAGGGGTTGGGCGGCAGGCTCCCCACCGGAACCGTCCGTTCCCGATTCAGCCCCTCGGCGCCGCCGACATACGGACGGTTGCCGTCGTAATTCACCTGCTCCGGCGTGATCGTCGCGCCAAAGCTGAAGGGCGTCGCCGTCCCCGCCCGGCAGGCGTGCTCCCATTGCGCCTCCGTCGGCAGGCTCAACGCAAGCCCCGGAACCCGCGCGTTGATCCGGCTCAGGAAGCCCTGAATGTCCCGCCAACTGACGCGGTCCACCGGAAGGCGGTCGTTGTCCCTGAAGTGGCTGGGGTTGTCGCCCATCACCGCCCGCCACAGCGCTTGCGGGCAGGCGGTGTCGAACAGCCAATAGCCCCGGCTCAACGTCACCGCGTGCTGCGGGCCTTCGTTGTCAAAACGCTCCGGCTCATCTTCCGGCGATCCCATCAGGAAACGGCCCGGCGGAATCCAGCGCAGGCGCTGAACAACCCCGTCGATCTTGAAACACGTCCAGGCGCCGAATTCGTCCCACCCCCAATCCAGCGCCCAGGAGGGCGGCGCGCCGGTCGTCCAGAAGGCGTTGCGGGCGGCGGCCTCCGTTATGACGATCAGGCCATCGGCGGTTGAGACACGCGCCAGCGGGCTGCCGTGTGGCGCGGCGTCATCGTCGTCCACCGCCACAAGATCGCCGCCGCTCTGCCGAAGCTGGACGAAACGCGGTGACGCGCCCGGATTGGTGTCGGATTCGGTCATCCGCCACAACCGCTCCATGGCGGCGCCAAGCCGCGTGTCCGCGCCGATGGTTGGGGGGAGCCGGTGAAGCAAGCCGCGCAGCGCATAGACCATTTCCGCGCGCGCCAGCGGATCCCGGATGGTCGGCGCCCAGTGGCTGAGCTGGTCGAAACGGGCCGCCGCCTCCGTCACTTCGGATTCGGGCAGCAGAACGCGGCTGTCCGCCCCAAGGCTGACGACCTCCTCGAACCAGACATCGGCGGACAGCCCGGCCCGCCAACGCCGCAAGGTTTCCAGGCAGGTTTGGCGAATCGCCGGGTCTTCCGTTTCAAATTCCTGGCGCAGGGGCGCGGCGACGTCCGGGTCGAGGGTGGCGGCGACGCTGGAGGCGCTGGTCAGCGCCCCGCTCTGCCAGAAATCAGCCTCCGCCGCCGCGTCGGCGTTGGGCAGAAGGGCGCGGCGGACATCGCGCAACAGGCCGGGTTCCACCCGGATGGCCGGAGACAGCAGGCGCAAAAGCCGATCCGTCGCCGCCTGTTCCGCCGCGATGTCGCGCAGGCCGTTGTCCTGAGCGCGTCGCCCTTCCCATTCCACCAAGCGCCAGACGCGCCGCAACGACGCGGGCCAGCGCGTCGGCGGGCAGGGCGTCAGGGCGACCGGTCGACAACCCACCGCGCGCAGGTGATGGCCGAACTCCAGCCAATGGCGGACAGCGCGCGGATCACGGGCCAAGCTGCCCAAATCGCCGAGCACCAGCACCAGAGAACCCGGCGAGGGCGCGCGATAGGGCTGGGTGAAGCCCGATCCGGCTTGCCAAATCCACGGACGCGAGCCGCCAAAGGACCGCGCCCGTTCAAGGCCGCCCGATGGAAACAGCCCGGCGAGCCACCCGCACACCTGATCCTGATCGTCCCAGAACGGCGTCAACCGGCGGCTGCGGTCGTCGATCACCTGAAGGGTCGCCCCCCACCGCCGCCGCTTCCGCCGTGGCAGCCGATCCAGCTCTTGCGCCTCCGCGACGCGGGGGACGGCGGCGTCGATGTCCAGATCCGCGCCATCGGCCCAGGCCACGGCTTGACCGCGCAGGCGAGGCAACAACCGACGCCAAGATTCCAGCGACGGCCAGGAGGGCGGCCTTGACGGGCGACCGCTCCACGCCACCGGCCCCGGTTGTCGGGGGGCCTTCCGCGTGGCGTCGTCCTCAGCCTTCTCTTCGCCGCTGTCCAGGGCGTCGCGGGCGACGGGTTGCCAGAACGGAACCTCCGGCCATTCCGTCGGCGTGGTTGACGCGGGGTCGATGGGCGGCGTGGCCGGTTCGCCGTGGGACGGGTCGCCCTGCTTGGCCTGGGGGATTGTGGGCGGCGGCGTGGGGCTGGGGTGGTATCCCAGCAGCGCCGCCGCCGCCGCCAACCCCGCCGGGCCACCAGCGACCAAAGCGCGGAGCAGATCGGCGCGTCCACAGGCGGCGGGCATCGGTCAGACGGCTCCCAGGTGCTTTTTCAGGACATAACCCGCGATGTCGTCCATGAGCCTTTCCTGCTCAACCGCGTTGTCGGGCGCCAGTTCCCGCAAGGCGCGGATCAGATCGAGATATTCCGCCTGCCCTGGCGGCGGCGCCCAATGGTTGGCCTTGGCCTGCGCCCGGTCGGTGGCCAATTGATTGGCCGCCTTCAGCAGAACGGTCTCGTCCATCTCTGGAAAGTGCGATCGCCCCCGTTCGACCAGATGGGCGATCAAACCCTCCCTCTCGCGGGGCAGTTCCAGGCACAGAACCAGGCAACGGCGCAGAAAGGCGTCGGGCAGCGCGCGTTCCTCGTTGCTGGTGATGATGACCAAGGGCATGGCCCCGGTCAGCGTCACCGCCCCGCCCTGTCCGGGCGGGGTGAAGGCGCACGCCCCCAGGGCTTCAAGCAGCCCGTTGGGGAATTCCGGTTCGGCCTTGTCGATCTCGTCGATCAGCACCACGCAGCCGGTGGCAGGGTCGTCGCCCTCTTGCCGAGGCGGCGTGGGCGCGCCGTTGGCCGCCGCCCGTTCGGTCGCGCCCGCCCAATCGAAGGCCCACCACAACGGGCCGGGGCACAGATGGTTGGCGACCGCCAGACGATTGCGGACGGTTTGCGGATCCTCCCGCAGGGCGCCGGCCAATTGGGCCTCGGCCAAGCGTTCGACGGCGTCGAAGCGATACAGCAGATCGCGCGCCTCGCTGCGGGCATCGACGACGTGCTGAAGATAGACGCGCCCCAGCGCCTTCGCCGCAGCGCGGGCGAGTTGGCTTTTGCCGACGCCCGGCTCGCCCCGCACCAGCAAAGGCCGCCGGGCCGCCATCGCCGTGTTGATCGCGTCGATGCTGGCCTGATCGAACACATGGACCTGTTCGGGCAGGCCGGGCGGCGTGGTCAGGGGGACCGTGAGGCCGGGGGAGATGGACAGGAAGGTCATGGCGGCGATCCATTTTTTATCTGTAATAAATAAAGCACATGTTCGACAACTGAAGATTCGGCGACCATATCTTCACCATCATTGCTGAGGCGAACCAACTTTAGATGTTTGTATCGTTCAGACAATATCTCTATTGTCTTTGATGTCAGGTCATCATTCCCGATTTTTTTCGATTCGATTGTGTGGTAATATGACTCTCCCAGGTGAAGTGAATTTTCAATGGACTTAAGGGCAGATCTCAGCCGATCGGCTGAACTCCATTCTTCGCCATATTTTCCAGAAAATTGTCCGATTAGATGTTGGTCAAAGGAAGATAAATATGTCCCGTTTAAATCCTCGTAACCTCCTACTGGGGGGTGGTCAATATTCCTTTCCCCTCGTGGAAACCCACTTTTCCCTTTTGGATTTTCGTCTGAGGAGGCGAACTGAACGCTCCTGTTTTCCTCACTGGCAACGCCGATCTCAGCGGTTGTGTGCGTCGTGAACTTGGTTGGTTGATTGGCTGAGGATCCTAAAAAGCGGTCTCCGTGCAATGTCGGGAGGGGCGTTTCCAAAAACACGGGCATGGCTTCAGAAACAACATCCCAGATCACGCGTGGAAATTTCTCTGAATCCCATTTCTTACGCAACTCCACGCAGACACGGCGAAAACCGAACAAGAACGCTTCCAAATCTTTGGAAAGCAAATGATCGACCAGTTCCGAGGGCGACGCGTTGGTTTTCTCAACGGCGCGAACTGCCGCAAACAACCAATCATGCTCCTTGAGCGCATCAATCATCGCGTTGCGGACACGCGTGCGATGCGGGTTGTCCGCCGGGAGTTGGATCGCCTTTTTAAACTCAGGATCGTTGAAGAAATTCCGGCCAGAAACAGCCAGCAGCCGTTCCTGGTTGAACTCTGCCGGGCATTGCACGACAACGCCGACGATGGAGCCATCCACAAACACCGGGCAGCCCGACACGCCTTGCCAGCCACCTGAAAGCGCGGTTGCGCCGACAACATTTATGTCAAATGTGTCATCCGCAGAATGACGTTGAGAGCATGTCCCTTGAAGGGAGGTAGCCTTAGTCTTGAGCTTATCCTTATCCTTTTTGTAGCCGCATCTGGCGAATCCAAGACTGTTCCAAGGATGATGGGACTGCGGCTCCCAGATTCTGAGGCGTCCATGCTTGTTTTTAAGCCCGTCAGGGGCATCCCAGGCCAGAACGGCGACGTCCAGACCTGTGTCTTCCCAGACGATCTTCGCTTCGCGCCATTCCCGGGCCGGGCCGTTTTGGTTGTGCCAGCGGACTTGAATCCCGGCGCTTGCCCCCGCGCCCAAGACGTGCCTCGCGGTCAAAATACGCCCTGGCCCAACCGGATAGCCGGTTCCAATCTTCTGAAACTCGCCTTTTCTGTTCGCCTCAGTGTAAATCTCGATCAAAAGCTCTGGATCCAGTGACATGGGCGGCCCTCAACCCGCGCGTGATTGTTCGGCTTATTCTGGGCGGCCTGAAACCGGCGCGCTCACCTGCCTGTTCACCGGCTTGCCATCCTTATCGGCAATCTTCAGCGACAGCTTCACGCGATGGGTGGCCGTCCCCCCCGCTTTCCCGCCCAGCTTTCCACCCATCCCCAAGACCTGGAAGCTGAGTTCGCCATTGCCGCCGACCTCACAGGCGACCGCAAGTTCAAGGTCGATGGCGTCCACCGAAAACCTGAGATCCTCCCCCTCACCTTGCGTGATCGCCTCGGCAAGCTCTTCCCGAAGAGCTTTGATCGCACGCGTCAAACCGACCTTCTTCATGCTGCTCTCACCGCCATAGGAATAAGAATATCCATTACATCTAACATGTTTTTTATGTTTCCGGCTATTTTCCACTACCCTTTGGCGGTCGTTCTGACGCTGGCGCCCCCATCCCGTTTGTACTGGCTTGCAGTTTCGCCTTACCGACGTGACGCAATCTTGATGGTGCCGCCCCCTCCGCGTCGGCGCTCTCGCCCTATCCGCTCCGCTTTGGGGCGGGACAAGCCCGCCGCCGCTTCCCCCTAACTGGCCTGTCACGCCTGAACTCGGGCGCGCCGAAAACCGAAGTGGACGTCGCGGGGAACCGGGCGGCGCCGATCACGGGACGCGGCGCGGGCGTACCGCGCGACGTTGCTCCAGGACCCGCCGCTCGATGTGGCCGAGCTGATCTGATCGGGCAGCCGGATAAGGGAAGACGCCGGAAACGGACGCAGGTCCGCCGACATAACGACGGCGCATTCGCCTGACGCCCGATATATGGTGGCGAGGTCCACCCACCGCCAAATTCAGGTTCCTGGTGGTTTGAAAACCTCGGCGCCAGGGGCGCCCGGCGGCGTGAACTCGATGGCCGAACGCGCGGCGGGGAACCCTGGGTTCCTACAAGCGAATCCTCCGCGACCACCTTCACGCCCGCACATTGGCCGGTCAGCAGGCCGAAGCCGCCATCGGCGGTCGATCTTCTCAACCGGATGATCGCTCAAACACGCCCGAACTCCGTCCGCAGCGCCTGACCGAAGGACGCGGTGGGCTTCGGCGCCTCAGCGCTCCCCTCGCCGCACCAACACCTTGAACAATGGCCACCTCAGAGGCTGACCGATTTTCCACCATCTTGACGGACGCTATAGTCCGGATCAACTCCAGAAACTGGAGAGCCAGAGCCACAAGGCCGACCTGACCTTTTCCCATGGCGTCAGCACGGTCAGTTGAAGCGTCACCCGGTTTATGACGGGGTTCCTGTCGCCATCGCGGATGGTGAGACTGAATGCGAATGTTCCCGCGCGTCGCGGCGTTCCTCCGAGGGTCCAGAACAGCCAGCCATCTTCCGGCGGCGGATTGTGCAGTCCATCGGGAATGTTACCCTCGACCAACTCAGCCAGTCCCGGCATGAGGCCAGCGTGATACTCCTCGTTGACCACGCCATCCGGCAGAACGCACAAGTTCCCGCTTTCACTGCACTGGGCATACCCCTTAAAATAAAATTCAATCTCTTTCCACGTTTTCCGCTGCCTCAAATAGTGGGCTATGGCTTGTGCTGATTTTTGAGGGATGACTTTAACCTTGATCGTCCTTTGTGCGGTTTCGTTTGTTTGATCCTTGACGGCGACTTCGACCGAATGGTCGCCGAGCGCATCGGTCACGCCGGTCAGTTCGCCATCTTCGGTGATGCTCAGCCAGGACGACTGACTGCTCGGCAGGAGATGCCACTGTTTTGCGCCGGTTCCGCCGCTAGCGTAGAGCCTTTCGCGAAAGGGGGCCTCCGCATGGTGGACATAGAGGTCGGAAGCCTGAATGGCCATGGCCGGAGAGATGACCACCGGGATTTGGACGCTTGCGCCGGAGACCCCCCGGGAATCGACGGCCCGGGCCGTCACGGCAAAGACGCCGGGCGTCCGGGGAGTCCCGAAGAGCGTAAGGACGCTCCCGTTTTGTTCGCTGCGAAGCCACTTGGCCGATTCCGGCATGGCCGCCTCGATCCGGTAGGGGGGGGCGCCTCCGGTGGCGCTAAGGGCCAGACGAACGTCGCGCCCAGCGCCTAGCGGACCGAAGGTGGTGGAGACGACGCGGGGGGCGGAAGGTACGGTGTGGATATTGAAGCGGGCATGGTCCTCGCCATCGTCGTTCTTGACGGACACCAGGACCTGAACGACGCCGGGTTGCAGTTGCGTCGGGTCCGACGGAGCCATGATGGCGTCGTTTTCCGCAGAAAGTCCCAACTGCTCGCTTTCAAATTTGATGTCCCAGATCTTCCGTCCACGCCCGCCGACGGCCGCGAAAAGAAACCTCTGATTACTTCGACCAATAATGAATGGAATTTTCGACACCTCCTCCTGCGTCGTGATGATCTTTATTTGATCTTGATCCGGTCGACCGGCCGATACCAGTTGCAAAACCATTGGCGGGGAGGCGCTTTCAACGCCGCGATAATCTTTAATGGAAGCCTTGACAGAGTATTCTCTCATCCTTCGCCCTTGCAATTCTTCCTGCGCAACCTTGCCTTCGATGATGCCGGTTTCGCTGTCCAGCCTGATCCCCTTGGGCAATACGCCTTCGACGCGCCAACTCAGCGGTGGTTCTCCACCAACCGCGGACAGGGCGACGTGATAGCTCAACCCGGCGACCACGTTGGGCATCTGCGTGGTGACGATGCTGGGGGGATGGTAGACAACTGGACGGTCCTTGACCTCGATCAGAAAATAGCTGGTGGTCACCTCATCCCGTTCAGTGACCGATACGGACAGGGAAAGCTGTCCGCGAAATTGGGGAAGCCATGTCAAGACGCCCGTTTTATCGTCGATCTTCACGTCCACGATATCCGTGGGATTCTCGGTTCTGTCCGATTTGAAGCTCGCCTTGACGCTCCAACGCCGGTCAGCGACCTTCTCCGTCTCGTTGAAACGGTACACATACCGCTCCATCACATGGGCGGGAGGCAGCCGCACCGCCTGCGCCTTCGATGGCTGGATGGCCAGCGGAGGCCACAATTCCAACGCAAGGCTGCGTCGGCTGGGGGCAAGGTCGATCCACGGGGTGGCGTTTTGGGATGGCTCCCCAGTGGCGTTGCGGACCTCCACGTCGAAGCAGTAGCGTTGCGGCAACTCCAGAGGCCGATCCTTCTTCGCCGACGCGGCCTTCGGGACGCCGACCAGACGACCGTCCTCCGTCAAGGACACACCTTCGGGGAGCCCGGTTATTCCGGTAGCCCTGCCACATTTTGTTCTGTCTTCCGGTTCGGCGATCATCCGCCACAGGTAGGAACCGGTTCCACCACGCGCCGAGAAAGCAAAAAGAGTCGGCACACCGATGTGGAGCGCCGGAACGTTCTCCGTCACGATGTCCAGTGGCTGCGGGATGATCGGATCGAATTCAGAATCCTGAATGTTTGTAGTCAAGAGTATAAAAATAATAGCTCCAAGCGCGCAGGCAAAAACGTCGACAAAAGACATCGTAATGCCTGAATGTCCCTTTCCTAGGCGCATCCCCAAATCCTTTCGGTGCGTTTATTCGATATTTCCGCCTGATTTTCTTTCTATTATTATGCTTTTATCTATCACATCATGAACAATCCATTTTTCAACAGAAGCTAGAAATTTTCCGGCATTGCTCTCAACCAGTCCGTTGCTCAACACGATCAGGACGGTTGCCAGCAGTGCGACAAAAGTTGCGTCAAATGCAATGCCAAGCTGTGTGGTGGTCGACGAGACATGATATGTCGAAGCTCGCTCTGAAAAGGCCGCAATTCCTCTTGAGATTCCAAGAACGGTTCCCAAGAAGCCGATCGAGGGTATTGCCCAGAAAATGGCTCTTGGCCATACCATCTGATGGTCAAATTTTTCTTTCTGATATTCAATTATCAGCTTCATTCGGCCTATGGCAAAATTGTAATCCCTGGTAATTTCCAGCATATTGATAATGCTGTATACGTCACTCCAAAAAATTTTATTTTCATGATTACTCTCTTTTGTCATTTCTTCATTGATCGTTTTTTTGACTGCATCAAACAAATACTCGACATCGGAACGGTCGGAAGCACTGGATGATCCGGGGTTGGGTTCGCCTCCCCATACCGTTATGGGAAGCTTGTGACGTGCGCGCTCCAGAGAGCCGTGCAGTTCAATGGCCCTCTTGTGAGTAATGTATGATTGGCGGAGGGCAATTCCGAAAAGAGTGAGAGAAACAAAATTGAACGGCCATCCCTCAAGATGCATGGACCATGGCAGGCCAATTGACTTTTCGATGACCCTAAAGCTCACGATCAGCCAAATTATGACCAGAGCGCCAAACAAAGCAATGTCTGGCCAAAATTTTCTGGATAGATTGATGAAGAATAGAGACATTCTAATTGTATAGACGCTTATGACCTTGATAAGTTTCTTCAAAACTTCGCCCTCCCACATATAATTATAAAATCAGAACGCCTTTGTCCAAATCATCGATTTGAGATACTTAGGCATATAGAATATGTCGATTTGCCTCCATCAAGCGGATGATTTGCGATCATCGGCTTTATATGCAAAAAAGAAATTTACACATGGTTTTATCAATCCTCAATGTCTTTTTCTGAATCAGTGTGTTTATTTTAGGGAAATTTTGCGATTTTATAACGTATAAGATGTTTCCTGTCCGATTTTTCGCGGGGCGGCGTATGAGGGTGACATGTTGATCTCCCGAAAAAAAGGGGGCGCCTGATGCATCACGTGGTCAGCCGATGGATCCTTTCCAGCCGTTCCCTTTGGGTCGTGGTCGTGATGCTGGCTGTCGCGCCCTTCGCAGCGCTCGGGGTGGCGAGGGGGGATGACGATCCGGTTGCGCTTGATGCGCTGCCTTCCATGAATTCCGATGAGCGGCTCGCTTTTCTCCGTCAGATGGCCGGCAAAGGTCTGCGGACGCCAGAGGCGGTCCCGATGCTCGTCCGGCTTCTCTTCGGCGAAGTCGCGCCGGACGACGCCCGGGTGCGGAGCCGCGCGGGGGAAGAACTGGTTGCGATCGGCAGGAGCGCCGTGCCACCGCTGCTGAGCCGCTTTCCCGCCGAACCCGTCGTTCCCCTGCTGGGCCGGTTCCGGCCAGCGCCGATCGCCGAGATGCTGTTCCGTTTGCGGACCGCCGACGCCGCATCCAGGCTGGCCGCCGTGCAGGTCCTGGCCGTGATCGGTCCGGACGCCGAAGACGCGGCATCGCCGCTTGCCGAGATCATCCGGAACGACCAAGAGCCGCAAGAACTGCGCCGGGAGGCTCTGCGGACGCTGGGGCAGATCGGTTCGGGAGCGAAGGTCGCGGTCCGCTACCTGGCTCTGCTGCTTGCCGAAGATCCGAACAGCGAGATCCGATCCTTCGCCGCAAGGGCTCTCGGCAGCATGGGCATCAACGCCCGGGAGGAATTGAAGACGCTCATTGGCGCGCTCAAGGACGTCAACCCAGCGGTGAGACAGGCGGCGGCGGCGGTTTTGCAGGGGCTTGGGCAGGACGCTTGGTCAGCGGCGCCGGCGCTCGCGGACATGTTCCGGGATCATGTCGATCAGCCGACCCGGCAGGCCGCCTTGCGCGCCATCATCGTAATCGACCCCGCCGCCGGTTCTTCCACCATCGCCCAGGGCATACGGGAGGTGGAGGACGGCGCCCGCCTGCCATTGCTGGACCACCTTTACCGATATGCCAGCCCTCTGGATGGCCGTTGGGATGATGAACTGATGGTCGCCATCATCGCGACTCTGACCGACGAGCAGGCGCCGGTCAGGGCAAAGGCAGCCGAGTTGATTGGCCGTTTTCCGAAGGCGCCGAGGACGGTCGACGCGCTGCTGGCCGCTCTCGGCGACGGAAACGCCGATGTCCGGCGCTTAGCCGCCCAAGGCCTCGGCAACGTTCAGGCCGAAGCCGACCGGATCGTTCCCGCTCTCCTGGAAACGGCGAGGGACCGGACGACATCGGTCCGCTCCGCGTCGCTGGTTGCCCTGTCGAGAGTGGGACGGGAAGATCCGGTCGTCGAGGCCCGGCTGATCGAGGCGATCCAGAGCGACCTCAGCGACGACGTGCGGCACGCGACCCTGAACGCGGTCGGCGCCTATCTCGCCTCCTCCGCCATGAAGGGCGAAACGCCGTTGAGGCCGCTGGTCGCCGACATCGTCCTTCGTCCGGATGAAAGCGAATCCATCCGAACGGCGGCGGCATCCGCCCTGTTGTCCTCCCACGGCGCGGACAGGTCGAGAATATCCGGCCTGCTTGAGATCGCGAATGGCGAGGCGAAGCTGTCCGCCCCCCTCCTCCAGGCGGTTCTCTCGGCCTTGCGGCCCTTCGCCAAAAGCGATCCCCGGGTTGCCGCCGTCGCAGTCCGGCTGGCCGATCAGGCGAATCCCCAGACAGCAGCCGTCGCCTTCGGCATGCTGGCGGAGACGTCCGATGCGGACTACGCCAGCGCCCTTCCGCGAATCCTGGACGGGATGAACGCGTCTTCGCCGACCGTGCAGACCGCAGCGGCAGGTGCGTTGCGCTTTAGGCCGAATGCCCCGGTTCCCCCGGAGGTTCGCGAGGGTATCCTCCGGTTTCTCAATCACGACCTTCCGGCGCCGCGTCGTGCCGCCGTGCAGTTTCTGGCCTCCGCTTCGCCCGACGCCGATCAGGTGGCCCTTCTCGTGCCCAAATTCGCCGATCCGGATCCGGCGATACAATCCATGTTGAATGACTGGCTCGGTCGATGGATGTCAGCCAAGGTCGCCGGGATGTCGGCGGTCGGCGACGTTCTGCTGAAGCACAGGGCCTCAGCAAATCCATCGGTCCGCCTTGCGTCGGTCATCCTTCTGGCCAGTATCGGATATTTCGACACAGCATCCTACGACCTCCTCAGCGCGACCGTTTCGGGAAATGGGGAAAATCTTTCCAAGCTCTCACTGACGGCGGCGGCGCTCGCCGTTTCGCGCGGCGAGGTCCGGGCATTGCCGCTGCTGGTCAACGGCCTTGCCAGCCCCAATTCGGTGACGCGACAGGTGACCTTGAGCGTATTGTCCGGTCATCCAAGCCTTTTTGGTGGTCAGAGTGATCGCAACCACATCAATTCCATTGTCGCGAATCTTTCAAAGCATCTGGATCCGGAATTTCGCAGAAAACTGACAAAGAAATTAATGAATTCAAAATACATTGAGAGGTCTCTTGAGGATCGTATCCGATCTCTTCTGAAATCGGAAGACGGCGCCGTCCGTGACGCTGCCCTAAAACTGTGCTTAGATTTAGGATTTTACTCAAAGAATATCTTGAATGACGTCATTGAGATTGCCGACATGCGTCAACCGGGAACGCGGCGGCAAGTCCTGGAGTTTTTGCTCTATTGGCCGGATGATCCGCGAACGATCGATCTGCTCTTGCAAGGCATGACCGATCCCGACCCGACCGTCCGCGCCGCATCTACGGATTACGATTATCAAGGTACGGAACGTTTCGATCAGTATGTTCAGGCCCTGATCGAGCGCCTGTCCGATTCCAGCCCGAACGTCGTCGAAAGCGCGGCAAGACGCCTTGAAGCGATTGCTCCGCCTTTCGACCGTGTCGATGAAGCGTTGACGTCGGCCTGGAATCGGGCGGAAAGGCGCACCCGCGCCGTACTGTTCAGGACATTTGCCGCGACCGGCGCGCCTGCCGATCGACTTGCAGAGATGGTGGCCAAAGAGCTGAATGCAAAGGATGGCAATCTTTTGTCGTCGATCCAGGGAACGTATTGGACCGCAAAGCACACATCGCCCAATGTCATTCCGGATCTCTTGGCATTGATGGAAAGTGAGCAGAGCAACATCCGTCATCAGGCGATTCTCGCACTGGGCGTTCTTGGTCCGCGCGCGCGGGAGGCTCTTCCCGCTCTGATGCGGAGCTTGGTAGATGGTGATTCGTTCATCCAAGCCGCAGCGATAACCGCCATCGGCGAGATCGAGACCGATGACGAGGCTGCGGCACGTCTGGCTCTGCCCTATGTCTCCTCTTCCTTTCCCTATCTTCAAGCCGCCGCCCTTGAAGTGTTGGCCAGGCGCCCGGCTGGCGTGCACGATGCCGAAAGCTGGTTGTGGAGCTTTGTCAACAATCCAGCACATCCGGGCTGGCTGTCGGCGATGCAGCTCGCCATTGCAACAGGAATGGAGCAAGCCGACCTTGTCGACCCGATTCTCGCGGCGCTTCGCGGCAACAGGGGCAGGTCGGCGTTGGACGCGCTGGCGATGCTGAACGATGTGACGCCGGACCTGATTGATGAAGTTGTCCGGTTGTTGACGCATCAAAATTCTGGCGTTCAGGTTCGCGCCATCACGACGCTCAACCAGATCGCCGCAAAGGCGCTGGCATCCGGAAACCGGACATTGACGGATAGCCTTGCCAATGCTCTCGCCGAAGCCAAAAGGGCAACCGTCCTGACACCCCAGCGTTTGCCTGGGATCAGGATCCTAGACGCCTTGGTATCGACCCTGCATCAATCCGATTCGAGGCGCGCGTTCATTTCTCAAATGAAAATCGAGATTCAAAGATATTCAATATTTGTGATTATCGGGATGATCTATATAATCTATATGATTATTTGTTTCTTTATCGCCCTTGTCTATCCTCCTGCTTATATTTTTCTGGGAGGCCTTAGTGCATGGGTAAGGGATATCCAGATATCCATCGGCAATTCACATTCCTGGAAGCTTCCTCTCCGGAAGCTGCTGGGGGTGGGATTCCTGGATTGGCACGACGAGGTTGCCCAGGCTTGGACGGTTCGATATTACCGGTCGGTGAGACTTTTCGGTCCACCGAAGTCGGCGACATGGACGATCAAGCTGTCGTTACGGAGAGCATAATGATCGCCTTGACTGTCAAGCGACTGCACATCCCGTAATCTCACGTTGGACGACACAGCGTCACAAGTGGCATGACCGCGAATTTGTCCACGCAATCGATATGATATCTGTGAAAATATGGTGAATGTCATGAAGATTTTTGGTTTTCTCTTCCTGTTCAATTGCCTTTGCACGCTGATATATTATTATGACTATATGGCATATCCATATTTTTGGTTCAGCAATGGCGGGTATATATTCTTCGGGATAGCCATGGCGTCGCTTGTCGAAGCCATGGCTTGGCATCGGTTGCAGAAATTTCTGAACGCGGAAGGGGAATCCGCCGCGCGACGCACGTACTTCATTTTCTTCCTGTCATTTGTTTATATTTTTACATCAGCTTTTCTCTATTACCTGACTCTCCAGGCAAGCCTTTGGGGAGCTTTGAGGGTGGTTTTTATTCACCTTCTGGTGAGTGTCGTCTTTTTTCATATCGTTGCCTTTGCGTTAAGACGATCATCTACGCAACGGAATATCAAATGCATAGACTACATACATGTCACCATGACCATCGTGAGCCTAATCGCGATTATCGAACCGATAAATGTGATGTTAAATCAGAAAAAATCGCTTCTTGAGACGGAAATACAGAACCTACGGCAAGACGAACTGGAGGAGTTGCGCCTTTACTACAATGAAGTCACCCGTAACTTCGTCCTTCCATGGTATAATGAGCGCTGCGACGGCGGGTCAAAGACTGACGCCGACAATGCAACGACTACCGGCAGTACCGGGGTCATGCCAATTGGCCGAGACTGTGAGAATGCAAAGAGAGGCATCGAATCCATTCAAACAGCGAAGACGGTAGAGGATGTTCTTCAGATTGCCAAAACCTATCATGCCATAAAGGGAGTTCGTATCGAGCACCCTACGAACAGCAAGAATCAAACGAAATATCAGGAAATAATATTATATTTCGAGAAGAAAATCGATTTGATTTCTGCTCAAATCAAAGCCCTTGAGGAGGATATCGGGACTTCAAGCGACGAAAAATCGAAATCAGACAAGCTCCAGATAGATAAATTGAAGATATTGTTCTCGTTCATCGGGGCTGCCGCCATTGCCCTGAGGTTCACCAAAACGACCTGCGAGGTGTTGCAGTGGCATAAGGCGTCAAACGGGACAGGGCCGGGTACCGGGGGGTAAGCGCCGGGGCTGCTTCGTGAGGAACGCCCCAGCAGGATGCGGAATCGGAACGGCATCGCTCGACCATCCACCGGGAAATCCGGCGCAACTTCTACCATGACCGTTTTTGACGCATAGGCTCTCAGCCGCGCGTTCCGCTCACGTTTTCACATCCCGGACAATCTGAACACTTTCGTGTCGTGACCCCATCTGTGTTTATCGGTGTTCATCGGCGTCAAAAAAAATCGGCCAGCCCAGGATGACATGACCAACAGGTCAACACATCATCCCGGACTGGCCGTTTTTCGTCACCAGAAGAGCGTCGTCACGCGCTCAACATGTCCAGCGCCTTTTGCAGCTTGTCGCGGGCTTGATCGGCGGCGGCGCGGCGGTCGCGTTGCTCTTCGATCACCTCGTCGGGGGCCTTGGCGACGAACTGTTCGTTCGACAGCTTGGCGTCGATCTTCTTGATCTCGCCCGCCAGCTTGTCGATCTCCTTGGTCAGGCGCGCCCGTTCCTTGTCGAGATCGACAATCCCCTCCAGCGGCAGCACCAGGGTGGCTTCGTCCAGCACGGCCTGGACCGCGCTTTTCGGCGTCGGGCCGACCAGCGGCTCGACGCTCGACAGGCGGGCCATGCGCAGGATCAGGTCGCGGTGGGTGGCCAGCCGGGCCAAGCTGCCGGGGCCGGCGTCCTTCAGTTTCAATTCGATCTGGGCGGCGGGCGGCACGTTCATTTCGGAGCGCATGGAGCGCACCGAGGTGATGAGCCGCACCACCCAGTTCATTTCATCGCGCGCCGCCGCATCGACCAGATCGGCCCCGAATTCCGGCCATTCCGCCGAAATCAGCCGGTTGGCGCGGGACGGCGACAGTTGTTCCCACAGCTCTTCGGTGATGAAGGGCATCATCGGGTGCAGCACATGCAGGATCTGGTCGAGCACCCAGGCGGTGGTCGCGCGGGTCTCCGCCTTCGCCGCCTCGTCCGTTCCGGCCAGGATCGGCTTGGTGAACTCCATGTACCAGTCGCAGAAATTGCCCCAGGTGAACTGGTAGGCCGCGTTCGCCGCCTCGTTGAACTTGTAGGCGTCGATGGCCTCGGCCACCTTCTTGGCGGCGTCGGCCAACTCGCCGACGATCCAGCGGTTCACCGTCTGCGTCAGCCCGACCGGGCGGTAGCCCGCCACCGGCTCGCAGCCGTTCATCTGGCAATAGCGGGCGGCGTTCCACAGCTTGGTCGCGAAGTTGCGGTAGCCCTCGACCCGGTTGACCGCCAGCTTGATGTCGCGGCCCTGCGCGGCCATCGCCGACAGGGTGAAGCGCAGGGCGTCGGTGCCGTATTCGCCGATGATCTCCAGCGGGTCGATGACGTTGCCCTTCGACTTCGACATCTTCTGGCCCTTTTCGTCGCGGACGAGGGCGTGGATGTAGACGGTGCGGAAGGGGACGTCCTTCATGAAATGCAGGCCCATCATCATCATCCGGGCGACCCAGAAGAAGATGATGTCAAAGCCCGTCACCAGAACGTCGGTCGGGTAATAGCGCGCCAACTCCGGCGTTTCATCGGGCCAGCCGAGCGTCGAGAAGGGCCACAGCGCCGACGAGAACCAGGTGTCCAGCACGTCGGGATCGCGCGTCAGTTCGACGTCGGAACCGTAATGTTTCGCGGCGGCGGCGCGGGCGGCGGCCTCCGTCTCTTCGACGAAGAAAGTTCCATCCGGGCCGTACCAGGCCGGAATCTGATGGCCCCACCAGATCTGGCGGCTGACGCACCAGGGCTGGATGTTGCGCATCCACTCGTAATAGGTGTTTTCCCACTGCTTGGGCACGAACACCGTCTTGCCGGTCTCCACCGCCTCGATGGCGGGCTTGGCCAGGGTGGCGGCGTCCACATACCACTGGTCGGTCAGCCAGGGTTCGATGGCCACGCCGGAACGGTCGCCGTGCGGGACCATGTGGGTGTGCGGCTCGATCTTCTCCAGAAGCTCCAGGGCTTCCAATTCGGCGACGATCTTCTTGCGCGCCTCGTAACGGTCGAGGCCCTGATAGGCTTCCGGGACGTTCTCGTTCAGGTGGGCGTCGCGGTCGAGGATGTTGATCGCCTCAAGATTGCAGCGCTTGCCGACCTCGAAATCGTTGAAGTCGTGCGCCGGGGTGATCTTGACCGCGCCCGATCCGGTCGCCGGATCGGCGTATTCGTCGCCGACGATGGGAATCAGGCGGCCAACCAACGGCAGGCGAACGAACTTGCCGATCAGATCCGTGTAACGCTCGTCCTCCGGGTGGACGGCGACGCCGGTGTCGCCCAGCATGGTTTCCGGGCGGGTGGTCGCCACGGTGATGAAGCGGCCCTCTTCCCCGTCGATGGGGTAGCGGAAATGCCAGAGGTTGCCCTTGATCTCCTTCTGCTCGACCTCAAGGTCGGAGATGGCGGTGTGCAGCTTGGGATCCCAATTGACCAGCCGCTTGTCCTTGTAGATCAGGCCCTGGCGATGCAACTCGACGAACACCTTGGCGACGGCGCGCGACAGCCCCTCGTCCATGGTGAAGCGTTCTTTCGCCCAATCCGGCGAGGCGCCCAGGCGGCGAAGCTGGCGGGTGATGGTCCCGCCCGATTCGGCCTTCCATTCCCACACCTTGTCGATGAAGGCGTCGCGACCGAAATCATGGCGGGTCTTGCCGTCCTTGGCGAGGTTGCGCTCCACCACCATCTGGGTGGCGATGCCCGCATGGTCGGTGCCGGGCTGCCACAGCGTGTCGCGGCGGCGCATGCGGTTGTAGCGGACCAGCACGTCCTGCACGGTGAAGGTCAGCGCGTGGCCCATATGCAGGCTGCCGGTGACGTTCGGCGGCGGCATCATGATGGTGTAGGGCTTGGCGTTCGACCGCGTGTCGGCGGCGAAAGCGCCCGATTCTTCCCACAGGCGGTAGTGCTTTTCCTCGACCTCGGCGGGCCGGTACGTCTTTTCCAACATCACCAGAAACTTTCGCTCAACATCTCGTGTGAAAAACGGCGGCGGCGGATTGGTCAGAATTTCTGCGACCGGCGAATCATGCGGTCGATTTCCTGCTGCACCAGCCGTTCGACCACCGTCGGCAGATTTTCATCCAGCCATTCCTTCAGCAGCGGCCGCAACAATTCGCGCACGACGTCCTCCACCGTGCGGATGCCGATGGGCATCGGACCGATGGACAGATCGTCGCCCAACTCGCGCGCCAGATGGGTCAGATGGTGCGAGGCGTCGTCCGCCGTGCGGCGGGAAATCAGCCCGTCATCCTCCACCATCGCGCGGCGGCGCGGGCGCGGCGGCGGCGGCGGCTCGTCATCCTCGAAATCGTCGAAGGCGGGCGGCGGCGGGCGGCGGGGCTGACGCGGCGGCGGCGGCGGTTCCTCCGGTTCGTCGAACATCGTCGGGCGCGACGGCAGTTCCGGAAAGGCCGGTTCGTCTTTCCAGGGGTCGGGATCCGGCGCGCCAAAATCCGGCATGTCGGCGACGGGATCGTCGTCGACCATCTGGGTCAACTCCAGCACGTCGTCATCCTCCTCCATCATCGGGGGAGGCGGCGGCGGGGGCGGAGGAGGCGGCGGTGGTGGGGGCGGCGGCGGCGGGGGTGGTGGAGGCGGCGACGGGGATTCCGATTTCGCAGGCTCGCCGTCCTCGGAAATGATCCGACGGATGGAGGCGAGGATTTCCTCCATCGATGGTTCTTGCTGGCCCTTATCGCTCATCGTGGCAACCCAAGACGTCAACCTGCCCCGAACCTAGGGCAGACCCGAACAAAAAGCCACAATACAAAAACGGCCCGCTTTCGCGGGCCGCTCTGATCGATCACTCAACCGAGGTGCCGATCCATTTTCCTCGGGTCTTTTCGTAATTCGTCTGAGGATCGTAATACTCGACGGGCAGATTGAGCTGCTGCGCCGTCAATTGCCCCGTCGCCGCGACGACATTGAAGGCCGCGACCATTTCGTCACGCTGCGCGCGCACCAGATTGACGCGGCCATTGAGCAGTTCTTGCTCCTGGTTCAACACGTCAAGCACGGTGCGCGACCCAACCTGAGCCTCTTGCCGCACGCCTTCCAAGGCGATTTGCGCCGCCTTGATCTGCGCCGAATAGGACTGGATGCTGGCGCGAGCGGTTTGCAGCGATTGCCAGGAGCTGATCGCGCTTTCCACCACTTGGCGGCGGGATTCCTCGATCTGCAAGCGCGCCTGATTCGCCGTCTGCTTGGCTTCACGCACCAGCGCTTCGGGCAGGCCCGCCTGATAGATCGGGACCGTCACCTGGGCGGTGATCGACGCGCTGTCCGTCCGCTTCAACTCGATGCCGGACGACCGGCCCGGATCCAGCGTGCGGGTGCCGCTGGCCGACAGACCGACCGACGGCAACAGCTTGCCATATTGCTGATCGACCGCCGCCTGCTGGGCCGATTCCGTGTAGGTCGCGGCCAGAACGTTGGGGTTGTTGCTGCGCGCCAACTCGACCAGATCGTCCATCGTCTTGGGCAGCTTGAAGGCGGGCTTCGGCGCCTTCAATTCGCCCGGAGGCGCGCCGATGATCCGCTCATAGGTGGCGCGGGCGGCCTTGAGCTGCCCTTCCGCCGAGATTTTGGTGGCGACGGCCAAGGCCAAACGCGACTCGGACTGGCTGACGTCGGTGCGGGTGTATTCGCCAACGCGGAAGCGGTCGCGGGCGGCGTCGAGCTGACGGCGCAGCACCTGCTCGTTGTTGGCTTGAAGCTGGTAGACGGCCTGATATTGGACGATGTCCAGATACGCTTGCGCGGCGGTCAGCAGCACCGACTGTTCGCTGGCGATCAACGAGGCCCGCTGCGATTCCACCAGACGCTCGGCCCGGCGCACCGCCGGGGCGACGGTGGGATCATAGAGCGACTGCGAGGCGGTGAGGCTCGCGGCCTTGCTGTTCGTTTCCGATCCGCTGGAGCCGCCGCTGAACGTGCTGTTGCTGGTCGAACGGTTGACGCCAAAGCTGGCCTTCGCGGTCGGGCGATAGCCGGACAGCGCCTGCGGCACGCTTTCATCGACCGCGCGCAACCGGGCGCGCTGGGCGCCAAGCGTCGGGTTGTTGGCGTAGGCCTGGGCCAACGCCTGTTCCAGAGTCTGGGACCAGGCGACGCCGGACCCGCCACCCAGAGTGACGGTCAGAGTCAGGGCCGTCGCCAAGCAATGGCGCGCAAAACGGCTTCGCACAGTCATCTTCAATAGACCTTCATGTTCGGGTCGATTCGGCGCGCCCAGGAATCCACGCCGCCATCAAGATTGATGGCGCGTCCATACCCCTTGGACCGCAGCCACATGGTGACTTGCGCGCTGCGTCCGCCGTGATGGCAGACGACGACGATGTCGCGATCCGTCGGCAACTCCGCCACCCGTCCCGGCACGCCGTTCATCGGGATCAGCAGACTGCCGTCAATCGCGCACAGCTCGTGTTCCCACGACTCGCGCACATCCAGAACGAGGAGATCGTCCCCCGCCTTGCGGCGACGGTCCAACTCCTCAACCTCGATCTCAAACGGCGCAGCCATGGGAACTCACTTTCGCGCAAGCCTACCGACGACGGTAACGCAGAACGGATCAGATGTGAACTGCACGGTTCAGTTCAAGACGTCTTTAGAACACAAACGCCGCTTTTTTCTCAAATCCCGGCAGGGCGTGCGGCTGCGCCTCGAACAGAACGCGGCTGGACAGCACGCCGCCGACGCGCTGGAACAGCCGAACCTCACCGACTCCGCGCGCGTCCTGAACGATGGCGACCAACCGGCCATCTTCGGCGAGCTGGTCGGCCAGAGCGGCCGGAACCTCGGGAATCGTGCCTTCGATGACGATGACGTCGTAGGGGCCGCCCTCGGCGTGTCCGGCGGCCAACGGGCCGGTCGCAACCGTGGCGTTGGTCACGCCCTGGGCCGACAACGCGGCGGCGGCGGCGGCGGTCAACGCCGCGTCGCTGTCCAGCCCGACGACCGACGCCGCGAGCTTGGCCAGGATCGCCGTCGAATAGCCGCCAGCGGCGCCGACGTCGAGAACCCGGTCGGCGTCCTGAACGCCGACATATTGCAGCATCCGGGCGAACACCATCGGCTCCAGCAGATAGCGGCCCTGGCCGATGGGCAGATCGTCATCCACATAGGCGACGCCGCGCGCGGATTCGGGGACGAAGGCCTCCCGTGGCGTTTCGGACAGAGCATCGACGAGGCGATGGTCCGTAACCTTGTTCGGACGAATCTGTCCTTCGACCATGAAAAAGCGGGCGGCGGCGAAATCGGTCATGGCGATCGCTTATGGCTTTGTTGTGACGGCGACGGCACCAAAGCCGAACATGGGACGGCTTCCTGCCAACGCGGTTATATACCCGGAAAACACACAAAAACACAACGCCGCACCGCAGCCGTCGGAGCGGGATCAAACCAGCGCGCGCCCGTCGCAGAGGCATTGGCGCGCGGTGGCAAGTCGGCTAGAGTGCCGCCCGCGAATTCGTATGGGATCGTTTGAATGAACCGCTGGCGTCGGCTGAGAGGGGGGATCGTGGCGGTCGGCCTGACCACGCTCGCCGCCTGCGCGCCACCGGGCGGCGGCGGCGATTCCGGTTTGCCGGCCAGCGGCGTCTACACGGTCGGGAAACCCTATCAGATCAACGGCGCGTGGCATTACCCCGCCGAGGACTACCGCTATGACGAAACCGGGCTGGCCTCCTGGTCCGGGCCGGAAAGCCATGGGAAAACCACGGCGAACGGCGAGCCTCATGACCCTGATGAGCTGACGGCGGCGCACAAGACCTTGCCGATTCCCAGCCTCGCGCGGGTCATCAACCTCGACAATGGCCGTTCGGTGGTGGTTCGCGTCAACGACCGTGGCCCCAGCGCCAACGGGCGGATCATCGACCTGTCGCGGCGCGGCGCGCAATTGCTGGGCTTTGAGTCCAGCGGTTCCGCCAAAGTCCGCGTGCAGATTCTGGCCGAGGAAAGCCGCGCCATCGCCGCCGCCGCCCGCCAGAGCACGCCGACGGCCATCCTGGCGCAAACCGACGGCCCAACGCCAAAACCGGCGCCGCGCGGCGTGATCGAGGCGGATGGTCCGCAGGCCGGGCCGACGGTCGGCAAGGCCCCCTCGCCCAGCCTGCTGGCCACGCCGGTGCCGCCGCCCGCGACGGTGGCGGGCGCGGTGGTCGGCGGGCGTTTCGTCCCCGCCCCCGTCGTCGCCGAATTGCCGGTGAAGGGGCGCGAGCGTCTGTTCGTGCAGGTCGGCTCCCCCGGCAACGCCGAAAACGCCAACCGGATCCGCGCCCGCCTCGCCGCGCTCGGCCAGCCGGTCAGCGTGGCCGCCGCGCCCAGCGGCAAGCAAACCCTGCAACGGGTGCGGGTTGGTCCGCTGGACAGCGTGGACCGCGCCGACGCCCTGCTCGACCAAATCATTCAGGCTGGCCTTACGGAAGCCAAAATCGTGGTCGATTGATCGTTCGACTGGACGGATCGATCCTGTTTCCTCGGAGGAATGTTGCTATGCACGCTGTTGTCGTTCGCACCGGCGCCGTCTTCGGCTTGGCGGTCGCGCTGGCCTCGGCGGTTGTTGGGTTGGGGGTCGGCGGCGTTGGTTCGGCGCAGGCCGCCACCATCGACACCATCGCCAAGCAGGCGATCCTGCTCGATCTGACCTCGAACACCGTCCTGTTCGAGAAAAACGCCGACGAGCGCATGGCGCCGTCGTCGATGAGCAAGATCATGACCGCCTATCTGGTGTTCGAGGCGATCAAGGGCGGTCGCCTGACCCTGGAAAGCACGCTGCCGGTGACGGAGCGGGCCTGGCGCATGCAAGGCTCCAAGATGTTCGTGGAGCTTCACAACAACATCAAGGTCGACGACCTGCTGAAGGGCGTGATGGTCCAATCCGGCAACGACGCCTGCATCGTGCTGGCCGAGGGGCTGGCCGGATCGGAATCGGCCTTCGCCGAACAGGCGACCAAGCGGGCCAAGGAGTTGGGGCTGAAGGGCACCAATCTGGTCAACGCCACCGGCTGGCCCGACCCGAACCATTACATGACCGCCCGCGATCTGGCGATCCTGGCCGAGCATCTCATCAAGGATTTCCCGGAATATTACCGTTATTACTCGATCCGGGAGTTCAAATATCACGGGATCACCCAGGGCAACCGCAACCCCCTGCTCTACCGGGGCATGAACGTCGACGGCATGAAGACCGGCCATACCGAGGCTGGCGGCTATGGTCTGACCGCCTCAGGCGAGCGTGACGGGCGGCGGCTGTTGTTGGTCATCAACGGTTTGCCCAGCATGCAGGCCCGCGCCGATGAATCCGCCCGCTTGATCGAATGGGGCTTCCGTGAATTCGCCACCTACGCGCTGTTCAAGAGCGGCGAGACCATCGAGCAGGTTCCCGTCTGGCTCGGCGATCAAGACACGGTGCCGGTGTCGGTGCCGCGCGACCTGAACGTCACCATGGCGCGGGCCGACCGCGCGGGCATGAAGGTGTCGCTGGTCAGCAACGCCCCGGTCGCCGCCCCGATCAAGAAGGGCGACGTCGTCGGCAAGGTGGTGATCTCCGCCCCCGGCTTCCCCGGCAAGGAGGTTCCTGTCGTCGCCGCGCAGGACGTCGAAAAGCTGGGCTTCGTCGGTCGCGCCTTCGCGGCGGCCAAATACCTCGTCTTCGGCGCCAAGAGCTGATCGGCGATGAGCGCACCGCAAAAGGGCCGCTTCATCACGCTGGAGGGCGGCGAGGGCGCGGGGAAATCGACCCAGCTTCGCCGCTTGGCCGAGACGCTGGCCGCGCGCGGCATCGACGTGCTGACCACGCGGGAACCCGGCGGCTCCAAGGGGGCGGAGGAGATCCGCGCCCTGCTGGTGTCGGGCGACACCGGGCGCTGGGGGCCGGTGACGGAGGCGTTGTTGCACAGCGCCGCCCGCCGCGACCATCTGGAGCGCACGGTCTGGCCCGCGCTGGAGGCTGGGCGCTGGGTGGTCTGCGACCGCTTCTTTGACAGCACCATGGCCTATCAGGGCTATGGCCTGGGGCTGGGGCGCGAGCGGATCGCCGCCTTGCAGACGCTGGCGCTGGACGGCTTCCGCCCCGACCTGACGCTGATTCTCGACATCGACGTCCAAACCGGCCTGCGCCGCGCCGCCGTCCGCGCCGGGGGGGAAGATCGTTACGAACGCATGGACGTCAGTTTTCACGAGCGGCTGCGCCACGGCTTCCTCGACATCGCCGAACGCGAGCCGGAGCGCTGCGCGGTGATCGACGCCGACGCCGATCTGGATCATGTGCAGGCGCGGGTGTGGAACGCGGTGGCCGCGCGGCTGGGCTTGGCTTTGGAATCGGCCCCGTGAGCAAGGCCCGCGCCGCCGCCGAACCCGCCGTCGAAGACGGGTTGACGCCCCGCCGCAACCCCGACCTGACCGGCCAGGACGAGGCCGAACGGCTGTTGCTGGAGGCCTGGAACTCGGGCCGCCTGCCCCACGCCTGGCTGATTGGCGGCTCGCCCGGCATCGGCAAGGCGACTCTGGCCTACCGCTTCGCCCGTTTCGTGCTGGCGCAGGACGCCGCCGGGGACGGGCTGTTCGGCGGCACGCTGATTGGCGGCGGACTGATTGGCGGCGCCCCGGCGACCTCGCTGCATCTGTCCGCCGACCATCCGGTCTTCCGCCGCGTCGCCTCGGGCGGACACGCCGATCTGCTGACGGTGGAGCGCCAGCGCGACGAGAAGCGCAACCGTCTGAAGCGCGACATCGCCGTGGACGACGTCCGCAAGATCGGTCCCTTCCTGCACCGGACATCCGCCGAGGGCGGCTGGCGCGTGGCGGTGATCGACGGCGCAGATCGTATGAATGTCAGTGGTTTAAACGCCATTCTTAAGATTTTGGAAGAGCCGCCGAACAAGGCCTTGCTGTTGCTGGTCAGCGACAACCCCGGCGGCATGCTGCCGACCATCCGCTCGCGCTGCCGCAAGCTTTCTCTTAAAGCGTTGTCTGAAGAGACCGTCGTCAACCTGTTGATGGAGCATCGGCCCGACATTCCGGCGGACGACCGCCCGGCGCTGGCCCGCCTGTCGGAGGGCAGCGTCGGCCACGCCATCGGTTTGGCCGACGCCGGGGGGCTGGAACTCTACCGCGCGATGATCGGCTTGCTGTCCGGCCTGCCCCGGCTGGACATCGCCGCCGCCCACGCCTTTGGCGACACGCTGACCCGCAAGACCGACGACGGCGTCTATGAGACGGCGACGGAGCTGTTGGTCTGGTGGCTCGCCCGCTTCGCCCGCGCGCTGGCGCGCGGCGCCTGGCCCGCCGAGGTGGTGGCGGGCGAAGCCGCCCTGATGACCCGCATGGCCAACGCCCGCAGCCTTGAACGTTGGGTGGAGGTGTGGGAAAAGGTTCAACGCCTTTTCGCTCGTGCGGAATCCGCCAATCTGGACCGCAAGCAAGTGGTGCTGAACGCCTTGGCGGCGCTGGAAGCCGCCGCATCTTAAAGACTGTGCCGAACCCGCTTCGGCAAGACAAACCCCTCGGGAGAGCGCCGACGATGGCCGGGCCGAAGACCTTCTACCTGACGACGCCGATTTATTACGTGAACGACGTGCCGCACATCGGCCACGCCTACACCACGCTCGCCTGCGACGTCCTCGCCCGGTTCATGCGCCTCGACGGCTATGATGTGAAGTTTCTGACCGGCACCGACGAGCATGGCCAGAAGGTGGAGAAATCCGCCGAAAAGGCCGGGATCGCGCCGCAGGCCTTCACCGACCGGGTGTCGCAGAATTTCCGCGATCTCGTGTCGCTGATGAACTACTCCAACGACGATTTCATCCGCACGACCGAGCCGCGCCACGTCGCCTCGGTGCAAGCGCTGTGGAAGGTGCTGGAGGAACGCGGCGAGATTTATCTGGGCGCCTACGCCGGTTGGTATTCCGTGCGCGACGAGGCGTTTTATGGCGAGGACGAGCTGACGACCAGCCCGACCGGCAAGAAGATCGCCCCGACCGGCGCAGACTGCGAATGGGTGGAGGAGCCGTCCTACTTCTTCCGCCTGTCGGCGTGGCAGGATCGTTTGATCGCCTTTTACGAGGCCAACCCGGATTTCATCGCCCCCGCTGGAAAACGCAACGAGGTGATGGCCTTCGTCAAATCGGGCCTGAAGGATCTGTCGGTCAGCCGCACCACCTTCAAATGGGGAATTCCGGTTCCCGGCAACGACGAGCACATCATGTATGTGTGGCTCGACGCGCTGGCCAACTACATCACCGCCGTCGGCTATCCCAACACCGCCGAAGACGGCGATTACGCCAAATATTGGCCCGCCGACCTGCACATGGTCGGCAAGGACATCCTGCGTTTCCACGCCGTCTATTGGCCCGCCTTCCTGATGGCCGCCGGTCTGCAACCGCCCAAGCGCGTCTTCGCCCATGGCTGGTGGACCATCGAAGGGCAAAAAATGTCCAAGTCGCTGGGCAACGTCATCGCGCCGGACGCGCTGGTCAACACCTACGGCCTGGACCAGACCCGCTATTTCCTGCTGCGCGAGGTGCCGTTCGGCAACGACGGCGATTTCTCGCACAAGCAGATGGTGGCGCGGATCAACGGCAATCTGGCCAATGATTACGGCAACCTCGTCCAGCGCGTGCTGTCGATGATCGGCAAGAATTGCGGCGGCGTCGTGCCGACGCCGGGTCCCTTCACCGAGGCCGACAACGCGCTTCTGGGGGCCGCCCACGGCCTGCTCGACCAGGTGCGGGCGGAGATCAAGGTCCAGGCCTTCCACAAGGTGTTGGACGCGATTTGGGCCGTGGTCGGCGACGGCAACCGTTACGTCGATGAGCAAGCGCCCTGGACGCTGAAGAAGACCGACCCGCCGCGCATGGCGACCGTGCTCTATGTGTTGGCCGAAACCATCCGCCATCTGGCGATCCTGACCCAGTCGGTCATGCCCGACGCCTCGGCCAAGATTCTCGACCAGTTGGCCCTGGGGCCGGACGCGCGCGGCTTCGCCAGCTTGGGTCCGTCGGGCGCGCTGGCAGCCGGAACGCCGCTGCCGACGCCGCAGGGCGTCTTCCCGCGCTTCGTCGAAGCCCCGCAGGAGTGAGCGACGGCCATGCTGGTTGACAGCCACTGCCACCTGGATTTCCCCGACTTCGCCGAGGAGCTGGACGCGGTGGTTCACCGCGCCCGCGCGGCGGGGGTCGGGCGGATGGTGACGATCTGCACCTATCTGACCCGCTTCGACCGCATCCTGGCGGTGGCCGAGCGTTACGACGACATTCTGTGCACCGTCGGCGTTCACCCCCATCAGGCGGCGGAGGAGTTCGACGTCACCACCGTGGACGCGCTGGTGGAGCGCGCCCGGCACCCGAAAGTCATCGGGCTGGGCGAAACCGGGCTGGATTACTTCTACGACAAAAGCCCGCGCGAGCAGCAGCAGGAGTGTTTCCGCCGCCACATCCGGGCCAGCCTGGACACCGGCCTGCCGCTCGTCATCCACACCCGCGACGCCGACGCCGACACGATGCGCATCGTGAAGGAGGAAAGCGCCGGGCAGACGGTGAAAGGGCTGCTGCACTGCTTCAGCTCCGGTCGGGCGCTGGCGGAGGAGGCGTTGGATTATGGCTTCACCCTGTCGCTGTCGGGCATCGTCACCTTCAAGAAGTCCGAAGAGTTGCGCGACATCGTGAAGGACGTGCCGCTCGACCGCATTCTGGTGGAAACCGACGCGCCTTACCTCGCGCCGATCCCCTTCCGGGGCAAGCGCAACGAACCGGCCTATGTCGCCCACACCGCCGCCTGCGTCGCCGCGATCAAGGGGGTGAGCGCGGAGGATGTGGCGCGGATCACCACCGACAATTTCTTCCGGCTGTTCGACAAGGCCGTGGAACATAAGGCGGCGGCATGAGCGAAGGCCGATCCCAGGACGTGATGCGCGTGACCGTGCTGGGCAGCGGCGGGTCGCGCGGCGTTCCGGCGATCGGCCCCGACGGCTGGGGGCGCTGCGACCCGGCCAACCCGAAAAACCGACGAATGCGCCCATCGGTTCTGGTGGAGCAGGCGGGGGTCGCCGTTCTGATCGACACCACCCCCGATCTGCGCCAGCAGTTTCTGGACAGCGGTTGCCAGCGCCTGGACGCCGTGCTGTGGACCCACCAGCACGCCGACCACGCCCATGGGATCGACGAGTTGCGGGAAATCTGCCGCCTGATGCACGCCCCGCTCGACGCCTATGGCTGGGACGAGCATCTGCGCGACATCGAAATCCGCTTTCCCTATTGCTTCGAGCCGTTGAAGGCGGGCTATCCCTTTTACCGCCCGGTCCTGAACGCCCGCCGCATCACCGGCCCCTTCGCCGTGAACGGCCTGCCGGTGACGCCGTTCGAGCAGGACCACGGTTATATGAAGACGGTCGGCTACCGCTTTGGCCGCTTCGCCTATTCCACCGACGTGGTGCGGTTCGACGAGGACGCCTTCGCGGCGCTCGACGGCATAGACACCTGGGTGGTCGATTGCGGACGGCTTGAACCACCCCACCCGGTGCACGCCCATCTGGCGCTGACCCTGTCCTGGATCGACCGGGTGCGGCCCCGCCGGGCCTATCTGACCCACATGGACAACAGCATGGACTACGACCACCTCCGCCGCATCCTGCCCGACGGGGTGGAACCGGCCTATGACGGGATGGTGATCGAGGTTTGAGATTTGCTTGAGTCCCTCTCCCGCCCTGCGGGAGAGGGAGGGGACCCACGCAGTGGGGAGGGTGAGGGGTTTCCAAGGGGCCAGAAAGGCCAATGGACGAAACCGCTTGGTTCCTTGTCGGCCCCCTCACCCTTCCCATGCTGCGCATGGGTCCCTTCCCTCTCCCAGAGGGAGCTATGGCGTTCACACATCTTTTTCTTGCTGCAACCAATTGAAATAAAATGGATTTTCCGTCATCCCCGCGCAGGCGGGGATCCAGAGTTTGCCAGACGAACCCTATGGGTAAGTCTGGATTCCCGCCTTCGCGGGAATGACGGAGAAAAGTTCTTTTTCTTCCAATGAGTTGCCTAAACCGAAAATGTGTGAATGCTGTAGCCCAGAGGGAGAGGGCGAAGGGGCCGTAATCGCGGCTACGCCGCTCCAGCGTCCTCCTCGCCGAATTGCAGGCGGGACAGGCGGGCGTAGGCGCCGTTGGCGGCGATCAGCGCGTCGTGGGTTCCCTGTTCGATGACGCGCCCACCCTCCATCACCACGATGCGGTCGGCGTTGCGCACGGTGGCCAGACGATGGGCGATCACCAGCGTGGTCCGGCCCTGGGTCAGACGCTCCAACGCGCCCTGCACCAGACGTTCGGATTCGCTGTCCAGCGCGCTGGTCGCCTCGTCCAGCAGCAGGATCGGCGCGTCCTTCAGAAAGGCGCGGGCCAGCGCCAGACGTTGACGCTCGCCACCCGACAGCTTCACGCCCCGGTCGCCGATGACAGTGTCGTAGCCTTCGGGCAGCTTCATCACGAACTCATGGGCGGCGGCGGCCTTGGCGGCGGCGATCACGTCGTCGAGCGGCGCGTCCAACCGGCCAAAGGCGATGTTGGCGCGCACCGTGTCGTTGAACAGCACCGTGTCCTGGCTGACGATGGACACCGCCGCGCGCAGGCTGCGCAGGGTCGCCCCGCGCACGTCCTGGCCGTCGATGGTGACGCGCCCGCCGATGGCGTCGTAGAGGCGCGGAATCAGGTTGAAGACGGTCGATTTGCCGGCGCCGCTGCGCCCGACCAGCGCCACCGTGCTGCCCGCCGGAACGTCCAGATCGACGCCCTTCAGGGTTTCCGCGCCGCTGTCGTAGGCGAAGCGCACGCCCTCCAGCGCCACCGCGCCTTTGGTCAGGGCCAGCGGCTGGGCGTCGGGCCGTTCCAGAATGGTCGGGGCTTGATCGACCAGCTCGAAGATGCGCTGGGCGGCGGCCAGCCCCTCTTGCAGGGCGGCGTTCAGCGTGCCGATGGCGCGCACCGGCTGGGCCGCCATCAGCAGCGCGCCGACGAAGCCGGAAAAGGCGCCGACCGACCCGTCGCCCGTCGCCATGCGGTATCCGGAAAAGGCGATGACGCCCGCCACGGCGACGCCGCCCAACACCTCCATCATCGGGTCGATGCGCGAGCGGGCGCGCGTCGCCTTCATGCTGAGGTTGTAATTGTCGTCAAAGGCGCGGGCGGCGCGGGCGCGCTCGTAATCCTCCAGGCAATAGGTCTTGACCATGCGGGCGCCCGACAGGCTTTCGGTCAACAGCGAGGTCATGTCGCCCATCTGCGCCTGGGTGTCGCGCGAGACGCGGCGCAGCCGCTTGCCGATCTGGACGATGGGAACGGCGGCGATGGGGTAAATCACGAAGACGATCAGCGACAGGAACCAGTCGAGGTAGAACATCGACCCGACCAGCGCGATGACCGTCAGAATGTCGCGCACCAACCCGGTCAGGGTCCGCGACAGCGCGTTGCGGATCACGTCCACGTCGTTGATGAAGCGCGAGGTCAGCGATCCCGTCGGCGCGGCGTGCAATTGCGCCATGTCGGCGGTCAGCAGATGGCTGAACATCGTCAGGCGGACGTCGGAGATGATCCGCTGGACAATCTCGCTGGTGACGACGGTTTGCGCGTAGAGCGAGGCGCCCTTGACGACCGTCACCAGCACGATCAACGCCGGAATGAGCAGAGCCAAGCCGCGATCCTGCGCCGAGAACATGGCGTAGGACTGGTCGATCAACAGCGGATAGCCGCCGGTGGCGGCGGCGACCAGCGCCATCAGCAGGAAGGACAGCGCCAGTTTGGCCCGATAGGGCCGCACCCACTCGCGCCACACCCGGCCCATCAACCGCTCGGTCGTCGCGTCCAGCCGCAACGCGCCACCGCTTGTCTTCGTCACAATCGCGCTCTCTTTGCTCATCGCCGGGGATCGTCGCCCCGAAAGAATGGCTTAACCGATGGGGTTCAGCTTTGTCCACCGGGGCGCGGTCGGATCGGGCGGCGGCGCGCGCGCGTCAATCCTGAATTGCAGCACCACAGAAATATAATTTCTTATTGGTGGAATTAATAATGCATATAATTTTGGCGCCCCTCCCGTTAATGATGCTTAAATACTCAATTGCCAAATTTGATTGCAGGAACGGCTTTTTTCAGGAGCAGAAACATGCGCAATGTTGCTCTTTTCGTGACCGCCCTGTTGCTCAACGGCGCTCAAGCCATGGCGGACGACATCACCGTTCTCTACAATCACCGGCCCCCCTACTTGATCGAATCCGGTGGGAGCGTGGCGGGCTTGACCGGCGCGCCCGTTGACGCGGCGTTCAAAAAGGCGGGCATCCCCTTCACATGGGAATCGGCCCCGTCCAACCGCCAGATGACCATGATTAAGGAAAGCCAGACCCCGGTCTGCGCCGCCGGATGGTTCAAAAACCCCGAGCGGGAGGCCTTCGGGCGTTTCACCGCGCCGATTTATCAGGACAAGCCGACGGTCATCCTGACGCGCGCCGGCGGCCCGGCCACCGCCCACCACACCGTCGAGTCCCTGCTGGCCGACGCCAAAATGACCGTTCTGGTCAAAAGCGGCTACTCCTATGGCGGCTTCATCGACGACAAATTGCCCAACGCGGCGGCGAAAAAATCATCGACGACGCAGGAAAACATCGGCATGGCGATGATGATCGCGACGGGCCGGGCTGACTTCATGTTTCTGGCGGCCGAAGAGGGGAGCGAACTGCTGAAAGCCCCGGAACTGGCCGACAAGGGCTTGGTTTTGGCCGATTTGACCGACATGCCGCCGGGCAACCAGCGCTATCTGCTGTGCAGCCGCTCTGTGACGCCGGAAACCATTGAGGCGCTGAACCGCGCCATCGCCGCGCCCTGACGCGCCGCCGCTTGTCTTCGTTGCAATCGGTTCTCTTTGGTCGGCGGAGGGGGGCGGTGGGGTTTGCGCGGATCGGATCCCCACCCCACCGCGCCCTTTTCGCCCCGCCTGCTGGAAAACGGCTCACCCCTGCGAACAGCCCTGGGCGTTCTGTTCATGATATATAAATGTGTGGCAACCACATTTTTATGCACGATAATTCTGTTTGAAGGATAAAGACATGCGTGAAATTGCCGTCACAGCGGTCGCCTTGTGGGCGTGCGCGTCCCCAGCGTTGGCGCAAGAGATCACGCTCCTCTACAATTCCCGCCCGCCTTATGCGATTGAATCGGGAACCGGCGTCACCGGGTTGATCGGCGATCCGGTGACGGCGGCGTTCAAGAAAGCGGGCATCCCGTACAAATGGGTGTCCACGCCCATCAACCGACAAATCATTCAAATCAAAGAGGGAACCGCGCCCGTGTGCGGGGCCGGATGGTACAAGAACGCCGAACGCGAAGCCTTTGCCCAGTTCACCGAGTCGGTTTACCAGGGCAAGCCTCACCTGATTCTGACCCGCAAAGACAGCGCGGCGGCGAGCCACCGCAACATCGACGCTCTGCTCGCCGATCCCAAGATCATCGTGTTGGTGAAAAACGGCCTTTCCTATGGCCCCTTCATCGACGAAAGGCTGGCGAAGGCCGCGTCGGAGAAAAACCCGACGACCCAGGAAAACATCGGGATGGCCTCCATGATCGCGGCGGGACGGGCTGACCTGATGTTCATGGCCGGTGAGGAGGGGGAGGAGTTGTTGAAAGCGCCGGAACTGGCGTCCAAGGGCCTCATTCTGTCCCAACTGGACGGCATGCCGCCCGCCGGAAAGCGTCACCTGATGTGCAGCCGCAGCGTTCCGGCGGCAACCATCGAGGCGCTGAACCGCGCGATCGCCACCCCCTGAGCGCCCCCGCCCCGCTCCGCCCCCCTGTCCGCATCCAAGTTTCGTTAACCACTGCTCGCCAGACTGGAACAAACACCGTGGCGCGCGATCACGGCGGAATCGGAACGGGGGAGGAGGCGACCATGGCGCTGGGTGGAAATCTGGGGGGCAACGGTCACGGCGCGTCCCATCCCCGCAACCGCCCCCGCATCGGCGTTGCGCTGGGCGGCGGCGTGGCGCGGGGGTGGGCGCACATCGGCGTGCTGCGGGCGCTGAAGCGCTATGGGATCGAGGCGGACATCGTGTGCGGCGCCTCGGTCGGCGCGCTGGTCGGCGGCATCCATCTGGCGGGCAAGCTCGACGCGCTGGAGCATTGGGTGCGCAATCTCAACCGCCTGAAGATCGTCGGCTATCTGGATTTGCGGCTGCGCCAAGGCGGCGGCCTGATCGGCGGCGACAAGCTGGTGGCTGAAATGCGCCGCCACCTCGGCGACACCCGGATCGAGGAGTTGCCGGTCCCCTACGTCGCCATCACCACCGATCTCGTCACCGGGCATGAGGTGTGGGTGCAGGACGGCGATCTGGTCGAGGCCATGCGCGCCTCCATCTCGCTGCCCGGCGTGTTTCCGCCGGTGATGGTCGATGGACGCTGGATGATCGACGGGGCGCTGGTCAACCCGGTGCCGGTGTCGGCCTGCCGGGCGCTGGGCGCGCAGATGGTCATCGCCGTCAATCTGGCGGGCGACATTCTGGGCAAGGCGCGCAAGCCCGGCGCCACCGTGCCGACCGCCGCCGGATTCGACCTGCTGAAGCTGATCGACGAGGAGATGCCGGAAAGCCGCGCCTCCTCCATGGTCGGGGCGCTGACCCGCCGCATCTTCCGCCGCGATTACGACGGGCCAAGCCTGTTCGGCGTGATGGTGTCGTCGCTGGGCATCGTCACCGACCGCATCACCCGCTCGCGGCTGGCGGGGGAGCCGCCCGACGTCCACATCGCCCCACGCCTGGGCCACATCGGCCTGACCGAGTTCGACCGCGCCGACGATTGCATCCGCGAAGGCGAGGCGGCGGTGGAACGCGCCCTGCCCGACCTGCACGACGCGCTGGCCGTCTTCGCCACCGGCCCACGGGAGAACGCCCACGATCCGGCGCGACGCTGACTCCCCCCGGCTGGAACGGTTAACCATTATTTTGCCAAAGCGACCCACTACAGCTTGCGGACAAGGGGGGTTGCCGTCAAAATCATGTGGTTCCGCCGCATGGCGGCCCAATGACATTGGCGCGGGAGGCCTATGGAGGCGGTCAGCTACATCATTCTGATCGGATCGACCCTGCTGATCGCCAGCGTTTTGACCAGCTATCTGGCGCTGCGGATCGGCGCGCCGCTGTTGCTCATCTTTCTGGGCATCGGGCTGCTGGCGGGCGAGGACGGCATTGGTCAGATCACCTTCAACGATCCGCAAACCGCCTTTTTGATCGGGTCGATGGCGCTCGCCGTCATTCTGTTTGAAAGCGGCTTCGACACCAAGCTGTCGAGTTACAAGGCCGCCGCCTGGCCCGCCATGACGCTGGCGACGGTCGGCGTCGGCATCACCACCGGCGTCATCGGCGCCGCCGCCCATTATCTGATGGATCTGCCCTGGGCCGAAGCGCTGCTGGTCGGCGCGGCGGTCAGCTCCACCGACGCGGCGGCGGTGTTCTTCCTGCTGCGGGTCGGCGGCATCACGCTGCGCGACCGCGTGCGCTCCACCCTGGAAATCGAATCGGGCACCAACGACCCGGTCGCCATCATGCTGACCATCATTCTGGTGGAGGCGGCGAGCCACGGTTGGGGGTCGCCCTGGCAGGTGGCCGAGGAGCTGATCCGGTCGGTGTTCTTCGGCGGGGCGCTGGGTTTGATCGGCGGCTGGCTCGTCGTCACCTTCATCAACAAGGCGCGCTTTGAAGCCGGCATGAACCCGGTGGTGACGCTGACCTTCGCGCTGTTTCTGTTCGGCGGGGCCAACGTGCTGGGCGGCAGCGGCTATCTGGCGGTCTACGCCGCCGGTCTCTACGCCGGCAACGTCAAGCTGCGCGGCGCGCTGGAGTTGCGGCGCTTTCACGCCGGGCTGACCTGGCTCAGCCAGATCGTCATGTTCGTCATGCTGGGGCTGCTGGCCACACCCCATGAGTTCGCCGACATCGCCCTGCCCGCGCTGGCCATCGCCTTTCTGCTGATTCTGGTCGCCCGCCCGCTGGCGGTGTGGATCTGCCTGCTGCCCTTCCGCTTCAGCGCCAACGAAACCACCTTCATCGCCTGGGTCGGCCTGCGCGGGGCGGTGTCGCTGCTGCTGGCGCTGGTGCCGGTGCTGGGCGGGCTGGACAACGGCCAGATGGTGTTCAACACCGCCTTCATCGTCGTCGTCGTCTCGCTGCTGGTCCAGGGTTGGACCATCGGGTCGATGGCGCGCTGGCTGAGCCTGATCGTCCCGCCGCGCCGTGGCCCGGTGGAGCGCGTCGAGCTGGAATTGCCCGGCAACGCCGATCAAGAGCTGGTCGCCTACACCGTCCACGCCAAAAGCCCGGCGGCGCGCGGGCAGCGGATGCCGCGCTGGGCGCGCCCGTCGCTGGTCATCCGCGCCGACACGGTGGTGCCGCTCTACAAGGCCAAGCCGCTGCAACCGGGCGACCATGTCTATCTCTTCGCCCCGCCCCACCAATTGCCGTTGATCGACAAGCTGTTCGGCGGCAGCCGGGCGCTGGACCAGGACGACCGGGAATTCTACGGCGACCTCGTGCTCAGCCCAGACGCGACGGTGGAGCAGATCGCCGAGATGTACGGCCTGCCCCTGTCCCTGCCCAACGCCAAGCTGACGCTGAGCGACCTGTTGCGCCACGAGTTCGGCGGATCCTGCGAGTTGGGCGACCGGGTGCGGATGGGCGACGTCGAGTTGATCGTCCGCGACATGGACGAGCGGGGCGTCACCTCCGTCGGCATGGCGCTGGAGCCGACCACGGCGACGAAGCCGCGCGTCCCCCTGTTCCGCCACCCCACGGAATTGGTTGGAAAATTGCGGAACTGGTGGGGGAGCCAGTCGTTCCGCCGCTGGAAGCGTCGGGAACAGATGAAGGAACGGCGCGGCGACGGCGATTGACGCCGCGCGCCGCGATCACCCCCAACCATCAATCCCAACCATCACTTGATGGGCGGTCGACGCTGCTCGCGCACCATGTCGGCCAGCGCCTCGGGCATCATCGGGCGGCCGAAATGGTAGCCTTGCAACAGATCGCAGCCGACCGACACCAGAAAGTCGCGCTGCTCGACCGTCTCCACCCCTTCGGCCACGGTGGCCAGACCAAGGCCGTGGGCCATGCCGACCGCCGCGCGGACCAGCGCGTTGCTCTTGGGGTTTTCCGGCACGTCGATGACGAAGGCGCGGTCGATCTTCAGCTTGGCCACCGGCAATTGCTGGACGTAGCTGAGCGAGGAATAGCCCGACCCGAAATCGTCGATGGCGGTCTGGATTCCCAGCGCCGACAATTCCCCCAGCGTCTTGACCGCCACCTTCAGATCGCGCACCGCCGCCTGTTCGGTGATCTCCAGCCCCAGACGCGGGCGCAACTCCGGGCAGCCGCTCAACAGCTCTTCCAACCGCTGGGTCAGGTTGCCGCGCAAGAATTGCTGGCCGGAAATGTTCAGGAACACCCGCTCCGGCAACACCCCCTCGGCGTTCCAACGCATCATCTGACCGATGGCGGTGGACAGCACCCAATCGGTCAAAGGCACGATCAGGCCGCTTTCTTCGGCCACCGGAATGAACTCGCCGGGCGACACCGCGCCCAAGCTTTCATGGTTCCAGCGCAGCAGCGCTTCCGCCGAGACCACCCGTCCGGTCTTGGCGTCCACAATCGGCTGATAGACCAGATGCATCTCGTTCCGCTCGATGGCGTGGGCCAGATGCACGGTCAACAGCATGCGGCGGGTCGCCGCCGCCGCCATTTCCGGGGTGTAGAAACAGACGGCGTTGCCGCCGTCATGCTGAACCGCCTGCAAGGCCAGCTTGGCCTTGGCGTTCAGATCCTCCAACGTTTGCGCCGCGTTGTCCTGCAACGCCGCGCCGATGGACAAGCGCAGCCGCACCCAATGGCGATCCGCGTAGATCGAGGCGGTCAGCCGGTCGTGCAGCACGTCGGCCAGCGTTTGCGCGTGCCCGGCGCCGGTGACGCGGGCCAGCGCCGCGAATTCGTCGGCGGCGATGCGGCACATGTAGGTGTTGGGCGGCAAAACCTCCATCACCCGGCTGACCATCGCCTTCAGCGCGGCGTCGCCGACATGGAAACCAAACGCCTCGTTGATGTCGCTGAATTGGTCGACGTCCAGCGTGAACAGGGCGTGGCCGCCGCCGTCCAGCGGACTTCCCCCCGCCAACAGGGCCTCGCACTCTTCCAGAAAGGCGGTGCGGGTCAACACGCCGGTCAGCGGATCGTGCCGCGCCAGATAGGAGGCGCGCTGCTCCGCCGCCAGACGGTCGGAAATGTCGCGGATGATGCCGACAAAGGTGGTGCTGTTCCCCAGCCGCGCTTCGCCGACGCTCAGATGAATGGGAAAAACGGCCCCGTCCTTGCGCTTGCCCAGCGTGTCGCGCCCGATGCCGATGATCTTGGGACGGTCGGTTTTGACGTAGGCGTTGATGTATTTGTCATGGTCGCGGGCAAAGGGCGGCGGCATCAGAATCGTCATCGGTTGCCCGATCAACTCCGCCTCCTCATAGCCGAACAAGGCGCAGCAGGCGCGGTTGATCGAGCGAATGACGCCGCTGCGGTCGGACACGATGATGCCGTCAACCGCCGCGTCCAGCAAGGTGGCGACGAAGGGATCCCGGCGGGACACGAAATCGGCGATCCGTTCGGGATCCCCGGTCTCAATCAGCATCCCAAGAAAGCCAAGCGTTTCCCCATCGGCGTCCTTGTGGATCAGCACGCTGCCGCTGAGAATCGAGCGCCCGCCATCGCAGCCCATCGTCTCGCAATCGACCAAAACCGACAGGCCGGACCGCTTCAGAGACGTGATGGCGGCGGTGATCGAACGCGCCACGTCATGGTCAATGTCGGCGAAATCCAATCCAATCAAAGATTGTGGCGCCCGATCCAACACAGCCGCGAAACGACGATCCGCGTGTCGGCAGAATCCATCCCGGTCAATATAAACCAGGGCAAGATCCGCATGATCCAGCAAGCTGGACGCCAGCGACGACAGAAAGGCCAAATCGCGCGGGAACGCCCCGCCCGCCGCGCCATCCGTGTTCTGCAAATGTTTCGCCGGGTGTTCGCGCAAGGACTTTTCCGTTTTCACCAAGGCCACAGCATCATTCTGGGATCAAAAAGATCGGCGTGGGGAGGCATTATGACCCGCTCCGCCGTATTTTCCAATGTTTCCGCGCGCCCCCCCGGACGCAAGGGACGACGCCCGAGAAAAGACGGCGACGCCGCGCCAACCCCCTGCGCCCGCAAGGCCGCTCTGGCCATTCGCCAAACGGTCCTCAACGTTGTGAAGGGCCAATCCAAGGGGCATGGTTCAATCGGTCGCATGCCGCGTCATGGCCGATTCACCCTGGCCAACCAACCTTGAGGCGTTGTGATAAAAGACGGCCCGAAGCAATTCAAAGTTGGTTGATTCGCCAAAGCGGGGCATCATCTCGGCGGCGCCACACAACTCTGACGGGTCATAGAACCACCTGCCGGAAGTCATATGGAACAGAATGGCGCGCACAGACGTTAACCCGATGGTCAGGCGTCGGACCTCCGTCGCCGCCAACATCCGCAGCGCAACGATGGGGAGCATCGCCATGACACCGGCATTCCATCACATTCGCCATGCCGACGGGCGCGCGTATTACGAAGGTCGTCCGTTGAGCCTTGCCGACGCCCACCTGATGCTGAACGACGACATCCTCCGCCGGGCGGTTCGTCCGGGCGCCTATCTTCGGGTTGAGCGATCCGAACTGATTCTGGAATCCGGCTCCGCCACGCAGTGACGCCGACGCGTCAACCGGCGGCGATGTCGTGGATTAGTGCGGGTTGTTGCAATTTGTTACCCTAATATTGCGGCCTTTTCAGCGCGCTGGGTTCAGAATGAGGCTCATCTTTTCCAAATTGGAAAAGTCTCTGAGGCGGCAATGCTGAACGCAACCAACCCGATGCTCGACGCGATGGAGATCATCCGGGGAACCGACGTCATTTCGGATGAAAAAAAACATGTCCTGTTTCAGGGCCTGAACGATCTGCGTCGCCACAACTGCCCGCCCCCGGAACATTGCGCGCAGTGCCCAACGTCAAAACGTTGCATGGACGCCATCGCCGATCTGCTCGGCTCTTAGGATTCGCGATTGCAACGCCCTGTCATGCGCGCTGACGACGACGCCACGCTCTGTTCGATCGCGATTCTCGCCGAAGCGGTTGAGATGGCCTTCATTCCCGGCATTCTGGAGTTGCGCACCCTGCGGGACGCCTTGCAGGACGCCCTGACATCCAACTCCCCGGACGCGATCCGGTTGGCCTACAGCGCCTTCAGCCGGGTGGACCGCGATTTCCGCCAACGCATCAGCCATCACGCCTTGTCTTTGGCCAGCCTGCGCCGCCAAAACGCCGGTCCGATCCTGCGCCCGGCGCGACGCTGACCGCCTTCTTTTACGCCGCTTGGATCGCCTCCCGGTCGGCCAGACGCAGGGTCAGCAAGCGGGCCAGCCCCCACAGCGCGCTTTCCGCCTGCCCCAACGCCGCCAGCAACCGGGCGCGCTCGTCCAGGGGAACGCCGCTGTCAGATTCCAGATAGCTCTGGCGCAGCCGCGCGGCGGCCCCGCCCTGCTCGCCGATCATGCCGTGGATCATCCGCAGATCGTCAACGTCGCCGCTCTCCAACGCCGACAGCGTTTCCAGCAACACCGCGTCCAGCGCCTCCAGCAGAATGTCGGCGAAACGCCGCCCGGCCTCCGACAGGGGGGCCGCGCCCAGCTCCTGGGTGAAGTCGAACAGGCAGCGTTCCAGGGCGCGGGCGTGATCCTGGCTTTGCAGAACCCCCATCAGCACCGGAACCAGCGGCGGCGGCATCGTTCGCTTGCACAGATTGCCGACAAAGCCGTCGATCTCCTTGGACAGCGCCGCCAGCGCCGTGTGCAGGGCGACGGCCTTGGCCGTCCGCTTGGCGTCGTCGGCGCTGCCGCCCGACGGGGCGCCCGACCGCGCCAACGCCAACAAGGGGGCCAACGCCGCCCGGTAACGGGCCTGTTCCTTTTCCAGAAGACTCAGGGCCGATTCCGGCTCCTCCACCGCGCGGGCGAACAGGTATTTCGGCAGGGACAGATCCTCGTCCTCGGCCTTGCCCTGGCCGACGCGCGACAGCAGCCGCGCCATCAGCGGCACGAAGGGCAGCATCACCGCCGTGTTGAAGATGTTGAAGCCGGTGGAGTAGGTGGCGATGGCGATGGGGACCAGCGGGTAGCTGACCGCCCCGCCCGCCCCCGTCGCCGCGACTCCGGGATCGCCGCCCAGCGTCCAGGCGACCAGTTGCAGCGACAGCGGAAACAGCGGCAGCATCAGCAGCACGCCGATGACGTTGAAGGACATGTGGGCGTAGGCGGTGCGCCGCGCGTTCAAGGACAGGTTCAGCGCCGCGACGTAGGAGGTCGCCGTCGTCCCGACGTCCGCCCCCAAGGTGAAGGCCAACGCCGTGTGCCAATCCATCACCCCCGACGCCCCCAGCCCCATGACGATGCCGACGGTGGCGGAGGAGGAATGGATGATCGCCGTGACCAGCGCCGACAGGGCGACGCACAGCAGGATGCCGCCGTAGCTGTCGGCGGACAGCAGGGTGAAGACCTCCATCATCGCCGGGGCGGAGCGAATCGGGCGGAAGCCGCTGGTCAGCAGATCCAGGCCGTAAAAGATCATGCCCAAGCCCAGAATCGCCAGGGCGGAGTAGCGGATCTTCGGTTTGCCGACGAACAGATAGACCAGCGCCGCCACGCCGATGACCGGCAAACCCCATTTGCCGATGGGCAGGGCGACGAAGACCGTGGTCAGCGTCGTGCCGATGTTGGCGCCCATGATGAGGCCGATGGCCTGCTCCAGCGTGACGATGCCGCTGTTGACGAAGCCGACCACCATGACGGTCATCACCGTGCTGGATTGGATCACCCCGGTCACGAAGGTGCCGGTCAGCAGGGCGAAGATTCGGTTGGTGGTGAAACGCTCCAGAATCTGGCGCATCCGCTCGACCGCCAGCGATTGGATGCCGTCGGACAGAAACTCCATCCCCAGCATGAACAGCCCGAGTCCGCCCAGAACCCGAAACACCATGTCTTGAATGACGCCGCCGTCCATGCCGTTTCACCCCTTTGTCACAGAAGCGCAAAGAATAAGCGGCTTTTGGGTTCGCGCGCAGGGGGAAGTCGTCGGGCAGCCGTGGAAATGCGCTGTTGCCGCCCCATCGCCGCCTATCTATGATGCGCCGCCCCGGCCAGACGGTCGAACGACGCGCTTAGATTCGGATCCCATGCTCCAGTTCATTCGCAATTTCGCCGGTTCGTGGGTCGTCAAGATCCTGTTCGTGCTGTTGATCCTCAGCTTCGGCATCTGGGGGATCGGCGACGTGTTCCGCTCCAGCACCCCAACCACGGTGGCCGAGGTCGGTTCGACGCAGATCGAGCGCGAGGCGCTCGACCAGGAATTCCGCCGCCAGATCGAACGGCTGCGCCCGATGCTCGGCGGCAATCTGACCGCCGAACAGGCCAAGCAATTCGGCTTGCTCGACCAGTCGCTGCAAACGTTGATCCAGCGCGCGCTGTTCGACCTCGCCGCCAAAGACGTCGGCGTCGCCGTCGGGCCTGAGGTGGTCAAGCTGCGCATCGCCGACGAACCGGCCTTCCGCAACCAGCAGGGCCAGTTCGACCCGAACATCTTCCGCACGGTGCTGCGCAACAACCAGTTGACCGAAAACGGCTACATCGCCCAGCTTCGCGGCGAGACCGCGCGCGAGCTGGTCGCGGGCGCCGTCAACGCCGGGGTCGCCGCGCCCAAGACGTTGACCCAGACGCTCTACCGCTTCCGTGGCGAAAAGCGCGTGGCCGAGGTGGTGACGCTGACCAACGCGTCGGTCGGCGACGTCGGCAGCCCGGACGAGGCCGAGATCACCCGCGCCTATGAGGACCATCAGGTCCGCTTCACCGCGCCGGAATACCGCGCGCTGACCGTGGCGCAACTGTCGCCCGACGCGCTGGCCGCCGACGTCAAGCTCGACGACGCCCAGCTCCGCGCCGCCTATGACGAGCGCGCCGCCGAGTTCGGCACGCCGGAAAAACGCAACATCCTGATGACCGTCGTCGATGACGAGGCCAAGGCCAAAACCATCGCCGAAGCCGCCAAGACCAAGGGTCTGGCCGACGCCGCCAAGGACGCCGGGGTGGAGCCGGTGACGCTCGACGGCGTCGCGCGGACCGAACTGCCCGAACTGGGCGACGCCGCCTTCGCGCTGGAGCAAGGCAAGACCAGCGAGCCGATCAAGAGCGGCCTTGGCTGGCATGTTCTGACCGTGACCGGCGTTCAGGCCGGATCGACCAAGAGCTTTGACGAGGTGCGCGAGCAACTCGCCAGCGAAATCCGCAAGGAAAAGGCGCTCGACGCCGTGTTCTCCATCGCCAACCGGGTGGAAGACCAGCTCGCCAGCGGCGCGTCGCTGGAAGAGGTGGCGAAAGCCCAAGGGCTGGTGTTGAGCAAGGTCGCGGCGGTGGACAGCGCCGGCAAGGCCCCGGACGGCAAGGACGCCGCCCCGGCCCTGCCCGCGCTGAAGGCCCTGTTGCCGAACGTCTTCCAACTGAAGACGGGCGCCGCCACCAACCTGGCCGAAGGGCAAGGCAGCGTCTTCACCGCCGTCCGCGTGGACAGCGTGATTCCGGCGGCCCTGCGTCCGCTGGCCGAGGTGCGCGATCAGGTCGTCACCGGTTGGCAGAACGACAAGCGCGCCGAACTGGCCGCCAAGAAGGCCGAAGAGATCGCCGCCAAGCTGGCCAAGGGTCTGGAGGCCGCCGCTCAGGACGTCGCCAGCCAGTCCGGCGCCAGCTTCGCCATGACGGTTCCCTTCACCCGCGACGCGAAGACGGTGAGCGGCCTGCCCGGCGATCTGGTCGCCAAGCTGTTCGGCGCCAAACCGGGCGAGGTGGTCAGCGGAACCAGCGCCGATTCGCAGATCGTCGCCCGGCTGCGCGAGGTGATCGCCGCCGATCCCGCCGACGCCGCGCTCGGCCCGCTGGAGACCAGCGTCAACCAAGGGCTGGAAAGCGATCTGATGGCCCAGTTCGTCAACGCCCTGCGCGTCCGCTACCCGGTGCAGATCCACCGCCAGCGCATCGACCAGTTCTTCGCCGCCAACAACTGAGACGCGCGGCCCGCCGCCTCCGTCCTCTGACAAAGGTTCGATCCCGTGAAGGTCCAGCCCGAACACACCGCCTTCGACGCCGTTTACGCCGCCGGACGGCCCCAGGTGGTGTGGACCACCCTGGTCAGCGATCTGGAAACCCCGGTGTCGGCCTACATGAAGCTGGCGGACGGGCGGCCCTTCGGCTTTCTGCTGGAATCGGCGGAGCGCGGGGCCGGATCGCGGCGCGACCGCTATTCGGTGATCGGCTTCAAGCCGGACGTGGTGTGGCGGTCACGCGGGTCGAAGGCGGAAATCAACCGCGACGCCCTGCATGATTCCGCCGCCTACCAGCCGCTCGACGCCGCCCCGTTGGAGGCGCTGCGCGCGCTCATCAACGAAAGCCGCATCGACCTTCCGGCGGAGCTGCCGCCGATGGCCGCCGGTCTGTTCGGCTATCTGACCTACGACATGGTTCGCCTGATGGAGCGTCTGCCCGACGCCAACCCGGACGAGCTGAACATTCCCGACGCCATCCTGACCCGCCCCAGCATCGTGGCGATCTTCGACAGCCACACCGATTCGATCACGCTGGTCACGCCGGTCTGGCCGAAACCGGGAGTGGCCGCCGACGCGGCCTACGCCTACGCGCGCGAACGGCTGAGCGACGCGCTGTCCGATCTGGAACGCCCGCTGCCCTACCGGCGCGAGCCGCGCAGCGAAGCGGGCCTGCCGCTGGCCTGGACGTCCAACACGACCCAGGCCGAGTATCACGCCATGGTCGAGAAGGCGAAGGAGTACATCCGCGCGGGCGACATCTTCCAGGTGGTGCCGTCGCAGCGCATCCGCTTCCCCTTCAAGCCGTCGCCGCTGGCGCTGTACCGCACCCTGCGCCGCCTGAACCCGTCGCCCTTCCTGTTCCATTGCGATTTCGGCGAGTTGACCGTCGTCGGCTCCAGCCCGGAGATTCTCGTCCGCGTGCGCGACGGCAAGGTGACGGTGCGTCCCATCGCCGGAACCCGCAAGCGCGGCGCGACGCCGGAGGAAGACCAGGCGCTGGCCGACGATCTGCTGAGCGATCCCAAGGAATTGGCCGAGCATCTGATGCTGCTCGACCTTGGCCGCAACGACGTGGGCCGCGTGGCGAAGATCGGCACCGTCAAGGTGACGGCCAAGATGATCGTCGAGCTGTACAGCCACGTCATGCACATCGTCTCGAACGTCGAAGGCGATTTGGACCCGAAATTCGACGCGCTCGACGCGCTGGTCGCCGGTTTCCCCGCCGGAACCGTCTCGGGCGCGCCCAAGGTCCGCGCCATGCAGATCATCGACGAACTGGAAAAGGCCCGGCGCGGCGTCTACGCCGGGTGCGTCGGCTATTTCGGCGCGTCCGGCGCGATGGACACCTGCATCGCGCTGCGCACCGCCGTTCTGAAGGACGGCATGATGTATGTCCAGGCGGGCGGCGGCGTCGTCGCCGACAGCGACCCGGAATCCGAATATCAGGAAACCGTCAACAAGGCCAAGGCCCTGATCCGCGCGGCGGAAGAAACCGTGCGGGCGACGTCGGAACGCTGACCACGCCGACCGGAGTTCACACGAAAAGCCCCTCTCCCCCCAAGGGGCTACGGCGTTCACACATGTTGCGGAACGTTAAGGTCCTGTTTGGAAAGAAAAGCCCTTCTCCCCTTGCGGGAGAAGGGTTGGGATGAGGGGTGCGGACGGCTGA